>JBDNSL010000001.1:0-131817 GCA_047719095.1 Acetobacter sp.
CGACCAAGCCGTTATGAGCGGCCCGCTCTAACCAACTGAGCTACCAGCGCACACTGTTTTCTGGCGTTACCGGAACCAGAGCCGGTCAAGCGCAAGCCAACAAAACACCCATATCATCTTGTTGCATGAAAAGACAGAGAGCCACGCGAAAAGGCTGGCACGTTTCCCCACTTGCCCTTGGGCCAGAAAATGACAGCTGCATTCGCTGCGATTGCGCTGCATGAGGGAGCAGGAACCTAGGGTAAATATGGACAGATTTTTATTACCATTGGCAGCCCTGGCTGTTCTATCGCTATTAGCGGACGTTCAGCGTATAAACGCCCCTTCAGCTCGAACATATGATCTTCTGAGCTTTTGCCGTCTCCTGCCTCCTGCTTCAAGCCCATGAAAGGCACCAACGGCATGTTACCCTTCACACCGAGCCGCGCCCTACGGGGATCGGCGCGCTGTCGAAGAGGGCGCAAAATCGCCTTTTTTGATGATCAAACCCAGCGCCCTTCAAGGAAATTTTATCAATGACCGATAGATGTAAGGTCTTGATGATCTTTCCGCTATTCAACGCCAGTTCTTTCTGGAACTACAAGGAAGCCTGCGATCTGTCCGGGGCGCGCTATCCTGCGGCACCTCTGGGCCTGATAACCGTTGCGGCCATGCTGCCCAGCACATGGGATATCCGGCTGGTCAACCGCAATACCGAACTCCTGACTGACGCCGATTTTGACTGGGCCGATCTGGTCATGACCGGCGGCATGCTCCCCCAACGAAACGATGCCCTGCATCTTATTGAACGGTGCAGGGTGGCGGGCAAACCCGTGGTGGTTGGCGGGCCTGATGTAACATCCAGCCCGCCTTTATATGCCGCAGCAAATTTTCAGGTTCTGGGCGAAGCTGAAGAGATCATGGACAACTTTGTCTCCGCATGGCGGGCGGGTGCTGTGGAGGGCGTTTTTGAAGCCCCCATGGGCAAGACAGACGTGACCAAAAGCCCCCTGCCCCGCTTTGATCTACTCAACCTTGATCATTACCTTCATGTCGGTGTTCAGTTTTCACGCGGCTGCCCGTTCAGTTGCGAATTTTGCGATATTATTGAGCTATATGGCCGGGTTCCGCGCACCAAAACCAATGCACAGGTGCTGGCGGAGCTGAACGCCCTGTATGCACTGGGCTATCGTGGGCATGTTGATTTTGTTGATGACAATCTGATTGGCAACAAAAAAGCGCTCAAAAAATTTCTGCCAGACCTTCTGCTCTGGCAAAGCGACCGCAAATTTCCATTTGAATTTTCAACTGAAGCCTCCATCAACCTCGCCGATGATGATGAGTTGCTCAGAAGTCTGGCCCAAACCAATTTTTTTGCTGTTTTCATTGGTATAGAAAGCCCAGATACGGACACTCTGGTGCTGATGCAAAAAAAGCAGAACACACGCCGTAATCTGCAACAGAGCATTACCAAAATTCATGAATCTGGCATTTTCGTCAATGCCGGCTTCATTGTCGGCTTTGACAGCGAAAAGGGCAGTGTTGCTGCTGGCATGATCGCGTGCATAGAGGATACAGCAATTCCTGTTTGCATGGTGGGCCTCCTATACGCCCTGCCCACAACGCAGCTAACCCGCCGCCTGCTGGCCGAAGGGCGCCTGTTTTCCGGAAGTGAGCAGACACAGTCGGGGGACCAATGCACAGCGGGCCTGAACTTTGAGACAAAGCGCCCCCGCCGAGACGTTCTGAATGATTACAGAAGCGTACTGGCCGCTATTTATAACCCTGTCGCGTATTTTGGTCGTGTGCGCCGGATGGGGCGCATGCTCAAGCGTGAACATGCCCATAAAATGATCAAAGGCGACCTGCTTAGTTTTGTCCGCCTTCTTATGCGCATTCACCGGGCAGGTCCGGGGACAGCCGGACAATTCTGGCGCATGTTGCTGGACTGCCTGCTCCATAACCCCAAGGCATTGCCATATACCATTATGGTCAGCGCACTCTACCTGCATCTTGGACCATTTTCCCGGCAGGTTGTTTTAGAAATTGATCAGGAAATTAACGATATCGATCAGGGCCTGTGGCATGCTCCACCCCCGGTTCTTCCGATAGAAGAAGTAAGCTGTGTGTCCGCTTGAGTGAGCTGCCCGGGCAAACACAAAAGCCCTGCCAACCCGCCAGTAAAGGCTGCCTGCTCATGAAAATGAAATGAGCAGGCAGTGAACACCTTGGGAGTAATCACCGGGCATATGCCACCATGCTCTATCCCGCATCTGCACTTCGCCAGCGGCACACACAGACTGCTCAGGCAATGGCCAGTTGACCTACCTGCGGAGTACCCACACTTTCGGCTACGAGAATATCCCTATCGAACCCCGCAAAGGCCGCGCCACGCACGCGCACGGGGGGCGGCTGGGGTTTTTGAGGTCCAGATATGGGAAAGGTCTATCAGCCCTTCAACAGAATCTGCTGCCGGGCTGGCAAAGCTGGTCGTGCGATTACCAGTCTAATGTTTATCCATATGCCACTCCTCTCGAATGGAGAACATAAGAAAAACATACTGTAGTAAGTCAATAAAATCCGTGCACGGATTTTGCACGGATTAGACCAGTATTGCACGGTTAGATATAACCCAAAACGGGCCGGCACAAACCGATAGCACACTTATTATTTTGTGGATTGTTTTCTGTAACCCGCAGAAAACTAGGGCAAACCGTGGTGGGTGCGACAGGGATTGAACCTGTGACCCCCGCCGTGTGAAGGCGATGCTCTACCGCTGAGCTACGCACCCGGTTTGTGAGGGCTAGATACATCCATCACGGACAACTTGGCAAGAGGGAATTTGTCATTAAAGTTAAAAAAATCAGATATTTTGCGGCAAGACCTTCATAGCGGGAGTGAGCATACTCCAAGCTTTACCGCAGGTATGGGCAAACCGATTTTTTTTAGGGGCGTTATCAGAGCGCGCATGCCATTCATTCAAGATGGCGGCAAACGCAATTGGTTATTTTTTACAAATAAACACGATGAAATGTCGCTATCTTCTCCAGACAGGCAACCGCATAACCGTTGCCTGTCTGGAGAAGCAGGGCTTTGCCTTAGGCCAGAACCTCAGGGTTAAGCCTGTAGCCGCCACCCTCTGTTACCAGCAGAGAGGCATGGGCCGGATCGGGCTCAATTTTCTGCCGCAGGCGGTAAATATGGGTTTCCAGCGTGTGGGTCGTAACCGCTGCATTGTAACCCCAGACCTCATTAAGCAGGACCTGACGGGGCACGGGGCGCGTTCCGGCACGGTATAGAAACTTGAGAATAGCTGTTTCTTTTTCCGTCAACCGAATGCGGCGGTTTTTAACGGGCTCCAGCAAAAGCTTGGCCGAAGGGCGGAACGTATATGGCCCGATTGAAAACACCGCATCTTCGCTGTTTTCAAACAGGCGCAATTGCGCGCGCAGTCGGGCCAGCAGTTCGGCAATGCGGAAAGGTTTTGCCACATAATCGTTCGCACCAGCGTCCAGACCGCGCACAATGTCCGCCTCGTCATCCGAACCTGTGAGCATGATGACCGGCATACGCAAACCTTCCTTGCGTAGCTCCATGCAAAAATCCCGACCATCGCCGTCCGGTAATGACACATCAAGCAGGATGGCGTCACACCGGGCATCCGGGCCTTTCATCTTTTCGCGGGCTTCAGCAAGCGTTGCGGCTTCAAGCACCAGAAACTCGCCATCAACCTGCAATTGTTCCGTCAACGCGCGGCGGATGACCTGATCGTCGTCAACAACCAAAATGGGGCGTGCACCCGTCATGTGGTTCCATCTCCTTGTGTCAGCCTTATATGAGTGGCTGCCTGTCCTGTTCTTTTGCTACCGTGCCACGAAACTTCACGCAACGTAAGAACCGACATGATACGTGAGCTGCATGGCAGGCCATGAACAGAGGCAAGATCATAAAATGATAATACACGTGTGGCCCATACCTGACAGCCGCAGCTACGCAAAACTGCATTGCGGGCACACAACAATGACAGCCATTCTGGGCACAAATGGCATAACCGGCAACAAGGTCGAGGGGGATCTGTGCACTCCTGTCGGGCATTTCACTCTCAGAAAAGTGTATTACCGCGCCGACCGGACCCCGCGCCCCGTAACCGTTCTGCCCGTGTTTGCCATAACCCAACAAGATGGATGGTGCGATGACCCGGCCTCCCCCCTCTACAACCACCCTCTGACACGCCCAAATCCTGCCCGCCACGAGGCTTTGTGGAGAGAGGATGACGTTTATAATCTGGTGGTTGTTATCGGCTACAACGATTCACCGGCCATACCAGGTAAAGGGTCCGCCATATTCATGCATCTGCAACGTCCAGAACTCACGCCAACCGAGGGGTGTATCGCACTGACACAACAGGATCTGCTGAGTGTTCTGGCGTCCGGGGCTACCGCCATAACCATCCATTCCGCGCCACCGATACGCGATTAAGCCGATGGGGCAGTCGCCACCTGTTTGGGTGGAGGCATCAGGCCAATGGCCACAAGCCCGGCCCAGAATGGGGGAGACGCATCATCTTCCAAAGACACCACGGTAATGGCAGCCCCTTTCTGGATCATGAGAAAAATCAGGAAATCGCTGTTTTCCATCAGCAGGCGTTCCTTGTTTTCCTCTGTGATATCCTTGGCCACAAAGCGCCAGCCCTGTTTGACCAATGTTTCCAGCAGGGTAAAGTTCCAGCCCGGCTGCCCTAACACCTTCCCTCTCGCATCGCGGCTAAGGCCCCGGTACTGGTCCAGACGGGCAATGCCGGGGCTAACCTGATAGACACGCTGGTGCCCAAAGTGTGGGGCCAGATGTGCGCAGACCAGTCCGTTATAAATAGCGTCCGGCGTTGCGGTAATCAGGTAATCAGCGGGGCGTTCTTCCAGACTTTCTGCCCCTTCTTCAGACAGGACCTCCGCGCATAGAATGGGCACGCCCGCTTTGCGCGCCTGTGCCAGATCGGTTGCCGAACTGTCTACCAGAAGCACGGGGGTGCCCACCTCATGCACGACCTGCGCCAGTTGAGTAGACCAGTCGCTCGCCCCCACAATGGCCAGTGCTGGCTGGTTGGACAAGGTCAGGTGCAGTTTGCGGCCCAAGGGGATAAGCGAAAAACCGTGCAAGATCATGGTCGAGGCAATAACGGCAAACACCGCAGGCATAACCAGCCCCGCGCCGGGGTAGCCCGCATCTTGCAACCGAACACCGGCAATACCAGCCACGGCTGCCGCTACAATGCCACGCGGGGCAATCCAGCCAACAAAAAAACGCTCGCCCCAGCTCAGGCTGGACCCCATGGTCGCCAGCCATATGCCTAATGGGCGCACCAGAAACAGGACGGCCAGCGTTAACCCACCTATGGACCACGAAATACTGGCCAGTTCATGCCGTTGCAGGTCTGCGGCCAACAATACGAACAGAACAGAAACAATCAGAACGACCAGTGCTTCCTTCATGCGCTGGAGTTCGCCCATGCCGGGAATGCGCAGGTTGGCCAGCCCCATGCCAAAAACGGTGGATGCAATCAGCCCCGCACCATCCATGCTCAGGGTGCCCACCACATACAGCATAAGCGCGAGTGTAATGAACAAGGGCATCTTCATGATTTCGGGCAGAAGATCGCGCACACACAGCCAGCGGACACACCACGCCGTGCCAACACCAAGGCCAATCATCAAAACCGCACTGGCCAGCATGTGGGGCACTATGGCGGTCAGTACCGTGCCGGACCCTTCATCTGGGTGCATAAGCAGCACTTCCAGCACCAATGTTGCCAGAATAGCGCCTACAGGATCGTTCAGAATGGCTTCCCACCGCAAAAACGCGGCAATACGGGGCTTAAGCTTGGCGTGCCGCAAAAGTGGCAGAACAACCGTGGGGCCGGTGACCACAACAATGGAGCCAAACAGGAATGCTGGCCCCCAGCCCATGCCGCCAATGTAATGGGCCGCCAGACTGCCGAGCAGAAAGTTAATGGGCAACGCAACCAGCGTCAGACGCAGGACACCCTCCCCTGCCTCCTTCAACTGGCGGAAATCCAGTGCCAGCCCCCCTTCAAACACAATGAGGGCAACGGCGAGGGAAACCATGGGATGAAAGGCCGAGCCAATCATTTCCGATGGGTGCATGACCTGCAACACAGGCCCGTAAAGCAACCCAAGAGAGAAAAGCAGGACAATAGCGGGCAGCCGGAAGCGCCATGCCGTCCATTGCGCGAGCATACTGCCACCCAGCACAAAGAAGACGAAAAGAATTACACTATCGGTCATGCTGGTCTATCTCGTGGTCAGGTGTGATCCATGTTCTTTTGCGCATCATGCATAAAGGCATGGCAGTTATACATCAAACCACGAGGATAGACTGCAAGGAAACTTGAAAAATACTCTATCGGCGTAAAATAATCAGCTTTCAGGGATTTGGCGTTCCAGAACAGCGGCAAAAAACCCGTCTGTTTCATCCCGCGCGGGTGTCAGGCTGATCATGGATTGGTCCCGCAGGCTGTCCGGCAAGGAAGCAGACCCTGATGGAACAAGGCGAAAATCGGGGTGGCGGGTCAGGAACTGTTCCACCTGCCCCGCATTCTCCACCTTGAGCAGCGAACAGGTCGCATAGATCATGCGCCCACCCGGCTTAACCAGATTGGCCGCGCGATCCATAATGGCAGCCTGTTTGGCCACCAGTTCGTCCAGATCGACCTGTGTGGTGCGGAAACGGGCGTCGGGGTTGCGCCGCCATGTACCCGTGCCACTGCATGGTGCATCCACCAGTACGCGGTCAAAGGAGGCTGCGCGCCTTTTGGCCCATTTATCGCCTTCGGTCAGCAGGTGGCGCTCCACATTATGCACCCCGGCGCGGCGCAGTCTTTTGACCGCACCTTCCAGACGCACGACAGAAACATCGCAGGCAACAATGTGGCCCTTGTTTTCCATCATCATGGCAAGGGCCAGTGTTTTGCCCCCCGCACCCGCGCAGTAGTCCAGTACGCGCATGCTGGAATCAACGCCTGCCATAGCCGCAACAAGCTGGCTACCTTCGTCCTGAATTTCGACCAGACCATCGCGGAACGGCTTGCTGGCAGTCACGGGCTGGCGCCCTTCAAGCCGCAGCCCCCACGGAGAAAGCTTTGTTTCCTCCGCGTGCAGGCCCTCGCGCGCCAGTGCGTGCATGGCTTCCGAGCGGGTTGTACGCAGCATGTTAATCCGCAGGTCCAGCGAGGCGGGGTCCGCCATGGCCTGAATTTCGGTCTCAATATCCGCGCCAAATGTCTCTTCAAGCTTTGGAAGCAGCCAGTCTGGCACCTCCAGTTGAACAGCACGGGGCATATCGGCGCTTGCAAGATCCTTGCCGACCAGTGCTGCCAGCGTGGCCTGCTCGGCCTCGCTCAGAGCACCTGCGGCAAAGCGCCCACCGCCATAGATGGAAACCAGCTTTTCCATGGGGGTGCGGTCAAATACCAACTGGGCACCAGCCAGCATGCGGGGGCTGGCCTGCCCACCGCTCTGCTCCAGCCACCACCCCAGCCTGCGCCAGTTGCGCATGATGTCCCACACAAGGCCGGAAATGGCACGCCGGTCGCCGCCGCCAATATAGCGTCTTTCTCTGAAAAAGCTGTTGGCAACGGCATCTGCTGGTTTGCGAGGTGCCGCCTCCATAGCCACCAGCAGGTCAATGCTGGCGGCAAGTCTGGCAGTAGGTGTCATAAAGGCAGATCAGTCCTGACGATAATTGGGGGCTTCACGCGTGATGGAAACATCATGCACGTGGCTTTCGCGCAGGCCAGCGCCGGTAATACGGCGGAATTTGGCCCGCACCTGAAGGTCACTGATCTCGCGCGAGCCGGTGTAGCCCATGCCAGCTTTCAGCCCGCCCACAAGTTGATGAATAACAGCGGCCATGCTGCCTTTGTAAGGCACACGCCCCTCAATCCCTTCGGGAACGAGTTTGAGGGCATCTTTGACCTCCTGCTGGAAGTAGCGGTCAGCCGAGCCGCGCGCCATAGCGCCAAGGCTGCCCATACCCCGGTAGGATTTATAGGACCGGCCCTGATACAGGAACACCTCACCGGGTGCTTCTTCCGTGCCTGCCAGCAGCGAGCCAATCATGACCACGTCTGCCCCGGCACCAATGGCCTTAACAATATCACCCGAGGTGCGAATGCCACCATCGGCAATGCAGGGCACGTCCATTTCCTTACAGGCCAGAGACGTTTCCAAAATAGCGGAAAACTGCGGCACGCCCACACCTGCAACAATACGCGTCGTGCAGATGGAACCCGGACCAATCCCGATTTTAATGCAGTCGGCTCCGGCCGAAACCAGTGCGCGTGCGGCTTCTGGCGTTGCAACGTTACCCGCAATAACCTGAATATCGTCATCCAGCGCCTTCAGGCGCTCCACGGCTGCCAGCACCCCGGCGGAATGGCCATGGGCGGTATCTACCACCAGCACATCCACGCCTGCATCAATCAGCAGCTTGGCGCGGCTAAAGCCATCTTCACCCACACCGGTAGCAGCAGCACAACGCAGGCGGCCCATGCCGTCCTTGATGGCCAGCGGATGTGCCACGGCCTTGTCCATGTCCTTGACGGTAATAATGCCAACGCAGCGGTCGGCATCATCCACGACCAGCAGCTTTTCAATCCGGTGCTTGTGCAGGAGCTGGCGGGCGGTATCGGGGTCAACACCATTTTTGACCGTGACCAAGCGGTCCTTGGTCATCAGTTCGGACACACGCTGGGTGGGGTCTACGGCAAAGCGGGCATCACGGTTGGTCAGGATACCCACCAGCTTCTGGGTTCCGGGCTGCACAACTGGCAGACCGCTAATGCCGTGGCGGTGCATGATCTCACGGACTTCGGCCAGTGTCTGGTCCGGGCCGACCGTTACCGGGTTAACAACCATACCGGATTCAAACCGCTTGACCCGGCGGACATGCTCTGCCTGCTCCTCAGGTTTGAGGTTTTTGTGGATAACGCCAAGACCGCCCTGCTGCGCCATGGCAATAGCCATGCGTTCTTCCGTAACCGTATCCATGGCCGAGGAAATAAGGGGAATGTTAAGCTCGATAGAGCGCGTCAGATGTGTGCGCACCATTGTCTGGCCTGGCACGACATCGGAAGCAGCCGGGACGACCAGAACATCGTCAAACGCCAGAGCTTCAGTAACACGGCTATAGGGGGAGGAAGTCATGCAGCGGGCACCCTTGCTGAATTACAACGTGGCGGGTTAACCCAGTAGCAAAGCACTGCCGCAGGTCACCCGACCTTTGGCGCTTCCTCTTATGACTTCGGCCGGGCAAAGGCAAGCGTTTAAGGCTATTAAGCCCGATGTTTTTTAAAAATCTCTTTTTTAAAGCCAAAAAAGCAGGACAAGTGTAAGGGATGCAGCTTAACTGCCCAGACATGACAATGGCCAAAGGCCGCAATACAGTGCTTACTTGCAGCCTGCATTGCTACGGGTCAGCCGTGCTTTTTGGCGCAGGAAGGCAACTTTTCTGGAGCAGGTCGTAACAGCCCCATCCATGACCGCCCTGTCGCGCTCCCATGCGCTCAGCAGCGTAATACGCCAGCGCTCCCGAACAGCCTCACGCCACCGGTCCGAGGTTTCCGCCTGAGTAGTTGGCACCGCCTGATGAACACACATGTTCGCCTCCCCTCTTGCTGTGCCATCAGCTTATACGCAAATCATGCTGTTTGGGTGTGACTGTTTTATGACCGCGCGAAATTTTTACACGCCTGTTTTCAAGTGCAACGCGTTCTTCTCCTGCACACAAGCACCCAACGCCCCAGCGTGGTGTATAGCCGCATGCCATTTCCAATTTGAACGGGGGCGCAAACCACGCCATACTTGAGGCATGACCACTCGGACGCAATTTTTTCTGTTCTGTTTTGCAGCATTTGGTTTGGCGTCGGGCTTTTTGCACCCGGCGCAGGCCACAGATGGCCCATCTGGCGGGCATACAGGCGGAACATTGCGTATTCTGGCGCAGGGTGGCGCAGGCACACTCGACCCGCAAATATCCTACACCGCCCTGACCAAGATGTTTGAAACACCGGTCTATGATACGCTGCTGACATACCCCAAATTTGCTGGGCCTTCCGCGCATCCTGTTATTGCCAATCTGGCAGAGGCTGTGCCAGCCCCCGAGGACGGCGGTCTTACGTACCGCCTGACCCTGCGTGAAGGATTGCATTTTTCCAACGGCAAGCCTGTAACGGTTGAAGATGTTGCGGCCTCCTTCCGGCGCCTGTTCAAGGTCAGCAGCCCAACCGCTGGCCCCTATTATGGCGCCATTATTGGCGCAAAGGCCTGTCTGGAAAAACCCGCAACATGCACATTGGCAGGCGGGATCCAGACCAATGCCCAGACCCGGCAGATCGTATTCCACCTCAGCACGCCGGACCCGGAATTTCTGGACCGGCTGGCATGGATGCATGCCGTTATTTTACCTGCGGACACCCCCGCGTCCGACATGGGCAATACCCCCATAGCCGGAACAGGGCCTTACCGCATTGCAGACTATGACCCGACCACTCTTTTACGGTTGGAACGCAACCCGTTTTTTCATGAATGGTCGCATGAGGCACAGCCTGCGGCCTACCCTGATGAAGTTCGGGTGCTGTTCGGTCTGGACGGAGAGTCGGCCGTTACGGCAGTAGAAAACGGGCAGGCTGACTGGATGTATGAGAACGTCCCCCTTGACCGGCTGGGCGAGGTTGGGAGCCATTACGCCGATCAGGTCCGTATTTACACGCCCCTGCTGTCCTATTTTGCCATGCTCAATGTGCATGAAGCCCCCTTTACCTCGCTTAAGGTTCGGCAAGCACTGAACTACGCGGTTAATCGCCATGCCATGATTATTTACCGTGGTGGCCCCGCCGTTGCATCGCCCCTTTGCCAGATCCTGCCCAGTGGCACACCGGGGTATGAGCCATTCTGCTTTTATACACTGGGTGCTTCCCCCTCTCACCCTGCCACAAGCTGGCAAAAGCCCGATATGGAGGCCGCCCGCAGACTGGTTAGGGAAAGTGGTATGGCAGGACAAAAAGTGACCATTATTGTCCCTTCCGAACAGCATGGCAGTGCTACGGCGGAAGATATTCGCTATACACTGGACATGCTTGGCTTTAAGGCGACGGTCCGCAGTATAAGCCCCGCCATAGCGTTTACTTATATCCAGAACACACAAAACCATTTCCAGATTGCACTTGCTGGCTGGAACGCGGATTATCCTTCGGCGTCAAGTTTTCTGCAAACCCTGTTTTCGTGCGAAACGTTTCATCCCAATTCGGATAACTCGCCCAATTATTCCGGGTTTTGTGACCCCCGTATTGACCAGCACATGCATGAAGCCGCCATGCTGGCACTGACCGACAGAACCGCCAGCAACCATGCATGGTCCGATGTTGATCGGGAAATTATGGAGCAGGCCCCTCTCGTCCCCCTGTCTCAGACGCAAAGGGTTATTCTGTTATCCCGTCGCGCAAAAAACGTTATTATTACTTTGAATGATGAAATTCTTTTTTCGCAGATTCAGCTACATTAAGGCTTTATTTTACTTAGCAGCCTGCTGCACCTCGCGCACAACATCATGAATAAAACGCAGCTTTGCACGCACGCCCGCCGTTAGCACAAAGGGGTAAAAATCGGCCAGCCCCATAGACCTGTTCAGGCTGTTGACGGCATAGGTCAAGGGCAACCATGCCTCTATAATGTCATCAAAAGGCATGTGCAGATATGGGTCGTTCCTGTGGGTTGGAACTATCAGGCTGTCCGCTACTGGTCCAATGGTCATGTCATAGGACAGCGCTGTTTCCAGTGTTGAAACTATATGGAAATAATGTGCCCATGTTTCCGCAAAATCTTCCCATGGATGGGACATGGCATAAAGGCTGACATAATGTTCCCGCCAGTTATCCGGCCTGAGGCGCGCATAATGGTTTTGCAAAGCCATCTGGTAATCCAGACGCTCATCACCAAACACAGCACGGCATTGTTCCAGACGCCCGCCGTCACGGATCAGAACATTCCAGTAATAATGCCCGATCTCATGCCTGAAGTGCCCTAAAAGAGTACGGTAGTACTCTCCCATTTCCACCCGCATGCGCTCCCTGTAGGCATCATCTGCTTCTTTGGTCGCAATGGTGATTACACCATTGCTATGTCCGGTCATGATTGGGGGATAGTCGTCTGGTGAGTCATCCAAAAAATCAAACACCAGTCCTTCCTGCGGGTCCTCCCTACGGTTTTTAACAGGCAGTTTCAGGCGCAGAATAGTGTAGAACAGACGGTGTTTTGCAATTTCCAGCTTATGCCACCGCTCCATATTCCCCGGAATATTCAGGTTGGGAATAACCCGGTTAAACTGGCATGCAAAACAGAAAACCCCGCTGTCCTGCGCGGGCAGGTACATCCAATTACACACATCATACGCATGGTTGGCGCAAAATACATGGCTTTCCCCCACAGTGTTGTGGGCAACGGACTGCCATAACCCCTGCCCCACAGGCACCAGTGCAGCAAGGCTTGCGGTCTGGGGCATATAGCCTAACGGGGAGCTACACCGATCACATCGGGTATTTTCAAAAAAAAGCAACTGTCCACAAGACTGGCAGGTAAAACGCTTCATTCTGCACTCCCCTTACCTGCCTGATGGTTGTTTATATTTGTTTCAGGTTCTGTTTGTCATGTAAACAGGCGTTCGACCTGCATGGAAACATTAAAAGTTGCCTCACACCAGTCCAGCAGGCCCGAAACGGGGGCTGCGTCCTCCGGTCTGGCTGCTACGGCAAGGGGAATATGCCCTTCCCCCGTAAGCAGGCCCGAAGTTGTGTCAAACCCCATCCAGCCCCGGTCTGGTATAAAAATCTGGGTCCATGCGTGCAGGTCCCCGGTAAGCACCTCTACCCCTTCGGATGTTGTAGCACTTTGTATCAGGTAGCCTGAAACAAACCTTGCGGCATGGCCCCTGTGCCGCGCCATATTCACAAACAGCCATGCACTGTCCCGGCAGGAGCCGGATGCATTACGCAATGTTTCCTCCGGGGACCAAATGCCCGGCTCAAGCCTGCGTTGGTAGGTTACCTGCTTGGCAATGGCCCGGTTTATGGCCATCATGTCTCCCAACAGGTCTCCTCCCTCCCCCATGGGATGGCGGGCCAGAAAATCCAGAACTTCGGGGCCACAAACCGGCTGGCTCAGATAGGTGCTAAGGCGTGTTTCCTCCCGATCTTCGCTTGAGAGGGTCTGGAGCAACGGGTCATAGACCGTCATGTCTGCGGTCAGGGAGACCTCTATATCGAAATGTGTCAGCCGCTCAAAAAAGCCGACACAGGCTACGTCATTCCCACAGGAATCGCGCTCCCACCGTAGGGTAAAGCCTTCAGGTTTGATATGCAGGCCATAGGACTCAATGGGCGTACGCCCTGCCTCCATAGGGCGCAGGCGTATGGTCTGAGGCCCCATGCTTACGGGACGGTCGTAGCGGTAACAGGTCCGGTGCAAAAGCGTGACGTGTGAACTCATCAGAAATACGGCCCTGCTCTTCTTGCGACCTGACGCAATTTGCGACTGACATCCGTTTGGGTATCAGAACAATAATTCAGCGCAAAATCATAGCATTCTGTGCACGGCACGCAAGGGACCCATGCGGGTTTGTTCAAACAAAATGTGAGCGCGTATTTTGTGCTTGGCAAATGCCGTAAATCCTGCTCCGTTAATGCATAATCGAAACGTTTTGGCGCGCAGGACAGCTCTGAACTCCAGTCCAGTACGCCAGATGGGAGGCCTTTATGACGAACGCTTTAAACCTTGCCCCTCCCCCAACGCGCGGATTGCTGGACAACTACATCACTCCCGATTTTTTTTGCGAACTGATGAACCGTAAAGCACCTGCGCCGCCTATTATTGACTGTGTAAAAAAACGGCTCTCCACCCTTCAGATACAGGAGTTGCAAAACAGAACGGCCTCAGCCGAGGCACAGCTTTATAGAATGGGCATTACCTTTACCGTCTATACCGACCGCGAAGCCATTGACCGCATTCTGCCCTTTGATGCCATTCCACGGATTATCACCTCTGATGAATGGAGCCATATCGAGCGTGGGGTGCAGCAACGCATTCAGGCTATCAATCTGTTTTTGCACGATATTTACCATGATCGGCATATACTGAATGATGGCGTGGTGCCCGCTGGGCTGGTGCTGCAAAATGCCAATTACTGTCAGGCCATGGTGGGGCTGGCAGTGCCCGGTGGCGTGTATGTACACATTAACGGCACAGACCTGATCCGGGACCAGCAGGGGCGCTTTCTGGTGCTGGAGGATAACGCCCGCACACCTTCTGGCGTATCCTACGTGATAGAAAACAGACACATGATGCTCCGGCTCATGCCTGATCTGGCATCCGGTCTGCCCATACGCTCGGTTGAGGAATACGGGCCACGGCTGCACAATGCCCTAAGCGAAGTCGCACCCCAAGGGGTGGATGACCCACAGGTGGTCCTGCTTTCTCCCGGTATTTATAATTCGGCTTATTTCGAGCATGTTTTTTTATCGCGGGAGATGGGTGTCCCGCTGGTGGAAGGCAAAGACCTGTTTGTGGATGACCACAAGGTGTTCATGCGTACGGTCATGGGGCCAATGCCTGTTCATTCCATTTACCGCCGGCTTAATGACGAATTCCTGGACCCACTTGTCTTCAACCCCGATAGTCTGCTGGGGGTTCCGGGGCTGGTTGAAGCCTATCGCCGCGGCAATGTTACACTGGCCAACGCACTGGGCACCGGGGTTGCGGACGACAAGGCCGTTTATGCCTATATGCCGCGCATTATCCGTTATTATCTGGGTGAAGACCCTATTTTGGACAGTGTGGAAACCCACATCTGTGCAGAGCCCGAAGGGCTGGCCTATACGCTGGCCAACATTGACAAGCTTGTTGTCAAACCCGTGGGGGAATCTGGTGGTTATGGGCTGCTGATAGGCCCACAGGCCACACAGGCAGAATTGGCAGATTTCAGCCACAAATTACGTGATAACCCAAGCAACTACATCAGCCAGCCTACAATCGGCCTGTCTGTAACCCCAACACTGTGCGGCAATACGGTGGAAGCCCGCCACGTTGACCTCAGGCCCTTTGCCGTAACCGGGCGCTCCGTATGGGTCATGCCCGGTGGCCTGTCACGCGTTGCGTTGCGTAAAGGGTCTCTGGTTGTCAATTCGTCCCAAGGTGGCGGCTCCAAAGATACATGGGTCATGGCATCATGATAATTGTTTCCCCCACTCCCCTTCTTTCGCGCTACGCAGAATGTATGATGTGGCTTGCGCGCTATATGGAACGCATTGAAAATCTGGCGCGCCTGCTTGAAATTACGGAAACGTTTGTCCGTAATGCTGAAGGCCAGACGGCATGGGATTCCATTCTCGCCATCAATTCGGATGAAAGCCTGTTCGAGCAGATCCATAACCCCGAGCAGCATGACCAAATTGTACCGTTTTATGTGACAGAAACGCGCAACCCTGCGTCCATGGTCTCGCTCGCTCAGGCGGTGCGTGAAAATGCGCGGGCGGTGCGCCCTCTTGTTTCCATTGAGTTGTGGACGCAGCTTAACGTTTTTTCCCGCAATCTGCTCAACCTCAAAAATGCAGATATGGCAGACCATAACCTTGCCGAGCTATGTACGCGTGTCCGGCAGGACTGCCAGACCCATTTTGGCATTGCCGAAGGCACACTCTACCGCGATCAGGCATGGCTTTTTTACCGTCTGGGCAAGGCTCTGGAGCGGAGTGACCAGATTACCCGCCTGATTGATATCCGCTACCATATGCTGCTGCCACAGGCCGAAGCGCCCGGGTCTGATATTGATTTAACGCAGTGGACATCCATCCTGCGCTCTGCGGCCGCATACCATGCGTTCAGGCGGTTACGGCCCGTAACCCTAACCCCGGCCAATATTGTGGGGTTCTTGCTCAAAAATGATGGTTTCCCGCGCTCGCTCAGCACCAATCTGCGGCAGTTGGACGAAACACTGACCCACCTTGCCGCCCACGACAATTTACGCCAGCTCTGCTCCCCTCTTCTGGAATGCGTGGCCGAACTGCGTGCAAGCCTGCAAGACCAGACAGCGGAAGAAATTATTATTCGTGGCCTGCATGATTATATGAGCTGGATTCAAAACCAGCTTCTACACTTACAAAACGCCATAGCCATAACATTCTGGCCAGAACCCGTTCTGCCAGATATCACTATGAAAGCCATGAGCACACAGGAACAAAGCTAGTGTATTGGTGTATCGATAAAGATGGTTATCACGTATAAGGGTCATCATCTTACCCGTGAACACAAACATGCAGAGACACAATGATCAGGAAATTTTCCAACCCAACAGTGCTGCTCCCTGCATGTCTTGCGGTCTTGTGCATGAGTTGTTTACCGCTGGCAGCAACACCCGCCCGGGCTGCCTTATCTCAGGGCACAACTGCTCCAGACTTTACACTTTCTGGAGCACTTGCGGGGCAACCCATTACTTTTTCCCTTAAATCGGCTCTCTCCAAAGGGCCGGTCGTTCTCTATTTTTTCCCCGCAGCCTTTACCCCCGGCTGCACGCAGGAAGCCCATGATTTTGCTGCTGCTGCCGGGCAGTTCAAGGCTGAAGGGGCAACTCTGGTTGGTGTTACGGCCGGTAATATTGACAGAGTTTCCGAGTTTTCAAAGGTTGAATGTCGGGACCAGTTTACCGTTCTGGCAGACCCGGGGGCGCTGACTGCCCTGCTTTACCATTCGCTCAGCACCGGGCACCAGAGCTTGCTTTCTCAGCGCACGTCCTATGTTATTGCCCCCGATGGCACCATTTTGCTCAGCTTTACCAGCAACGCCCCAGAGCAGCATGTTCTGCAAACTCTTGCTGCCGTAAAAAAATGGCACAGCGATAACCTGCCCAAACAGTAAGGCCCTGCCTGTAGCACTCTGCATGCAATACGGGTGCAGAGTGTGGAACGCGCACTATATATTTGAAAATTTCATATGAACTCGTAATACTACCAGTATGGACCACAAACATAACATCATTAGCCGTCGGCTTTTTGGGGTTTCGCTTATAGGTATTGGCCTATCTTCTCCATTAGCAAAAGCCTTGGGGGATAATGCCCCCCCGCCTGCCCCCATCCCCAAAGCAGCTCTCCCCAAAGCCAACCCTGAGAAAGCTGCCAAAAAATCTGGCCCACGCATTTTATGTTATGTCGGTGGCTATACCCGTTCTGGACCTGCCGAAAGTAACGCCGCAGGGATTACACTTTTTGAAATGAATGCCCAAAGTGGCATTTTAACCCAGTTAGGCCATGTAACACCGGCCGACAATCCCTCTTTTCTGGCGTTGGCACCCGACCAGAATACCCTCTACACAGTTAATGAAATCAATGATTTTGAGGGAGGCCATACGGGTTCTGTCACTGCTTTTCGGGTCGATCGTCACACGGGTGTTTTAACAAAGCTCAATGTCATGAGCAGCGGTGGTGCGGACCCAGCCCACCTTAGTGTCCACCCTTCTGGGCAGTACCTGTTTATTGCCAATTATACGGGCGGCAGTGCGGCGGTCATGCGTATCCAACCTGATGGCAGTTTGGGCCTGTTAACCGACCTTGTGCATAATACCGGCCCTAAAATGCCAGAACGGGCGGCAGACAACCCCCCGGGCAATTATGCGGTAAGTGACCATTCTGGTTCGCATGTACACATGGTTCAGACCGACGTTGCCGGAAAGTTTGTTCTGGCGTGCGACGCAGGGCTGGACAGGGTTTATGTCTGGTCGTTTGATATGCAAAACGGCACATTAAAACCGGCCGCAACACCATGGCTAAGTATGGAGCCCGGCTCCGCCCCCCGCCACTTCTGCTTTAGTCATGATGGCAAGGTCATTTACATTCTGGGCGAGCAGGATTCCCGCGTAGTCGTTGCCGATTATGACACCCAGACAGGGGCCATGCAGGTCAAACAAACGGCCTCAACAGTGACGGCGCAGTTCCGTGGCAGCACGCTGGCGGCTGAAATTATCCTGCATCCAACCGGAAAATTTCTCTATGTCACCAACAGATTAGGCAACGCCATTGCCTGCTTTACAGTGCATGAAGATGGTTCAATTGCATTGTTTGATGAAGTCTGGGCCCGTGCGGATTATGGGCGGGCATTAAGCTTTGACCCATCGGGCAAGTTTGTCTTTGTTGCCAACCAGCGGAGCGACTGCATTACGTCATTCCACGTCAATACGGATACGGGTGCGCTCGATTTTACATGGCACTTTGTGCCTATTGGTACGCCAACATCTTTTGCATTTACGGTTATTGATTCTGAACCGGGCTAAACAAAAAAAAGCGCCGCACCCATCTTGGTGCGGCGCATTAGCCTGTTTTACTTATAGAGGCTGTCAAACACCCCACCGTCAGAAAAATGTTCTTTCTGCAGCTTGGCCCAGCCACCAAGGCTTTTTACGTCAAACGTATCCACCTTGGGGAAAAGATCTTTGTTTTGCGCCAAAATGGCAGGGTCAACCGGGCGGAAGTAGTGCTTGGCACCAATTTTCTGCCCTTCGGGAGTAAACAGAAAATCCAGATAAGCCTTGGCCACGGCTTCTGTGCCATGAGCTTTAACGTTTTTGTCTACTATAGAGGCCGGGGGTTCGGCCAGAATGGTCTGTGACGGCACAACAATGTCAAATTTGTCCGGGCCAATGTCACGCGTTGCAAGGAGGGCTTCATCTTCCCATGCCAGCAGCACATCCCCCAGATTACGCTGCACAAAGCTGTTGGTAGCACCACGTGCGCCGGTATCCAGCACAGGCACATGCTTGAACAGGTTTTTCAGGTAAGCCTTGGCTGTTTCTGGCGTACCATCTTTTTGATGCAGCGCCCAACCCCATGCCGCCAGATAGTTCCAGCGTGCACCACCCGATGTTTTGGGGTTGGGGGTAATGACCTCCACACCATCACGGATCAGATCTGGCCAATCATGAATGTTTTTGGGGTTTCCCTTACGCACCAGAAAAACAATGGTGCTGGTATAGGGGGTAGCGTTGTGCGGCAGCCTGCTCTGCCAGTCTTCGGCAATCAGTCCATGCTGGGCCAGCAGATCAATATCATACGCCAGCCCGAGCGTGACCACATCTGCGGGCGCACCCTCCAGCACGGAACGGGCCTGCGCGCCCGAACCACCATGGGCTGACTTAACACTGACTGTGTCTGCCGGGTGGTCCTTGTGCCACTCTGCGGCAAAAGCCTTGTTCACATCGGCATACAACTCACGGGTCGGGTCATACGAGACGTTCAGCAGATGGTAGGATTCCGCATAACTTGCCGAAGCCTGAAGCCCCACAAGAAGAGAGACACCCAATACAGCCGTTACTTTAAGAACGGCACGGCGGACATGAGCAAATTTGTTCTGTGTCATAAGTCTGTTCCTTGATAATAACGTCAGATTAGAAAGCAGCCTGCATGCGGCCAACAACAGCATTACCACTCCGGCCCAACAGGTTGGGGTCCGTTGATTTTCCGCTACTATTAAAGCTAGATACACTGAAGTGCGTGTAATCAAGCATGACCTTGATGTGCTGGTTGGGATACCAGTTTAGTCCACCTTGCCAGACTGTCTGCTTGTCTCCCCCGGTTTGGCCACTGGCCTGTACAAGAGTGCCAGAACTGTTAGCCGTTGTTCCTGAAGTCCGTAGATCGGTTACACTCCAACGACCACTGATTTCCAAAGCACCCCAGTGCCCTTTTGCGGGGTCAAAGTCATATTCCACACCGGGCGTTGTAAAGGCCCCAATTTTTTCGTTATACCCGCGGCCATGGCCGAGCAGTGTATAGTTGGCCGCAACATACCAGCCATCAAAATTCAGGGATGGCAGAGCAGCACTTCCCGTTACGTTATCATGCTGCACACCAACATGATAATACTCCCCTTTGAGCAGGAATTTTTTGTAACGGAACCCGAACTGCGGCCCGGCTGCCCAGATTTGCGAAATGTTTGTCAACGCACCCGATGTTAGCAACTGGGTTTCGCCCAGTGGCACCTCGGGGGTATCCTTGAACGTATATGTCCGACCTGCAGTTGTTGACTGGTTGACTTTAAACGCAGCAGTTGCGCCAACACCCACATGCACATCTATGTTTTCCGAAACATAGGGACGGCCCGTGGCGCGGAACACCGCCCCTGTCTGGCTATCCGTTACAGTGCCCGAGGACCGGTCACCATACTTTTGCCCTGTAAAATACCCTGCAACCAGCCAGCGTTTTTCGTAATGCTCGCCACCAACACTAAAGCGGGCAACGCCACCGGCAATATTACGCACTAGATCGACAATGGTTGGCCGTTCCAGAAACTCAAATGCGCCCGACCGCTCCGCACTGTCTTCTTCCATGCGTGGCTGGAAGTAGCCAACAGTCAGGGTTGTGTTGTGCAGGCCAGTATAGTTCAGGTTTGCTTCAAACAGGCTGACTGTACCATCACTGTTATTAGCGCCAAAGTCTGGTGTTACGTTAACAACCCAGTCCTTGTAACGCCATGACAGGTAAAGACGAAGACGACGGGCATTTTCGGTAAATTTGTTGAAATTCCCAGGACCTTCATTCCCACGCTGACTGACGCCCATAAAGCCGCCAAAGTCTTCTTGGGCAAGTAGACCGATGGAAAACGCGTAGGCCTTGTCATCCGAAGAAATAGTCGGACGACCTTTGGGAAAGCCAATCTTGATCCCGCCCACATCCACGCTCTCATCCTTGGCGGAGGCCGCCTTGAATGCACCCCACGACTGTGTCGGGCCTTCTGGCAGGGCAATGCGGCTGTCATTGGGGCTTCGTGGGCCGTTATTGACAGGGACCACCGGGTCCTCACGGAACCGGGGCTGGGCGTCATCCGTATCACCTGCGGTCAAGGTACGCGGCACACGCCCTGCCCTGCGGTTTTGCAGTGTAGAAACATGCTCATACTTGTCCACACGCGCCTGAAGGCGATGGATTTCGCCCATCATCTCACGGTGCATGGCTGCAATTTCGCGCCGCAAGGCTGCGTTTTCTGCATCTGATGATGCTGCCATAGCTGCGCACGGCAAAAAAAGGCTCGACACTGTTGTTGTTAACAGAACACTCGCCCGAACAGACACCGCCATAAGTTCCCCCAAAACTTAAAAATTTTACTTGGATATACTTCAATTCAACAAAACAGACTATCTTGTTTTGGAATCGCATCATTTAAGACGTTACAGACACATCATCACCCAGCTTTTGCACATAATGCACGCCTAAAAAATATTATGGAAAAAGAGCACTATGCATCAGTGATAGTTCTACAGACCAAAACCTGTAAAACGACTGATACACTCAGATTACGTTCTGATTATGCTGGGTAAATGTTGTCTTGAATTTACGGATAACTGATGTCCGCAAATCCTGCCCGTTTGGGTAGCGCTTGTTATGCAAGCTCTGAACGCTTTCATGGGCCGCATAAAAGCGGCGGGTCCGGCGGTCTTCTTCAAGAATAATTGCACCAACAAAAGTGCCATTGATTTCGATAATACGAGATTCAAACATAATTTTATTCCTTCCAGGCAATAACTGACCCAGAAGGCAATCAAGCCTGCTGGTCAGGTGTCGATATTTTTAACGTCCCTACATCGGCCAAGCCGACACATTCGACCAAACAGGTTGGGCATAAGCTGCGCTCCTTGTGTGACACGCTGTTAACGTGTGGTTTTGTATCACCCATATTTCCACGACAGTCAATTATATAATTTTGAAAATCGTTATTTTTTTATATCACTTGAAATGTTGTTATTTTAGGCCTCATGCAGCGTGTCACGCAAACGGGTAAACCCCGCAGGGTTCAGCCGCCCTGAACAGCTCTGTATCGCAGTTTTCTGCCATAAGGGCAGCCTGCAAAGCCTCTTTGGGGGCCAGAATGGCTTCATCCGTCAGTTGGAATGTTCCCCAATGAATACCCAGTGCATGCTTGGCATGAACATCTTTATAAATACGCACGGATTCATGTGGATTAACATGCTGCCCCGCCATGAACCAGCGTGGCTCGTAAGCGCCTATGGGAATGAGTGCGACATCTGGCGCGCCATATCGGGCATACAGGTCGCAAAAGAGCGTGCCATCTCCATAGGCTGTATCCCCTGCAAACCAGAGTTTTCCCTCCGGCGTATCCAGCAAGAAGCCAGCCCAAAGCGCCATACGGCGGTCGAATACACCTCGGGCAGACCAATGGTATGCTGGAGTTACTGTCACTTTTAAAATCGAGGAAACATCAAGCTGATCGTGCCAGTCCCCTGCAAATATCCGTGCCTGAGGAATGGATTTTTTAATGATGACGTCATTCCCCAAAGGGACAATCATCAACGGTGCATAGGCAGTGTGCAGGCGACGAAGTGTTGCAAGGTCGAGGTGGTCATAATGGTTGTGGCTGATCAGAACAACATCAATGGGTGGTAGGGCTTCAAACGCGATCCCCGGTGCAGTAACCCGCTTTGGGCCAATCCACCCAAAAGGGCTTGCCCGCTCCGACCAGACAGGATCGGTCAGAATATTCATGCCTGCGACCTGAATAAGCAGTGTGGCATGGCCCACCATGGTAACCCGCAGACCATTCACGGTTTTATCAGGCACAACAGGTTTTATGGGAACAATGGCGGGCCACTGTGCTGGTTTGGACGAACGCCTCCAACGCCATATATCGCGCAGGCTCCGATCCGTGGAGATTTGTCCGGGATTAAAAAAACGCAGCCCGTCAAAGTGATCTGTGGTTGATCCAGCATAGTAGCGGTTACGGGCCATAATATTTTCACACCGTCCAACCAAACATTAAGCGCCTGCGTGGTGTAACCAGCACAGAGCGCTTAAAGGTAACGTTTAGAGGACTTTTGCAGTCCGAGGTATTTACTGTTGCTTTAACGCGGCATCAATTTCCAGCGCCTTCTGCGCCATTGTCAAAGCGCCCTCGCGGCTGGCTGCACCACAGATAAAGCGTGCCGGATGGGCAAAAACCGCATCGCTCACACCAGATGCCGCAGCAAGGGCTGCACCATCCAGCCCGGCCCATGCTTCTGGCAAGGAAATGCGCTGGCCAAACGCGCCGCGTTCTGGTGGCACCGCCTTAACATTCCACTGCCCGCCCCCTGTGGGGGAGACCACATAGACCACGGGCAGATCATGCTCAAAAATGACTTTTTCAGTCGGCATCCCTGTATCCATCAGCAGAATACGCTTGTCCTGCGCTTTTTCGTAAGAGGACAAAACCCGGTCTGTCGCTTTCAGGCTGGCGCGAACCCGGTCAACCGTGTTGACCAGATGGGACGCCACGGCCGTTGCAGCATTGGCAAACCCCAGAGTTTCGCGCCGTTTGGCTTCCTCGGGGCCATGGAGTTCGGCCGTGTCCCATGGAGGGCTGCACGCCGATACAATATCGGCCAGCGACAGCTTGCCCATTTTGGCAACGCCGTTATCGTCCTGATCAATCGGCACAACCAGTGACTTATCAATGCTCTGCCAGATTGCCGCAATCGTTGCGTCATTAACCTGCGTTCTCACAAGGTTCCGCACCGCGGCTTTGCCGTAGTCTTTCCACAACAGCCCTGCTGCACTGTAGGGGGTGCCGTCCTCGCGCAGGGGTTTGTTTTTCATATGGTGGTCGTAGCGGCCCTTGGACGGGTCATAAATCCCGCCAACATCAAACACAATGTCGGCTGCCTGAATTTGTGCTGGGTCGCGTGAGCGTATGAATTTCAGGCAGTCATCGGATGCGCCGTCAAGGATACGGGCGCGCAGGTCTCCCATTGGGGCAAGGGCATAATGCAGCACAACATACCCCAGTGTTTCATCAACATGGAAGTTGCCCGAATGGGTCAGAGCCGTTGTGGTTGTGGCCTCATGACCAAGGCCGATAGGGGTATGTTCAGACATTTATGACTACCTGCAAAACTGAAGATAAGCTTTTGTAAGCCTCCTCATGCCGCACGGCCTGACATGAGACAACCGGCGTACACGCGATATCTGAAGATAGTCTGCTTTTTCTTTGCCCAAACAATAAGGCAGTGCCCGCATTTGGCCTGCCCAATTATGCGCCCGTCCCTGCTATCCATCAGGGCCGGACGCATAGGTGCAATCCTGCCGAACAACTCTGTGCGGAGTTATTTGATAACCGCACAGGCAACCCGGTCGCCCGCGCCACCAATGGGCTGGCTCTGATAGTCATCGGGGTGGGCATGGATAACAAGGGAGGACCCATCGGCATCAAGCAATGCGGGCTTGTCCTTGCCAGCCTTGAGAGAGACAAGCGGGGAGAACAGTTCTACCGTGGCAGTCCCGTCTGAGCCCACAAACACATTGGTCAGATCACCCGCATCGTTTGCATTTGCGTTGAGCAGGCCATGCACAACCGGTGTAGTGGCATGAACATGCGGGCCAGCACTGGTAAATTTAGGCCCTTCACAGGCGGCTTTGTCATGGAAGTGCATGCCGTGCCAACCCGGTGTCAGTCCTTTTGCCTCTACCCGCAGCACAACGCCTTTTGGTGCTTCTGTTACTGTAATGGTGCCATGTGGGGTGCCGTCGGTGCCAATGAGGGAGCCAGAGGCTACATCGGCAGCATGTGCCAAAGATGGCAACATGGCCATTGCACATGTGAAGAGAACAAAATGCTTGGTAGAAATTTTAACCACTGTGCATGTCCTTTCAATCGAACACTCATAACTATTCATGCGCTCGGGCGGCAGTTAGGCTAAAAACCGATCCGCAGGCTTTAATCACGCATTTGCAAAGACCTTAAAGCATAGCAACCGCATCCACCATGGCCGATCTGATAAACAAAAGACGATCCTGCCCCTAACACCATGGGCGCAAGCCTCCTGACGCGCAGGATGATGCGAGAACGTTACGTATTCCCGGCAGGTTCCCAGAACACTATGCGGGCCTGATCAAATTTGTCCGAAAAGCCAGATTCCGTGGCCCTGTGCGGCTGCGCCCCAAGGCAACAGTCAGTAAAATATCAACAAGAAATGGATGCATTCTCATTGCAAACATTATTCTATCTGGACGAATTTTATAGACAAACTGAACTTTTATAAAGAATATCACAATCAAAATAATATCAGGCGGGCCGGGCCAAATAATGCATATGACATCTGTTGTTCTTCTACTGCTGCTTATAACGGCCGTATCGGGGCCTGTTGCCCGGCTTTTGCGCCTACCTCTGCCACTCCTGCTGATAACATGCGGGATTGTGGCATCTCTTTTGGGCCTGAGCATAGATTTTGAGCCAGAAACTTTTCTGCTTCTGTTTATTCCGCCACTCCTTTTCTCCGATGCCTATCTAATGCCCCTGCGTGATTTTAAGGAATTACGCTGGCCTATTCTGTTGCTTGCTGTCGGGTTGGTTATTTTTAGCACGCTTGTGGGTGGGTATTTTATCCACTGGCTTTTGCCGGTTGTGCCCCTCGCCGCATCTTTTGCCCTTGCCGCCATTCTCTCCCCCACGGATGCCGTAGCCGTGGGCGGCATGATAGACGCTGATCGTGTGCCCAGAAGGTTCCTGCACATTCTGCAAGGCGAAGCTCTGCTTAATGATGCCTCGGGTCTGGTCTGCTTCAAATTTGCCGTGGCCGCGACCCTGACAGGCACTTTTTCCATCCTGCATGCTTCTCTTGGGTTTGTTCTTGTAGCCGTTGGCGGCATTCTTGTTGGAATAGCGCTTACCTTTGCGTTTAATTTTGTAAACCGCATTCTCTCTCGCCATGGTTTTGACGAGCCAACAACGCAAATCACGCTCATGACCCTGCTGCCGTTTGCCGCCTACCTTCTGGCCGAACACATGGACCTGTCTGGTATTCTCGCCGCTGTCAGTGCAGGGCTGAGCCTGAACCAGAGCCGTGTTTTTGGTGCGGCACAGACCGCCACCCGCCTGCGCGGCAGCGCTGTGTGGGAGATGATCACCTTTGTGTTTAACGGTCTGGTTTTTTTGCTTTTGGGTCTGCAACTGCCAGACATCGCCAAGCAGGGGATCGGCCTTGCCAACAAAGCGGGGGACAGCACCTGGTCACTTATCAGCACCATCATATTACTGACCACCGTTTTGCTGCTGCTCCGTATGGTCTGGATAGTGTTTATTAGTGGCGCGCGTGAGGTAATTGCAAAAGCCCGTGGCCGCAGGGCCAGTGCTGTCTCCTTAATCGAGACAGCAGCCATGACCATCGGCGGCGTGCGTGGTGCTGTTACACTGGCGGGTATTCTCTCCCTCCCCATTGCACAAAATGGCGCATCCGAGTTCCCCATGCGGGATCTGCTGGTTACATTTGCTGCGGGTGTTATTATTACCTCGCTACTGCTTGCCGCCGTATTACTGCCCCCCCTGAGCCGCTCCCTCAGGCACGATGGCGGAGACCCGGTTAACAGGGAAGCAGACGAAGTTCGCCGCCTGCTTGCGCTGGAAGCCATTGCAGAAATGGAACGCCAGTCGGCCCTGGTGACAAAACAGCTCGATGAAACCGCAGCACAGCAACGCGCGGAAGTTACCGCAGCCCTGATCGCGGAATACCGCTTCAGGCTTAGACTCCTCGAGGACACTCCTGATGAGAAGCGGCACGAAGACGACATGCAACCCCATGACGGACTACACAAAGACACAGCCCTAGCCAGACGGCGGTTTGAAGCAGCCCTACGCCTCCATCTGCTCCGCACCGAACGCAAGGCCCTGACCCGCATGCGTCAGGAAGGACAGGTGAGTGACGAGACAGAACGCCTGCTGACCCATGACCTTGATCTGGAGGAAACCGTGCTTTCAGGGAGTGCCAGAGCCTTGCCGCGCCATCTGGAGCATAAAGACGAACCCCGAATAAGCAGCCCGTTACTTTATACAGGCTGAATGCTTTAGCCCGTGCGGGCTGTCCCTCCATGGCAGACCTTGCCACGCCTGCACCGGGCGGCCCGCGTTTAAGACCGGCTCATGCGGCAATGTCGGTCAAAAGTACCACGGCATCACTGGTTGCCAGCACCACAACACTGCTGGTCTGGGCCAGCATGGCTGCGTCCCCGCAAGCCAGAGGAGTGCCCGAGATTGTAATTGCTCCGGACACCACCAGCACATGCAGGTCCCGGCCCTCTGTTGTCTGGTAGGCAGCCCCTTCCCCTACGGGAATGTCCGCATGGAGCAGGCGGCTGCGCGCACTCAGCACCACAGGGGCGCCATCATCTATACTTTCCATGGCCTCCGGGTCATCCTCGGGAAAGCCGGACGCAATTATGCGAAAGCCTCCATCCTCCAGTTGTGGGAATGCAGCACGGACCTCCTGCGCGGGGCTTCCCCCTTCGGTGTCCGCCAGAAGCCAGAACTGGATAAAAGCAGCCCCCTCCGGCCCGGCACGCCACGCCATGGAACCAACACCCACTCCGGCACTGAGCAGGTGCAGACCACCTGCACGAATAACCTCGGAAGGGAAATCCACCACGTCTGTTTGCAATGTGCCTGCACGCAGCCATGTGACAACATCCACATTGGCTTCTGGCCCAAGCTTATACGCCCCCCCCGGTGGGATGCTCCCAAGGTTGATTGCCCTCAGCCGTCCTTCATGCTCGTAGTGGGGGTCCTGAAAATCCGCAAAGGCAAAGTGGCACCGTAAAACAAGCGTATCCGAATGGGCCTGCCCCAGAGTGTCCGCCCGCCGGATTGTAACCGTGGTGTCCGCTTTACGCATGCTGTTTTCCCTCTTTGGGTTCGGGGTAGAGTGTCTCCCACCCACCCCCAATCGCCCGGTAGAGTTGTGTCACAGACCCCGCAACATGGGCCGTGGCCTCCACCAATGCACTTTGCGAAGCCAGAAGGGCGTTCTGTACGGTTAGAACATTCAAAAAATCTGTTGCCCCCTGCACATACTGGGCTTTGGCCACGGTTACGGCAATTTCATTCTCACTTACGGCCAAAGTCAGCGCATCACGCCTTTTTTGTGCGGCAGTAAAGTCGGCCATTGCATCGTCAATTTCCTGCCAGGCTTTAAGCACCGTGCGCTGGAACATCACGGATGCTTCCTGCTGCTGCGCTTTACGCAGGTGGAGTTGCCCTGTCAGGCGTCCGCCTTCAAAAATTGGCAGGGTCGCGGTCGGGCCAAACCCATACTGGCGAGACGCCCACGAGCCAAGACCGCTAAACTGGAGTGCCTGCACATCCAGACTGCCAGAAAGCGTAACACGCGGGAAAAAGTCGGCAATAGCCACACCAATACTGGCCGTTGCCGCATGTAGCCGGTCTGCCGCCATACGAATATCGGGCCGCCGTTGCGCCAGTTCCGAAGGCAGGCCCACGGGCACAAAGGCTGGCACGGGTGGTACATCGCGTGGTTGGCCCAGTTCGGCATCAAGGGCACCGGGTTCACGCGCGACCAGAAAGCTCAGGCTGTTCAACAGGTGTGTGGCCTGTGCGCGCAGGGGGGCTGCGCGGGATTCAAACATATGTAGCTGGCCTGTGGCCTCCGCCACGTCCAGCCGGGTTGCGGCCCCCTGCTCCAACCGCATGGTTGTCAGGTGTACACTCTGCTGCGCAATGGCAATATTGTGGTCCAGAATGCCAATCTGTGCCTGCGTTGCGCGCAGGTCTATGTAAGTCTGTGCTGTTTCGGCCATGAGGGAGACCAGAATATCCCGCCGGAATTCTTCTGTGGCGTGCACAGCCGCTGTTGCAGCCTCTACCTGCCGGCGCACATGCCCCCACAGGTCCACCTCCCACGATGCGTTCATGCCATATTGCGGCAGGTTAAACGACGGATTGCCCACACTGCCGGGCAAGGCCGCGGGGCCAAACCCCTGAGCACCGTTTGCAACACTCCCTGCCCCGGCCTGCTCCATACTGCCCATAAGGCCCAGAATACCATTGCTGCTCGCCCGCTCCCGCGCGTAGGAGGCATTGCCTTCCATATGGGGGAGTTGTGCTGCACTGGCTATGCGCCGCTCGGCCCGGCTTTGCATCAACCGCAGGCTGGCCGCCTGAAGGTCCAGATTGGAAGCCGCAACCTCCTGCTCCAGCCTGCTCAAAACCGGGTCATGGAACAGGGTCCACCATGCAGGGTCGGTCGAGGCCGTGCTGACCCGGCTTTGGGCTGGTGGCTGCGTGGTGCGCCATGTTGGTGGGGCTGCAACCTGTGGCTTGTGGTAGTCCGGCCCTACGGTACAGCCTGCAAGGGCAAGGAGCGAAAAGCCGGTCAGGAGTGCCTGCCTCATGCCCTTACTGCCAGATATAACGTGCGTCATTGGCATGCGGCCCTTCCGGTTTGGAGGCTGTATCAATAGTTGCTTCCACGGACATGCCAACCCTGACCTTGGCCGCCATGGGTTGGTCTGGGTCGAATGTCAGCTTGACGGGAATACGCTGGACCACCTTGGTAAAATTGCCCGTGGCATTGTCTGGCTGGATGGGGGCAAATGCCACACCTGTTGCCGGGGCCAGAGAGTCCACATGGGCCTTGAGCGGGTGACCGGGAAATGTGTCCACCCATATTGTTGCACTCTGGCCCGCCTGCACGTTGGTCAGCTGCGTTTCCTGAAAATTGGCCAATACATAGGCTGCCTGTGTTGGCACCACGGCCAGAATACCCGTGCCCGGATGTACATAAGCCCCAACGCGCACCCCACGCTCGCCCACCACACCATCCACCGGTGCAGGAATTGAGCAATAGGACAGGTTGAGTTCGGCCTGTTTTGCATCTCCCTGTGCATGGAGCAGCACACCTTTTGCGCGCTCTAGCTGGGCCTGAAGTACGGCAACCTGCCTGACTGCTGCATCCACCCCCGCCTGATCGCGGGCAATGGCGGCCAGTGCCTCTTTTTCATGCGCTTCGGAGGACTGCTTCTGCTCAATGGTGCCCGCACCACCAGAGGAGAGGTTGCGGTAGCGGGTGGTATTCTGGCGTGCGAACAGAAGGTCTGCCTGATCGGCCATAACAGCCGCGCGGGCCTGAGCAATAAGCGCGTCCTGGCGTGCCAGTTCTGCACTCAGGTTGGCGACATCGCCTTGGGCAGCCAGCACATTGCCTTTGGCCACGTCCAGTGCAGCACGGTAATCATCATCCTCAATATGGGCGAGTTCCTCACCGATACGTACGTGTTCGTTATCTTGGGCGATCACCCGGTCTATCCGGCCAGCAACCTTGGGGGCCACCGTGGTAAAATCCGCTGTAACGTAGGCATCGTTCGTAGACTGGTTAACACCATCGCCATTGACCAGACGCGCCCCACCCCATGCAACAAGGGCAAGCACGCCAGCGGCACATCCGGCATAAAGCAGAGGTTTTTTGTAAATCATGGTCTGTTGTTCCGGTTTAGCGGGCAGGAATATTGGGCGCGGGCGCCCGCGGCGGGTACACTCGGTGCGGTAGAACAAGGTTCATCACGGCGTAACCAAGGCAGACCCAGATCAGCACGTAATAGATATCGACCAGTGCCAGAACGAGGGATTGCTCGTGCACAAAGGTATGAAAAACCTGCAACCCGTTCCACGCGACATGCGCGCCAACGGGCGAGGTGCCAGCCAGTTGCTGGCCAATGGGGTTGCCCATACCCTGCAAGGCAAGCTGGTGCGTGCCGTGGTGGTCCAGCAGCATGGTGGAATGGTATTGCTCGCGCCTACGGGTAGCCGCTGCAAAAAGGGCAAAGGCTACGGCATTGGCCAAGCCCTTGAGCATGTTGACCATGCCCGAAATAAACGGGCCATCCGCAGGCCCCATGGCCATTGTAGCCAGCATAAGGGTGGGAATAACGGTCATGGGCTGGCCAAAGACCTGAAGGATCTGAAGCAGGTAGAAGTTGTCACGCACCCAGTCTACCGTCAGCCATGTGCCCATAAAGGCGGACGCGGCAAGGCACAGCATGCCACCTGCCAGCACAAAGCGGCAGTCTACCTTGCGGTTGTTACAGATCCACGCGATCAGGGGCAGCATAACCAGTTGCGGCAGAGCAACGACCAACGACACGGGGGCTGCCTGTATGGGCCTGTAGCCCCGCACGGCTTCCAGATAGGTTGCCGGGATTTCTCCCATGATGGAACAAATCGCCAGAATACCGACCAGAGACAGCAAGGACGCCTGAATATTACGCGAGCGCCAGTATTGTATTCTAAAGTACGGACTGGGGTGAAAAGCCTCGTTAATAACAAACACAACAAAGGCCGCCCCACCCCAGAAGGCCAGATTGGTAATAACGGGCGAGCGAAACCAGTCCAGCCGGTCCCCCTGATACAGCACAATCACCAACGAACAGATTGCGGGCAGGCCAACCAGAATGCCCAGCCAGTTAAACTTTTCAAACCGCTCAAAATGCATGGGGTCACGGGGCAGGCCATAGGCCATCATGGCTACAGCAAGGGCTGCTGTGGGTATGATCTGCCAGTACAGCCAGTGCCAGCCCACGTGTTCAAACCAGAACGCCTCCAGCGGCAGGCCAAGGTTGGGGCCAAAGGTGGCACTCATGGCATAGCCACCAATACCGAAAACCCGGATTTGTGGAGGCAGGTATTTGAGCATGACTGTCATAAGGACCGGCGGCAGACAGCCCGCCGCCAAACCCTGAAATGCCCGCAGAATACAAAGAGAGACAACATCGGGCATAAAGGGGGCAGGAATGGACAGCAACGCCAGAACGGCGGTCATGAAAATGGAAAACCGGTAGATCGAGAACGTCATGTAAAACCACGGCGTAAACGCCATGGCGGCAATGTTGAACGCCTCGTAAATGGCAATGACCCACGTGCCTTCATCATGGCCAATGTGCATAGCCCCCCGGATATCGGACAGGCCAATCTCGGTCACATGCTCATTAAAGCCCGCAACATGCACGGCAAGCAGCATGCCAAGGCAGCCAACAACCGTACGCAGGCCAAATGGCGGAATATAGGAGGGAAGCGGTGGTGACGCATGAATAACAGGCTCACCCGCCGCCAGTGCTGGAGCGGCATTTGTCATGCCCCGCATGTTCACGATCGGGGCGGGAGAGACAACCCCCATTCACCGCAAGCAACGATTCCACTTATCGGAATGATAAATGGTGGTGCCTGCGCCAGATAAAGTCTATTTCTGGAAGGATGAGAGGCTACGACCTAGATCTGCTCCGCTACCTTCAGGTCCTTATCGAGGAAGAGAGCGTCTCGCTCGCGGCAAGGCGGCTGAAGGTGAGCGAACCCGCCATGAGCCGCCATCTGGCCAAGCTGCGGGTAGCTTTTGCCGACCCCATTCTTGTCCAGTCCGGCCGGAGCATGAGCGCGTCTGCCTTTGCCGCGGGAATTTTGGACCGGGTGCAGGATCTGGTTCGTGCGGCCGATAGCCTGATAGAAACCCGCGCATTGGCCAATCTGGCCAACATGGCCCCCACCTTTACCATTCGGGCCAATGATCTGGTTGTGGCATCCCTCGCCCTGCCTCTTTTGCAGGCGCTAAAGCAGGAATGCCCACGCTGCGAGTTGATCTGGGCGCCTGAGATTGATGACCCGGCCTCCGACCCACTACGCCATGGCCGTGTTGACCTGTATATTGGCGCAACAGACGTAATGAAGCCCGAAATCAGGCGGCAGACCCTGTTTCGTGACCATATGCAGGGGGTTGTGCGCAGGAACCACCCCATTCTGGCAAACCCCATTACCCCGCAGAGCATGGTGCTTTATGACTATATCAGCGTCTCCCGTCGGGGGCGGGCACAGGGGCCGATAGACTGGGTTTTGCGTAACCAGTACGGGCTTACGCGGCGCATAGCCATGGTGGTGCCCAACTACCATTGCATGGTGGAGAGTATGAAGGATTCAGACCTTATTCTCCCACTACCCGGTATTGTTGTGGACCATATATCGGTTGAAGCACTGGGGCTGGCAACGTTTGAATTCCCGCTATCCCTGCCCAGCATTGACGCTTTTCAGGCATGGCACCCACGGCGCGATACTGACCCCGTGCACCGCTGGCTGCGTGAGACCCTTTTTCGTGTTTCGCGCCAGGTGTTGGGGGCCTGTACGTAATAACTATCCGTTTTTACAAAAAGCCAGCCGTGCGAATATAGGGGCGCAGGTCGCTCAAAAATGCCTTAACACTGGCCCGCGTATGCTGCCGTGTTGGCAAAACCGCGTACAGGTCAATTTTTTCGCCCTGCAAGTCAGGCAGAATACGCACAAGCTTGCCCTCCTCCAGATCCTGATAAACGTCACAGAGCAGCTTATAGGCAATACCCTGCCCAGACAAAGCCCAGTCATGAATGATCTCGGCATTTGTAGTAGACAGGCGCGGCTCCACCATAACCACATCTGTTTCCGTCTCATTCCCGATCACCCATTTGTTCAACAGGGCCATGGTTTTGTTTTTACGCAGGCATAAACAATCATGTTTGGGAATGTCGCGTGGGTGGGTGGGCATGGAACGCCGTGCAATATAGGCCGGAGACGCACATAAAACCCGCATGGTCGATGCAAGGCGGGTCACAACGGCCCCCGGTGTTTCTGGTAAACCAAGCCGGAGGACCACGTCCAGATAATCGTTAAAATCATAGTTGCCTTCAGGGGCAAGTGCCAGATTAATCATCAGGCGTGGATGCCGGGCACTAAACGCCTCAATAAACGGTGCAATCTGCCTGCGACCAAGTTCCACCGGCGCACCAATGCTCAATGTGCCACGGGGCGCATTGGTGCTGGACGATATTTCCTCTTCAAGGTGGTCTATGTCGGCAACAATGGTTAACGCGCGTTCGTAATAAAGCCGCCCTGTCTCGCTTAGTCCAAAATGCCGGGTGTTTCGGATAACCAGTGTGCTGCCAAGCCGTGTTTCCAACCGGGCCAGACGGCGCGATGCGGCCGCAGGTGATGTACCAAGGCTACGCGCCCCGGCAGACAGACTGCCTGCATCCACAAGACTGATAAAAAACCGTAAATCTCCGGTTTCATCATACGACATGACAGGCTCTCCCCTAGCGGTTCTGGCTGGCTCACTTTTGCGTCTAGCGTAATATTATTTTTCCTTAATTGTCACTACCGAAGATGTGAAATGAGGGGCATGTTGAGGTCAACACAAAAGATAAAGCGCAAAAGCTCCTTTGCGGATCTGTCAAAAGCACGACAGATGATTCGACATAGCAACGGAATGAGGCCATACCAATGCAAGCGACCGCCCACCAGATGATGGATGATTACGATGACCAGCCCAGCCCGAATGAAGAGGCGCTGAGGCAGGACCTCATCGGCACATGGGAGTTGGTATCCTATAAGGTGGAAGAAAAAGAGTCCGGCAATTTTATTAACGCCATGGGCCCCGCCCCCCGTGGCCGCGTTGTTTTTACCCCCGACGGCTGGGTGGCATTCAATCTTGAAGGCAGCAACCGCCATGCTGCAACAACAGACACGGACCGCGCCCAGCTTATGAAAACGCTGGTCGCCTATATTGGCCGTTACCGTGTGGAGGGGGACCAGTGGATTACCACCGTGCAAACCGCATGGGCGCCAGAATGGGTAGGCACCGAACAGCGCAGGACTGTCACGGTTAATGGCGAATACGCGGATGTGGTCACCCCATGGCGCAAAATGCCTAACTGGGCCGCAGGTCGCCTGTCTCGCAGCATTATCCGCTTCCGCCGTGCGGATGCCCCTGCCTGAACACCTGAATAGTCTGGCGCAATAATGCACCCGCTGCGCCAGAAATAACGTGTTCGACACTACTGCGTTTATAGCATTCTATGGTCGCTAGGTGTTTTTGCCCGGTGTTACACCGGGCAAACTCCACTGGCGCATTGCAGGTGCGCCCAGTCCACAACCTCGCGCACGTTATCATCCCTGATCCCTGCCGTAATGGCGGCAAACCGGCCAGCCGTTACTTCTTCTTCTGGCAGATATTCATACCCCAGATCGGAATCCGCACGGCTTGGCAGCACGGCGCAGCAGCGCACTCCCGGCTGGTGCTGTGCAACCATGGCCCGGAAATTTTCCAGATCATGCCGATCGGTATAGATTTTAAGCGTGTAGGAAACCTGATTTCCCTGCTCCGCGCCAATCCAGTATTTTTCCAGCAGGCCAAGCCAGCAATACTGCTCCTCCGGCGTGGCTTCGGGGGCGGTTAGAACACGCTCCCCCATGCCCAGACGCTGGATAAGAGGCACGGTTGGAAAGCCAACAACGCTCATACCGGGAAAGCTGCGTAATGAGCGCACCGGATAGCCCTTGTGTTCATAAGCGGGCAGCAACGGGTCCGTGCCACTTTCCCACACTCCATCCGCACGCTGCACACCTTTGAACTGCACCCAGCGTAAATACTGCCGTCTGGCTGGCAGGTGCGCACCCTCGGTCAACCCGAACAGTTTGGATGTTGTTCCTGCGGGTTTGACCGTTGTAACCGTAACCGGCTGCGCCCTTCCCATTTCCTGCGCGTAGGCATTGGCTTCTGCCTTAGCAATTGCGGAAAGTTCGCCCACAGCCTGCCAGAAAGGTGCTGCGCGTTTTTCATCCAGCATGTCTTTAAAATCCAGACCAAAGCGCAGCCATGCCCATTCATGCAGCCCCGTTGGGCCAATGCCGATACGGTTTGTTCTGGCCACTTCCTGAGCGTACAAGGCATCCATCGTGTTTGCGCGCAGCAAAAAGCGCACACCCAGCCGAACGGAATCCCTGACCCGTGCGTCCCATTGTGCAGCGAGTTCATCGGTAGGCACACCCGGTATCACTTCATCCAACGGCACAGGGCAGGCCAGCAGAGGAGCAAAGTCGCCAATAACGCAGTAGCCACCCGTAACATGCAGCGTAATTTCACCACACGGATTGGTTGTGACAGGGAAATGCGCCCGAGCGGCACATCCGGCCAGTTCTGCCAGTAAGGCCGCAGCCAGCGTTGCCTGATAGCGCGATGAGCGAAAATCCCGCCCATCCGTATGCACAGGCTTTTGCCGCGCACTGCCCGTGCGACTGTCCTCCAGCCTGTCCCCATTGATAAAACCCGGCTCGCCATTGATCCAAGCACAACGGGTTGCCTCTGCAAAAACAGCCCGTGCATGCTCGGCCAACGGGCCGGACAAGGACGGGTTATTGACAAAGCCCCAGAACGCCTGATCGACCATGACCGAATGGTTGGCTGTCCATAACCCGCCTTCCTCCTTGGCGCGAATGAAGCGTAGTACCTCCGTATCCCGCCAGGATTTTGTGGCCATGCGCGCGGCACGGCGAGCCCCCCCCACCTGCACTTCCACAGACAGGTAGTGGTCTACCCGCAATGCCTGCTCCCAGCGCGGCATACCGCCATTGCGCGCAGGTTCAACCACGTTGCGGCGGACATTCAACAAACCGCGCAAAAGCGAAATGGGGCCAGAGGCGGGGCGGCCCTGCATACCCGCAATGGGGCTACCCGCGCAGCGAATGCCGCTAAAGTCCAGCACCAGAGAGCCGCCCTGCCCGCCCAGAAAAGCCATGGCCTCTATTATTTCCACCGCTTTGGCCCAGCCTTCACGGCTGTCGTCTATAACATGCAGGGCCTGGTTGGGCGTGTCGGGCACCTTGGGCAGGATAAACTGGTGCAAAAACCCGCTAACCTGTGCTTCCATCTCGGCATCAAACGCATCAAGCATTGTCCCCCAAGGCAGGATCTGCATTTCCAGACCAAAGTGCAGCAAAGCCGCACGGTCGCGCGGATAATCCGGATGGTCCTCCGCAAGCACAAAATGCAGGTCCGGTGCCTTTGCCCAGTCCACTATGCACAGTTCATCATCATAGGCACGCCCAACGCCTGAGCCATTGAGCAGCAGATAGAACTTGGCAAAGGAGCATATGGCGGTCGCACAGTTGGTAAAAACCTCCATGTTGCGCCCCGGCTGGGCCTTGTCTCCATGTTGCAGATGGCGGCCAGACGTTAGCAGCGCACCCGTGGCAATGGCGTTACGTAGCTGTATGGTCTCCCGCTCATCCACCAATGCCAGCAGACCCGTATTGCCGGTGGCTACCCGGTCTGCAACTGCTCCAAAATCCTCCTGATCCGATGCACGAAAGACCGTGCGCCGCCCAACTGCCTCCCCCATGCCACGGTCCAGCGCGCGCGCCTGTGCGGGGCGCGTGCCAAATGCCTCCTCAAACGGGTAGCGTGGCGCAACGGTCTTTCTTGCAAGAGAGTTTATTAGTGGAAAATGCCCGCCCATACCCTGGCTCCATCACTTGGCCCGGCCCTATTTTTTCGGCCAATAATCGTTCATGTTGTGCTTATTTTGAACAATGACACCATATCTGGTGTTTCGCACGTACAAAATTCTGCACAAAACCCGCGCCAATCATTCAAAGGTAGGACTTTCCTACACCGACTCTTGGAATATTTTTTTGCAAATGATCCGCATTACGGTTCCCACACCATCGCAAAGCCTGACGCCCCTCCTTTCTGACTGGATGGCCAGATTCTGAACGGCTCGCCCCAGCAGGCATGGGGAGGAGGCATGCGCCTCACACCTTGCCATGCCGCAACAGTAGCCTATGCTATGCTGAGTTAGTGTTACGCGTGTCTTTGCCGGGAGCTTCTGTCCGTTGTTTACACCCCAACTTGTTGACCCAAAACTGACACAGGCCGCAGTTTTCCTTGTTCTGACCCTCAAGAGCGATGCGTCCATCACCACGCAGGTTCTGGACCTGATGGGGGATATCTCCTCCCTAGTGCGCGGGATCGGCTTTCGGATTCCAGATGGCAGGCTAAGCTGCGTTACCGGAATTGGATCACAGGCATGGGACCAGCTTTTTGGTTCGCCGCGCCCAAAAGACCTCCACCCGTTCCGTGAAATTAATGGTGTGCACCACGCCCCCGCAACACCGGGTGATCTGCTGTTCCATATCCGTGCGACACAAATGGACCTGTGCTTTGAACTTGCCGCGGCACTGGTTGGCCGGCTGGAAGGGGCCGCAAGCGTTGTCGATGAAGTGCACGGGTTTAAATATTTTGATGCGCGGGACCTGCTCGGCTTTGTTGATGGAACAGAAAACCCTTCCGGGCAGGTTGCAACACAGGCAACGATTGTGGGGGATGAGGACCCCGCCTTTACGGGCGGAAGCTACGTGATTATCCAGAAATACCTGCATGACATGAAAAAATGGGACGCCATCCCAACCGAAGTGCAGGAACATATTATTGGCCGTAAAAAGGTCTCGGATATAGAACTGCCCGAGGCCGCAAAGCCCAGCTACGCCCATAATGTGCTTACCAATATTGAAGAAAATGGTGAGCAACTCCAGATCGTGCGCGAAAACATGCCTTTTGGCACTGTTGGCAAAGGGGAGTTTGGTACGTATTTTATTGGCTACGCCCGCTCCCCAGCGCGTACGGAGCAGATGCTCCAGAACATGTTTATCGGCAAGCCACCGGGCAATTATGACCGTCTTCTGGACGTCAGTACCGCTGTAACCGGCACACTGTTTTTTACGCCGACAAGTGAATTTCTGGATGCGGCACCCGATTTGTCCAGTAGTGCCCAGCCCCCTGCTCCCCCCTTTGAACAAACCCCGCAGCCGCGCCATACACAAGATGGTTCCCTTGGCATTGGATCATTAAAAGATAAGGACGCCTGACATGAACAATCTGCACAAACACCTTGCTCCCATTTCTGCCCAAGCCTGGGCTCAGATCGAGGAGGAGGCCACCCGCACCATTCATCGTCATCTTGCAGGCCGTCGCGTTGTAGATACACCAGAACCCAAAGGCACGGCTTTTGCCGGGGTTGGCACGGGGCGCGGCAAAAAAATTGATGTGTCAGATAGCGGCGTTCTGGCCACTCAGCGCGAGGTTCTGCCGCTGGTCGAACTGCGCGTGCCCTTTACCCTCTCGCGCGATGAAATTGATGCGGTGGAGCGTGGCGCGCTGGATTCTGACTGGCAGACAGTCAAGGATGCCGCCCAGAAAATTGCTTTTGCCGAAGACCACGCCATTTTCAATGGTTTTGAGGCCGCAGGCATTTGTGGCATGCGTAAAGGCACATCCAACCCGCACCTTAAACTCCCCTCACAGGCAAAAGACTATCCGCACGCCATTGCCGAGGCCCTGAATGCCCTGCGTCTGGCGGGCGTCAATGGCCCCTATTCCGTTGTGCTCGGTGCGCAGGCGCATCTGGCTGTCAGCAGCGGGGATGATGATGGCTACCCAGTTCGCAAACACATTGAGAGCATGATTGACGGCAAAATTATCTGGGCTCCCGCACTCGAAGGCGCTTTTGTCGTGTCCATGCGTGGTGGAGATTTTGCTCTTGATATTGGGCAGGACATTTCAATCGGCTACCTGAGCCATACAGCCGAAACAGTTGACCTGTATTTGCAGGAAAGCTTTGTTTTCCGGGTGCTGACAAGCGAAGCCACGGTAACACTCGATCATACTGCGGCCTGAACCGCCACAATACCCTGCCAGCCCCTAACAACTGGCAGGTGTTAAATGGGTGGTGCCAAAGAGCATAATATTCATGCCCGGCACCACCACTTTTACCGGCATTGATAAGCTATTACTGTAGGTATTACCGCCTGAGCTTTTCAGGCCCGGCCTCTATTTCCAATAGCCAAGGGCTTTATCTACAACGCAAGCCCTGAACCACCCTTCCCCCCTGCATCTTCCTGCTTTCTGTGGTTTACGCAGCCATGCGGTTAAGCGATAAGGCTGTGTGCTACCCACTCCCTTACCTGCGTTTTCTGAGGTCCCATGATCCGTCTCGATAATATCAGCAAATATAATGGTCACCGTGTGATCTTTATCGAGGCCTCTGCCGCCTTGCAGAAGGGGGAAAAAATTGGTTTGGTCGGCCCCAATGGTGCAGGCAAAACAACACTCTTCCGCCTGATTACAAAGCAGGACGAACCAGACGAAGGAACCGTCCTGACCGACCGAGGGATAACGGTCGGCTTTTTTAATCAGGACGTGGGGGAAATGGCCGGGCGCAGCGCCGTGGCTGAAGTTATGGATGGAGCTGGCCCCGTAGCCGAAGTGGGGGCGGAACTGAGCAAGCTTGAAGCCGCAATGGCCGACCCCGACCGTATGGATGAGCTGGACACCATACTGGAGCAGTTTGGGGAGATTCAGGCACGCTTTGAAGAACTGGGGGGATACGCCCTGGATGGCCGCGCGCGCGAAGTTCTGCACGGGTTGGGCTTTAGCCAGGAGATGATGGACGGTGATGTGGGCCGCCTGTCCGGCGGTTGGAAAATGCGCGTGGCCCTCGCCCGCATTCTGCTGATGAAGCCTGATGTGATGCTGCTGGACGAACCAAGCAACCATCTGGACCTTGAGAGCCTGATCTGGCTTGAGCAGTTTCTGGCCGGATACGATGGCGCATTGCTCATGACATCCCATGACCGGGCCTTCATGAACCGTATCATCAACAAAGTGATTGAAATTGATGGGGGCACGCTGAGCAGTTTTTCGGGTGATTACGAGTTTTATGAGCAGCAGCGCGCCCTCAACGAAAAGCACCAGCAGGCCCAGTTTGACCGCCAGCAGGCCATGCTGGCCAAGGAAGTCGCTTTTATTGAACGGTTCAAGGCCCGTGCCTCCCATGCTGCACAGGTGCAAAGCCGGGTTAAAAAGCTGGATAAGATTGACCGGGTAGAGCCGCCCAAACGCAGGCAGGCACTCTCCTTTACATTCCCGCAGGCTCCTCGCTCGGGTGATTCCGTGGTCAACCTGCGTGGCGTGGACAAAAGCTACGGTAGCCGTGTTATTTACAAGGGGCTTGACCTGCTTATCCGGCGGCAGGAGCGCTGTTGCGTGCTTGGGGTGAACGGGGCAGGCAAATCCACCCTTCTCAAGCTGGTTACAGGCACAACCGAACCTGACGCAGGGACGGTCACATTAGGGGGCAGCGTTAAAATGGGCTACTTCGCCCAGCATGCCATGGACCTGCTCGATGGTGACCGCACTGTTTTTGAAACATTGAGCGACACATTCCCTCTGGCAGCACAAGGGGCCTTACGCACGCTGGCTGGCGGGTTTGGCTTTTCGGGGGATGATGTGGATAAAAGCTGCCGGGTTCTGTCGGGAGGAGAAAAAGCACGGCTTGTCATGGCCATGATGCTCTTTGACCCACCGAATTTTCTGGTCATGGATGAACCGACCAATCACCTTGATATTGCAACAAAGGAAATGCTGATCACAGCACTGGCCGATTATGATGGCACCATGCTGTTTGTCTCCCATGACCGGCATTTTCTGGCGGCCCTATCCAACCGTGTGCTAGAACTCACGCCTCAAGGATTACACCGCTACGATGGGGGTTACACAGAGTACGTCGCACGCACCGGGCGTGAAGCGCCGGGCCTACACGAATAACCCCCTATTCAGAACTGTAACCGAGCACTACCCGTTACACCATTGATTGTCGTCATGGTGGCATATTGTGCGAGGTAGGAAAGATTAAGGTCCAGACGGTCGGTGACATTGGCAGAAAGGCCAGCGTTAACGACCGCGCTGTCTGATGCCAGTGGTGCCCCTGCCACCTCAAATGCACGTCCTCCCGCAAACTGTTCGTTTACGGTTGGGGTAATTCCGCCGAATGCATGCCGGTAAGCTAACGTGGCAAGTGGTTTGAACAGCACCCCCATCAGCTTAAAATGCGACCCAAGGTGTGCACCAAAACTGGACAGGGTTGTCCCCTGACTTTGCGCATCGACTGCCAGTGCGGCATCAGCCCCCTGCTCGCTGTATCGTGCAGAATGTGTGCTGACAAATGCAACATTGGCAAATGGTTCGGCCGAGATGCGCCCCAACTCCATACGGTAGCCCAACTCACCAAATGCCTGAGCTGTGCCCCCACCATAATGGGCCTTTAGTGTAGCATTATACTCATTAAAAACCACCTTACGGTTGCTTGAGAGCATATCGAACGTATAAGCAGCCCCCAGACGCAAGCCAAACCGGCCCCATTGTGTTCCAGCATACGCACCAATATGCACATTATCGCTTTTGCCCGTGGAACCAACGGACGGGGCGCTGAGGTCACTATGGCCATAACCACTCATGACCCCGACATGCCACCCCGCCACGGGTACATCCAAACCGAGCACAAACCCGCCAGCATTGTCACTGAGTGAGGAAGCGTTACCATTTGATGCCGTGTGAGCGAAGGAACCATAATTCTGTATCCACACAGCGGCATGAGGTGCGCAGCCTCCTTCGCTCCCCCTCTCATTCAATGCGCGTGTTTTCTGCCCCATGGTGCCACCAGACTTGCAGTCCGCAGCCAAAAGCCGGTCGATAACAGCGTCACGCACGTATAACGAGTCCTGCACAAGGCTTGTGCGGACAGAGGCATGCACTTCGCCCGAGAGCAGATTAAACGCCCGTCTGGCTGTCCGTGCATCACTATCGACAATATTATCCCACATGGCCCCACTTTGCAGGCTATCAAGACCGCTCCCTACCGCCTGCTCGTTGCGACTTTGCCCAATAGAGGCAAAGCTGGCCTGATTACGCTGAAAACTGACACGTACATCATCCGCAGTGTATGTCAGCGTTGGTGTTAAAAAAGCCAAGGTTGTTGTGATGCTGCCAAAAACGCCATTAACCTGCTGGTCCGCGTGTAAAAGATCATAACTGGTACCAACCTCCCATAAACCGGGATTGAAGGTAATATTGGCACCACTGCCCAATGTGGCAGTACCTGTGACATCAACCCTGTCACTCCCCCCCAACTGGGTTGAATCGACCATATAGGTTGATCCGCTCTGTAAGGTTAAATTCCCATTGACCGTTAGCGTGGCATTACCCGCATCTGACACGGGAAGCAGAGTAGAGCCACTTTCCATAATGGTATTACCCACAATACCAGAACCAGAAAGAGTTGTTCCATTATCAGCAGTTATGGTGCTGGATGTGGCAATACTCCCATCAACCTGTAACGTGCCACCCGCAATATCTGTTGCGCCAGTATAGCTGTTAACCCCGCTTAGGATAAGCGTGCCACTGCCGGTTTTAACAAGTGTGCCCTGTTGTGTGCCATCACTGAGTACGCCGGACAGAACATCCGTGCCGGACTGCACATCAACTCCGGTGCCTGTATTCAGGCTAATCGCATTTTCAACAGTAAGTCCTGTTCGGCCCAGCGTAAGTGTGGTTCCTGCTGCCATATCCAGCAGACTATCCCCTAAGGCGCTGCTTTGCATAAGACGAAGCCCACCGCTTAATAGTGATGTTTTGCCAGAATACGAATTTACGCCCCCCAAGGTCAGGGTTCCAGACCCACTTACCAGCAACTCGCCAGTTCCTGTTACGGTATTGTTCAACGTATCTGCCGAGGACGATGACGTAACATTCAAGGTTGCATTATTGGTAATGCTCCCACTCCCAAAGCTGCTGGCAGCCCCCTTTAATATGCCCGCCGTAATAAGCGTGCCGCCACTGTAACTATTGGCAGCAGCCAGGGTAAGCGTGCCACTCCCTCCCTTACTCAGGCTGCCTGTGCCCGTTATCAGGTTGCTCAGCGTTGCATTGGTTGGTTGCACCAGTGCCAGCACGCTATTGTCCGTTATTGCACCACTGCCAAAACTGCTGACCGTCCCCTCCAGCGTGCCCGCTGTAATAACCGTGCCACCACTATAACTGTTGGCAGCACTCAGGGTGAGCGTGCCACTCCCCCCCTTACTCAGGCTGCCTGTGCCTGTAATCAGGTTGCTCACTGTTCCGTCTGTTGATTGTACAAGCGCCAGATTGGCGTTATCTGTTATGGCACCACTCCCCAGTGTGTCGCTTGTTGCCTGAAGCGTGCCATCTACAATAGTCCAGTTTACCGCTTGTGTTGTTGGTGTTGCCAACTGCCAGATACTGGCACCATTTTTTTCATAATTAGTAAAACCACAAAAGGACTGGGTGCAGTTAGACGAGGAAGCCAGATTGATGGTGCCAGTAAAGATACCATCCACATCGCCCCCTAAAACCAACGTGTCGTTTCCACTGCTAGAAACGCTGCCATTAAACACGTAACCCTGAAGAAGGGTGAGCGTATTACCGCCTCCATCCAATTGAACGGCCACAACAGGGTTACTGCCGGATTGGGTCCCGCCCGATATAGTGCCCGCAGTTGTTAACTGGTCGTTCCCAGCCATATAAATGCCAACACCCGCCTGCCCTGCGGCACCTATATACTGCCCCTGCTGCCCTGCACTTCCAGCGCTCCCACCAGTCACTTGGGCTCCGGACTGTATGTACAGATCAACATTTTGCGCCAGACTGACGCCATTCCCCCCATCGCCCCCAGAACCACTGAGAGAGGAGTTATTTCCATCTCCACCCTCTCCCCCATTGCCACCGAGTAATACGGCCGTGCTCTCAATAGTAATTTTGGATTGAGCCGCCTGAATAACAAGTGCGTCCCCACCGCGGCCACCATGCCCAAATTTAGTGCTGGTTAAGCCATAACCACCAGCACCACCGTTCCCACCTGTTATGTGGAGAGAGACTGATGCCACCGGGTCCGTCGTATAAACACTGCCACCTGCCCCACCGCTGCCAGCAGCGTTTATTCCATCCCCGCCATCCCCACCATTGCCAGCAACAAACCTGCTTTGACTGCTTAATGAGGACAGCAAAGCCCCACCGCCACCACCGCCGCCCCCGCCATAAGTACTACTCAAACCAGCACTACCATTCGGGGCGGTGCTCCCGCCCGAAACGCTAGCGCCACCAGCGCCACCGGTCTGCGTTTGTACCCCACCATCACCGCCATTACCCCCCGCACCATTGGCGGCAGGCAGACTGCCAGCATTAGCTGGCGTGCTACTCCCCCCCGAACCGCCGTCCCCCCCTTGCCCGCTGGACTGGCCATTACTGGCCGCATACGCATGGCTGAAACTGGCTATGACTAAAACCGTAGCAATAATAGGAACAACCAATGCACCAGACTGAGCATAAGACGTTTGGCAGACAGGAACTACCAGACCTTGCCTCTTAAACTTCCTTGTAGAAATTGAAGTTTTTCTCATCTTGTCAATTTTTGTGCGCATTAACGTCTTTTGTTCCAAAAAGAAAATCCAATATTACTTTAATATATCCCCATTATAACTATTTATTTAGGTGCGGTTTATATACATGACCATAGTCTTTTTCTAATTTTTTAAATAGATCCTCAGCATAGTCAACAAGCTCTCCCAACGCTTTTGGATCATCTGGAGAATTTCTAACAATATTTTTAAGCTCTTCGGGAATATCAATATCTTTGATCATATCTTCTAGATCATTTTTTAAAATTATTTTTTCAGCTTCGTTGCTTTCATCTGTACTTTTTTTATGCTCTTCATAGTCTTTTTCCGCGTCTTTACTTATTTTTTCTTTTTTAAGTTGCTCTGCTTTTTTTGCGTCAGCCTTATCTTTAGCAAACCAAACGCTCACTTCATCAGCCATTTTCTGTCGGCTACCCTCAACCGGCCATATCTCGCAAACAAGCAGCTCAACATCATGACTGCTTTTAATATCTGGTAATGGCGCACGCCACAGAAGCGTCAGTTTTTCTTGGTCGGGTTGGGCAACAATAGTATCCAGCTTAAGCCAAACAGGACAGGCATGGTCTGACCCAACTGGCGCAAATGCAACAAAAGGCACGCTCTCTGGCAATGTGGCAGAAAATATAGGATGGCTAGGGTGCATGTTGGCAAACCTCATGACCTCATGGCCATAAGGCTCTCCCACAGCCTGCTGGCCTGCTGGGGCAGAATTGGCAACACTTGGGTCAAAATCCAATGGTGGCAGAGGGGCACGGAACAACGTCCAGCGCCGGTCCCTTGTGCCCATTTTCTTTTGCCGTGAACTAAAAAAAGATGGTTCCGGCACCATGTTAGCAGGCACAACAGACCTAACGGGTGTCCATGGCGGATCGTCAACCGCTTCAATCATAGGCAGTTTATACAACGCTCCAGGGCAATTATTCTCTCTGGGCATAGCCTCTGCCCCCATCCCAAACGGATTTCGCGCGTCATCCAGCCCGCCTGCACTAAATTCCCAACGCAGAGCTAATTCAGTTAACGGTGTTGGGGGCGTAACGCTCCATTGCCCATCACCATCCACCGTAGCAACTCGCGGACCAATAATACGTAGCCGTTTTTCCATTGGGCCAAACTGAAAGCCAACCATGGACTGTGGAACGGCCTTACCTTCTGGCGCAAAAAAAGAACCTAAAACCAAAAAATCGAAATTAGGCTTATATCTTTCCAAATCGTTTGCCCATGCAAGACTGCGTCCTATCTCATCTTTATAGAGAACATCGTTTGAAAATTCCGGACAATTATCAGAAAATTGCGCAGGAAGATTCTGCGTAAGGTCAAAACAGGCTTTAACAATAATAACTGGACTTTCCTCCCCCTTACTATCATCAATTATAGTTACAGCGCATTTTGTTTCGTTTATAATTTTCATGATAACCCTTTTTTAAAAATCCAATATTGGTGAAAACAATTATATTTCTTCCTCCGGGGCCTCCATTAACTCATAAGTTTCATCTTCTGCTTTCACCGGCACCTCAAGTTTTTGCTCCGGCACCTCGAGTTTATACTTCTCAAGAATACTATCGTGACTCACACTTTTAACCGGATCAACAGATCCATCGTTACTAGAAAACATAGATATTTTTGGACCATATATAGAAGATTCACCACCACTAGAAATAGAAGTTTTTTCTTCACTTTTAATCTTGATTGTTTTCCCGCTTAATAAAATGCCCTTTGGGCCTAACGAAATTACACTATCAGCAGACTTCATTGAGATTCCATCCTCAGATATATGGAAAAAATAATCACCAAATTTTGCATGTAAAAATTCTTCAGAAAAACCAATAATAGATTTAGAATTATTTATTTTTATGAATTTTTTTGAAATACTAATCCCTGTAGGTTCGTACTTATCATACTCTATTAATTTCTTATGTGATGAAACCGCCTCTATAGAAGGATAAATATAACCTTTTTGCGCAGACTTCCTGCTTTCAAGAAGTATACGATTTAAAACTCCCATAATAGCCATTAAAATCGCATGTATTCGCATACTATACCGTGATACGTGTAGCCATAAAAAATTGGGATTGTTCCGGTCAGATTTAGCTACAAAAGGAATAACTACACTAGACACAGCGATAAATATAGCGCCAACAGAATTCAATAAAACCGTAATTCTTATAATAAAAGCCAATATTTGATTATCAAATACATGATTTCCCACAAATGAACATACTTTTAAATTAATTGATTGTTCGGTTAAAATAGATTTTTGCTCAATAAATTCATCAGAATGCTTGCCTGATTTTAAAAACCATTTATCATTTGATGCAACTGTACTTGCTATGTATTTCTGCCAAAAATTCTCTTTATGCTTGAGTTCATCTGTAATAAATTCTCCCCCAATGAAGGTAAGTTTATTAGAATAACTCCATTCACAGGAAGCGCTTAAAGACAAAGAAAAAGAAGCTCCAACTTTAATTGAAGAATCAATAGAAGCAGAAAAACTTGTATTAGCAGAGAGCGACATTTTAACGCCAGTCTTAGCAGACCACTCAAATTTCCCTAGCATATCTTTGTAATCTACACTGCATAAAAGTGGAATACTTTCATTATAAAAAGAATAATCGATTTTTGTTTTGGATTTCGTTGAAATTTCATCTGTGTATATTTCAACTTTTGGGGCAACTAAATTAATTTTATCAATTGAATATAACAAAGATCCAAATTTTGAATCATATTCTGTATCTTTTTTTGTATCACTTGTTTCCAAATCACTTGGAATTACTCTAAATTTATTAATTCCCTCACGAACCTTGCCTTCTGACGGCAAAGCAAGCTTTGCTTCAACCTCAGGGTCTGGCATGCCCATACGAAAATAATATCCGTAAGACAAAGAGGCATCACCCCCCCCCTGAACCGGGACTGAAATTGAAATATTGTCTTCTGTATTATTTGACATTACCTAAAACCTACTCAAGATCTAAATTTAATTCTGTTGGCTTTGCAGAGCTAATACAACCCAGATAGTTACATACGCATGTACTGTTTTCCTGAGCAAAAGGTAAACCATTCCATGTCATCATTAACTTGCAGTTAAACCATCCACTTAACGCTTTCGGCAGGCAAGGTTGTGGCGTTTTTGTCGCGACAAACTGTGGATTTAAAGGCGAAATACATTTTCCAAAGTTTGGGATATTTGTTTCAAAAACACTATCAGTTTGAACGCCTAATAAAACACCATTATATTTAGGCCGGGTGTCTGAAGGTTCCACTGTAAATGTGGCAGGTTCCAGGCCAAAACTACACGTTAACTGACTTCCTGAAAGGAGCGGTTTGGGCACAAGCTATCTCCTACATTATGGTTTTATCAATCAAATTATTTTCTAAATATATTTACGATTTATCCTGACTATAATTCATCCTTACGGAAACTCCGCGATGAGTTTGCAATATACTTTGCTGTGCACTTGAAAAAATAGCTTTTTGCTGAGCATCGTCTCCGGTATCTGCTGTTGTTCCTATTATAAATGGCATATCTGGATCACCTTCCTGAAAAGCAATTAGAACATTACTTCCATTGATAAGCGGCATGTATAAACCCGGGGTAGCATTAGTTTTGCTTCCCCCAGTATAGGTAACAAGGGGCACTGGAAGCGTTACACCTTTCTCCTCTATATTGGAATTTATATAATAAACAGGAAAAGAATATTTCAGCTTATAGTACCCATATTTATCTATCACAGGTACAGCGCTTTTTCCTGTAGATTGACAAACCTCTGCACGTAAAAGACCCGAAATTTTGACTGATTTGAACTCTGGCGGTGGAAAGAAATATGGATTTTCTTGCATTTTTTTAGATAGAACATGGGCTGTTATAGACAGAGTATTTTCAGAGTACCTTCTTTCGGTTGCAGGTCTAAATTCTTTTTGAATACCTGCAACCTCTGGCAATACAAAAACCAGTTTTAATTGGGTTTGTGTTGGCATAAAGGTTACCTGACTCTCTGATACAACTTTTTCATACTGGTCGCCCAATATACTGTCTAAAAAAATGTATTTTTCACCATTTACAGGAACTAAAATCTTAAATGGTTGCCCAACTTTTATTTTGTAGTTATCTGGAGTGTCTGCCGAGATAAGCATTCTCCCCTCCATAATCAGCGTTTCTGAGGCAATTTCATTTTCACGCATAGCACATATATACTGCGTTCTATTTTTATAAAAATCTGATATATATTTATCTAGTTTATCTTTAGAACTTTTAATTAGAATATCAATAAAGTCATTGGACATTAAATTGTTAATATCCCCTTTACGCGCACTTTTGTCTTGAACAGCATGCTCCTTCATGGTGTTCAGGGCACTATCAAGGCACAAATTAATTAAAATAGACGTGCATATTTCCTCATTATATCTCCACTTTTTATAATAATCCGTAGAAGATTCATCATCACCATCCATTTTGGCGAGATAAGAAAAGGATGAATAAATATCTTTTGTATTTTTCAAAACAACATTTGGTTTTATGAATTTTTTTGAAAAAGAAACAAACTTTATCATTTTATCAACTTCACACTCACTCGGGTCATAAGAAAGTGTAAAGAACGTATCATCTAGAATAGAGAGATTTTGAGGCATCATATTTGTGAATCTAATTTTTTCACATATTTTTTGAGTTGATTCTTCTCGTATATTTGAATCAGTTTTAATGGGAGGAAAATATCCAACCCAATAATACCCATATCGATGAGCCATACGTGCTAGGAAATTAGCATCAGTTTCGTCAAACTGTGTTGCCATATTAACGACAGGCCTAAATGCATTGTCATCGTACCATAAAAAATCAACATCTGCTTTAATGTTACTATTTTCTTCTGTGAAGGAATTAAATATGCCTTTTAAAAGAACTTCTATTTTATTATTCTCTACCAGCTTCTCAAACAACTTCACAGTTAAGACATTAAAGTCATCTTTAAGAACACTTTCTCTCCTTGTGCGCTCTAATGATATCATCGCTTCCTTTTCATCTTTTTGTATTTCCTCCTTCATTTCATTATTAAATTTCTCACTTTGTCCGTTATCTGTTTCAACTTCACGATACAAAGAGTCTGAATTCATATTATTTAAGTCATAGCCAACAAAGCAGCGCCTGCGCAAAGAATGCGTCAGAAGTTCCTGAACCGATGCAATCCGTGCGGAGTAGTAATATTTACAAAAATCATCTGACTGTCTGTCTTCCTGGACCATAACAACACCACGGCTTGTTATGTCCGCCAGATAACCGCTCAAATAATGCAGGAGCGCTCCCTCTTTTTTGGAGGCTGAAAAAGCAATAATAGCACGCGCAACAAGCTTGTTATCACTCGATAAAATTTTCCCCAAATCCAGAGGATAATACGAGAAAAATTCAAACTCAGCGCTAAAGGGAGCAGAAACCTGCTCAGAAACAGTCAAGCGGAAAAGTTTGGCACTGTTTTCCTTTGCATCAGAGTCCGCAATACTGTTCAGAATTACAGCATCTTTAGGTAGCTGTATCATCACACTATGTGGGGTGCGCTGTGGCTTTTCTTCCAGTGGCTCAACACAGTTGAGCCACACCAAAGAATCTGATGAAGAATTTTCCGCTTGCGTCATGTTATTCTCTGATTTTTCTTAATACGATCGCATGCAACCTGTAAATCTAGGCTTATGCCTTAGGTTTACGCCAATCGTCAGAACCCGCAGTACCTGCAATATCGTGGGTTACGTCAATCTTGCGGTACGTAAACGCCAGTTCGTCCATATCTCTGTAAGGCGCATTATTGGGCTCAAGAGCCAGTGGTGTGTGGGCTTTGTATTCTACTGCAACGGCATCCGTGAATTTGACCGTATAATATTTTTCCTGCCGCCCTTGGGTGGATGTCCGGTAAAACGTGGCTTCAATCTGTAGCACTTCGCCAGCAGCAATAGCTGATAGCAGTAAGGGAGAAGATTTATCAACATATTTAATCAGTTTTGCAGGCATGTGTACGCGCTGGCCCGTAACCTGACCGCTTTGCGGGTCACGCGGCAGGGTAACGTGGTATGCTAAAGACTGACAGAATGCCTCATCTTCATGGCCTTCCTGATAAATATTGCCAACGCTATCGGCCGTAAATGCGCCTTTAGTAATTTCGCCCTGTGTAGCACCTGTGATTTTGACATAAAGAGGCTGAGACATAACCGTACTATCCTTTTCCATCACCTGTCAGAAACTGCTTTGGACGTTTATGCCAAGTTTCTGCTCTTAATGACTAGGACAGTGCGTTGGTTTTAAAAATGCGATTTTTTTTCCCGGCACTGTGCAAAGTTCTGCACACCGGATTAAAGGGCAAGTCCTGTCTGGCAACGTACGGGTTCTTTAGGGTCCACCCAGCTTGTCCAACCCAAACGGGCAGAACCTAGTGTGAACGCTCCATCGTTCGCATTTTCGAGTATAAGGTCCACCCGACAAGCAAGAGGAATATGCAACAAAAGCCGTAATAGACGACACAGAACTGCACGTATCTCTCCCCCCTTTAGAGCCGCTTCAAATTTTGCAAGGGGTAAAGGGCCGAGAATGACCGCCATAGTTGTGGAAATATCGCCTAATTTGGTTCCTAGCCTTAGTCCCTGCCCTAGCCCGACCTTTGTTGTGCCCAATGTAAAACGGTCTTCCTCTGCCAGTTCAATATACCGCAGGCACCCTTCCTCAATCCGCACTGGCAAATCTAGGCAGAGGGTCAGAATTTTTTCCAAAATAACGGCTGAGCGGTCATGAGCCAACAGCAATGGCACTGCCCTTAACAGCCTTTGGCAGTCTTCTGGTTCCAAAGCATCAACATCTATGCCGGCTGGAGACAACAGAAGTGCCGCTAATTCTTGTGGCTTATGACGGTTGAAAAAAACGTGCGGCCTACTTTGCACCCATCCGCGATACAAAAGCTGTGCGCTGACATGACCAAACAGGTCCAGTACATCCCGAAGCCCCTTGCCCCCCGGGTCATCACTGAGCGCACGCTCTGTCCAAAACGTCGGCAAAGGGGATGATGGGCCATACAGCCCCATAAAGGCAATATCAGCTTCGAGAGCAAAAGGTTTGACATCACTACCCTGCCGAACATCGGTAATGTCAGCAGCAGGAAAACCCAAAGACTGGGTGGACCTTAAGAGAACTGCCCCCATCCGCGCATCTGCGATCGGGGCTTTGTGCTCCAGCAGGTTCATCAGCACAGCAAAACTCAGGCGCGTATAAGGCGGCAGGGGCGTCGCGCATTGCTCTTGGGGAGCCGTGTGTGGCATGTCCTGCTTGCTCATCCCACAGAGGTCCTGCCCTGACAAACCGGGAATAAAATGGAAGAATTGTCGTTAACATCACACAATTCAAACTGCCAGATTGTGTTAACCGGTTTGCTTAGCTTGAAAAACGTGTTGAGCATGAGGCCGAACAGATAAACATCCCCGCGGCTGGAAAATCCTGCGCCATCAACCTCCAGACTTGTACGCAAACCGCGAACGGGAAAGCCACGTGCCATACCATCAAACGCCTTGGTGCTTATGCTACGCAATGCTGCTACACGATTAACCTGGCGCAAGCGGGCCTGTTCATCCTGCCGTGCCGCAAAATCTAATGTGTCTATCAGTGCTCTCAGGGCTGTAATATGCTCAAGTGGTTGCATGCTGCCAGCCAGTACAGAGATCAGCCGCCACATCATATTTTCATTGAGCGGGGGCTGAACTTCTGGGGTGGTAGGCATAATGTTACGAATTGCCCCGCCGTATCTTACAGCCTTGCCGACCTTGTTGATCCCACCAACAGGAATAAATGCGGCCCGCGCCCCATTGGTGCACAAAAGAGTGGTAGAGACCGTGTTAACCGCAGGAAGCAATAGCTGTTCCTGCCCATCTATAAACGATAGCCAGTGGTCTAAGCCCGCTCCCCCAACACTGGGCCTGACACGCACCTGAAAATAATGCCCTGAATGACTTGGCCTTAGGTGATCAAATTGCCCAAAGGTCGCAAAATCTACTATTTTTTGTGAGTTTACACTCATCCCTCGAGCCGTTTGCACACTATAAACCTGAGCATTACTCTCCTGTGCTCTGGCTGGCCGGACCCTGTATTCCAACCTGTTCGGCAATAAGCGAACGGGCTCTCCTTTTTCTTCAAACAGATTGATGGCAGGCACGCAATTTAGGCGCACGTCTGCTGGTTCTGGCAAAACAGGCAAACTGATCCTACGGGAAAAGGAAATAGTGAGCGTGCATGCATTACCCGTGAATTCGGGTACGTCAGGGAGTGGAGGCAGAGTGACAGCGACAAAGGGAGAGGAAAATGCCAGATACTCCTGCATCACCCGAAGAGCCGGTGTGGTCCCCGACGACCACGGGAGTAGAGCACCATCGTCCCCAAAGCCCACATGCGCAGGCGTGCCGGGCAGTCTGGCTTCAAAACCTTCGGTAGTAGAGACGCTGATACTGGTCGCATCCGTCAGTAGGGCCTGAAGCAAAAGGCGGCCAATACGCCGGTCCCGCCCACCATCCAGAAAAAGAGAAAGACTGTGGCCAGCAAGCTCCCTTAATCCAGCTTTGCCACTTACAGCCAGTGTGAGCTGCAACTGGGTCGAGCGGTTACGTTCCTGCCAACTGACAGCACTAATACGCGCAGGCACAACAGGCAGCGGCTGACAGGTTCTAAAGCGGCACTGCACACCAGAGACCAACTGAGAAAGAATTTCCGTTTGGGCTGGAAGAACAACAACCTCTCCCGATGGGTCCGCCGCACACTCAAGCATGGTCATGGACGGAATGGCCCGCAGATATTCAGGGCAAAACACGGACACCAGAGAATGAGAGTAATCCGGATTACCGGCATCCATACGCTGGCGCAGGCGGGAGGTTAAAAAAGCGAATGCCTCAAACAGACGCTCAATATCGGGGTCATGTGACTGACGCGAGAGCAGACCTGCAACATCGGGATTTGCCTGAGCAAAAACCTCCCCCATGTCTCGCAGATAAGCCAGTTCGTCTTCATAATACCGACGATGATCCGATTTTTCGCTCATGTTCGTAGGGACGCCTATACCAACAACGTGACCCGGCCATCATCTCGGATGGTGGTCATGACTTTAACAGGAACAGCATGGCCGGAAATGTTCAGCATAGCTGATATTGTAAACAGAAAACGGTTTGCCTGCTCTGAATCAGCGCTATGCTCCACCTGAACATTTTTGAGGCGTGGTTCAAATGCTAGAATCTGGCGGCATATATCTTCTTCAAACAGCCTGATTGCTTCAGAAAATTGTGATATGGCATCATTCATATCCATCATTCCATAATCAAGACGAATGGGGGCGCTCCCTTTGTGTACATTCAAAAGGTCATGCAGATGACGGCATATATCGTTTATAATATCTGTATGACTTTCAGATACTGACGCCATGGTATGCTTGTCATCAAAGCGTGAAAGAAAGCGCTGGTTCAACATGGCTGAAGTTTCCATTCATCCTGAGAAAAAAAGATTTGTTTTAAAATATACCTGCCTGTTTTATGTCGCCTTTGCCCTAAACTTTACCACTCTCACAGCTCAGGCTGCCAGCGTTTCCCACGCGCAGAGCCTTTTCCAGCAAGCACTTTCCCTGCAAATGCAGGCCAGAACCCCTGCGGACATGCGCCATGCCATGCTGGCTTTGTGCGATGCGGCCCATGCAGGAGACCCAGACGCCATACGCTTTGTTGCTTCATGGCTTTTAGACCCGGATTCACCTCTTTATCTCCCCTCGGCAGCGGCTGCGTGGTTGCATTACATGCAAGGGGACAGGCAGCAGATACTGAGCTGCCCTTTGGTCAATGAAGATGGCCTGATGAACTATATGTCCAAAATTCCTGAGATGATTGACTATTACGCCCATAAAGAACAGGTGGACCCCAAACTGATTAAAGCCGTTATCGAAGCGGAATCTGCCTTTAAACCCAACGCGCGCTCGCCCCGTGGTGCGGGAGGGCTGATGCAGATCATGCCGGATACCGCCCATGATCTGGGGTTGATCAACCGCTTTGATATCCAAAGCAATATTGGGGCTGGCACACATTACCTGGCAACGCTTCTGCACCGTTACAATGGTGTCGTAAAGCTGGCTCTGGCCGCTTATAACGGCGGCGCAGGCCCAGTTGATAAATGCCAGTGCATTCCGCCCGTGAAAGAGACACAGGATTACGTCGAGCGTGTTATGGGCCTGTTTCATACCCAAGGGTCCAAAAAGGGGCATGCCATTCATTTGCCAGAACCATCCAGCCCATAACGTACAATTTTTTCCTGCAAGGAACGCCGCGAAATCCCCAGCATTTCTGCGGTTTTTGTACGATTATGGTCACATTGCTCCAAGGCTTCGGCCAGCCTTTGTGACTCAAATTGCGACAGGCTCTGCCGGTGTGTCATGGCATGAGCAGGCTCTTTGTCGCGCACGGTCTGTGTGTCCTGCAAGCACCCGGTTCGCAGGGATGCTGCATCAATAATATCGTCATTATTTGCTAACAGAACAGCTCTTTCGATCATATTCCGAAGCTCCCTTACGTTACCGGGAAAACGATACTCATGGAAAAAATCCTGCACGTCCGGCGCAAAGCTCAAACCCGAGCGCCTATGATCCTGACAGAAGCAGACCAGAAAATGTTCTGCTAAAATATCCACATCGTCACGGTCACGCAAAGGTGGAACATGGATGGGGAAACCGGCAATCCGATAAAATAAATCCTCGCGGAACCGGCCATCACTCACGCAGGTTGCCAGATCAATATGCGACGCGGCCACCAGCCGCACGTCGCATCTTACGGGTTTATCAGCCCCCGGTGGGCAAATTTCACCATCTTCAAGCACGCGTAGAAGTTTGGCCTGTAACGGAAGCGACAAATCCGCAATTTTGTCTAAAAATAGCGTGCCTTTGTCTGCCGTACCAAACAGACCACGCCGTATGTTTTTGTTGCCCTGATTTTCATCATGAACAAAACCAAACATCTCGCTTTCCAGAACAAGCTCTGGCAAGGCTGCACAGTTTTGAGAAATTAAGGGTTTGTCGCGTCTTTGGCTCATGGAGTGCAGCAAACGTACAATCATGTCCTTACCTACCCCGGTTTCACCCAGAACAAGGACAGGAACATTACTCTGGCTTACACGCAAAGCAAGCTCCAGAACCTGCCGCATATTATCACTATTGGCAATAATACCGCAGGCATGCGATGCCATACTTACCTGTTCTTGCCGCAACCTGTGATTTTCATCACCCAGAGAAGTATTGTGGCGGTTCAACTCCGCCAGCAATTCATAATTGCGCTTTTGCAGGCGGCTTGCCGCAATCATGATCCCTGCCGGATAGACGAAAGACTTGAGCAAAGGCTCCAGTTCCGCCAGTTCCGCTTCGGACATATATGTCCCGCCATCATTGCGCATGTCGCGCAACTCCAGCAAACCAACAGTCAGGGCATCGTTATCGCGTAATGGGCACAAGATCAGGCCGCTGCCTGCCTCACGCGCGATATGCCCCGTATCAAACAGTCTTTTGCGGTCAAAACCAGCAAGCTGCCGAATATCGTGCGACAGCAGCGGGTTCCCCGTGAAAAGAGACCAGACATGGGGTGTAGCAATATTCAGGTCACTGCCGTCATACAGGGCAATAACATCGGCAGAACTACCCGCGGGGTAACGAGCAGCCAGAACAAGGTTCTGACCGCTCGCATCCAACGCCCACAGACAACCAAAACCAGCCCCCGTAATGGAACATGCTGCATCCAGACAGATCTGGGCCAGCGTATCCCGATCACGCGCAGCTGCCATTGCGCCTATCATGGCGGAAAGGCGGCTGGCAAAGCCGGTTTTTTTGTCAACCATCAGTCTCTACTCCGGCCTTCCTTCAGGACTTATCAAGCTTGCCAACCAGAGAAAGCGTGAAGTCCGATCCCATGTATTTAAAGTGCGGCTGAATGGCCATGGACACGCGGTACCAGCCGGGTTCACCCTCTACATCGGACACATTAATTTCGGCTTTGCGCAGCGGCCTGCGGCTCCGCACATCTGCTGACGGATTTTCCTGATCGGAGACATACTGACGGAGCCAGTTGCTCAGTTCGGTCTGGAGTTCCGGAGCCGTTTTCCAGCTGCCAATGTTTTCACGCTGCAAGACTTTAATGTAATGAGCCAGCCGATTGATGATGAACATATACGGCAGTTGGGTAGAAAGGCGGTAGTTGAGTTCCGCCTGCTTCTTTTCCGGAGTTGTGCCAAAAAACTTGGGTTTCTGGGCAGAATTGGCCGAGAAAAATGCCGCGTTATCGCTCCCTTTACGCATGGTGAGCGCGATAAAGCCCTGCTCGGAGAATTCAAACTCCTTCCGATCCGAAATAAGGGTTTCGGTTGGAATTTTAACTTCGGTCTGCCCCATTGCTTCAAAATGATGCACAGGCAGGTCTTCCACCGAACCACCGCTTTGCGGGCCAACAATATTGGGAGCCCAACGGTATTGAGCAAAGCTGTCGTTCAGGCGTGTTGCAAACGCAAACGCAGCATTGCACCACAGATAATTCTGGGTTTTTGCATCGGTTTCTTCTTCGAAAGCAAAACCTTCAACGGGAATTGTTTCCGCACCGTAAGGCAGACGGCCCAAAAAGCGCGGCAGAACCATTGCAAAATATCGTGAATCGTCGCTGCTACGAAAGCTGTTCCATTTGGCGTATTTGGGGCCTTCAAAAATAGATTCCAGATCCTTGAGGTTAGGAATCTCTTCAAAACTGGTGACACCAAAAAACTCAGGCGATGGCGAAGCAATAAAGGGCGCATGCGCCATGGCACCGACTGCGGCCCCATGCTGCATAAGTTTGACGTCCTGCGGGCCGGGATTAAAGCTGTAGTTTGCAATGATCGCAGCAAAAGGCTGGCCACCAAACTGACCAAACTCATCAATATAAACATGACGGTACAGGCCAGACTGCACAATTTCGGGTGCATCTTCAAAATCATCCATCAGGTCTGATTTTGAAACATTCAGCAGTTCAATTTTAATATTTTGCCTAAAATCTGTTCTATCGACAACAAACTTCAGGCCGAGCCATGCCGCTTCGAGCGCCTGAAAGTCTGGGTGATGCAGGATTTCATTAACCTGATCGCTCAATTTTGAATCAATAACCGAAATCATCTGATCAACGGCCGACATCTGAATGCGCTGGTCGTTGTTATTGGACTTGATAACCTCGGCCAGAAAGGTCGCAACACCCAGACGGGCTTCCTGATACCCATCGTCACTGGGAGCCAGATGCGTTTCGGCCAGCACCTGATCTAGCAGGGAGGCACCGCTCCCGGTTTCGACAACAGCAGAGGTAGGAACAGAGTTTGATTCTGACATGATGAAAAAATTCCTTTATGCACTCAGGCCAAGTGTTGCGCTTATGCGCCTGCTTTTGTTTCGGTGCTGATTTCGGCAAGCAGTTTCTCGCGCAGGCCGTCATCTGTCAGAATGCGTTCGATGACCTTACGAAAACTGGCCATATTGCCCAAAGGCCCCTTGAGAGCGCTCAGGGCCTGACGCAACTCAAGCAGTTTTTTCAACTCTGGAACGGCCTTGGCAATGCTGTCAGGCTCCATGTCGCGCAGTGTGCCAATATCAAGGCTGACACTCAGCTTTTCCTCACCTTCTGCTGTGTCATGCAGGTGGCTGGGCACGCTCAGGTCGATGTGCAGCTTTTGTGCGCGCATGACATCATTGAAATTGTTTTTGTTCACATCAATACGCTGCCTGTCTTCAAGCGGCGTATCGTCTGCGCGCAGCGTGTAATCACCAATCATAAGCAGCTTATGGGGCAGTTCCAGTTCCTCTTTTGAGTCCCCGACGGCTGGTTTGTAACGAATGTTGATCCGCTCCCGAGGGGCGACAGATGAAGACTGAGACATGATAATTTTCCTCAATAAAACAATATGTTATGGTAGACAGCCTGCACTATTTTTTGCGTATCTCTCTGTCACGTGCCAGACGAATGGCCTCCACCGGATCTGTTAGGGCCAATGCGGTCAGGGCTTGGGTTGCGGCTTTTTCAGCCGCACTTTCCATCAATGGAGGAGCCATAACGGCGCAACGATAACGCTGCCGGTTCAACTCGCTCCATATCTGGGGTTCCCACGCGCTCAGCCGCTGGGCCTCGGCCTCCGCTTTCAAAACATCCAGCATGGCGGACGCCACAATGTGGTGCCCCACATCCAGACATAACCGCGATAGCAGCAGACGCGCTTTAAACCGCTCTCTCTCCCCCTCCGCCTTGCGAGCGCATTCGGCCAACACCGCAAATGCCCCGTTTTCATCTCCCTCCGTGAGCAGCGCCCGGGCACGCTGCGCGTCAGATTCCTCGCTATCCTCGCGCGATGTTGCCACGCCCGAAGCCGCAGACTGCATGACTGGAGCCAGCCATCCACGGGTCAACTCGGATGCAAACGGTGTTCCATCCTGAAAGGAGAAATTGATGATTGGTGGCATCCGGTTCACAAATGCCCGAGCGTTACTGGTGACGGTCTCTGCACAGAGTTTCCATGCCTTTCCATCATCCCTTGCGCTGAGCTTTTGTAAAACGCGCGAAAGTTTGAAGTGCCCGTCAAACCAGAACAGACCGGAGGCCGATAAAACCTTTGCAAGTGCAACAGCAAGCTCTTCCATGTTGCCCGCAGCCTCTATTGCCGCAAGATCATCACGGCGCGTCTGCGAGGGAAGCATGAGCAATGTATGGCCCTGCGCATCTGTTGCAGGCAGTGCGTCCACGGCAAGCCATGTTACAGCACCCAGCAACGTGTAGCCCCGCCAATCTGCCGGATTACGCTCCAAAAAGGCCAGAGCAAGCGCCCGCGTTGTGGACTGGCAGCGGGAGACGACCTGATCATGCGTAGCATCATAATCGGCCAATTCCGGCGCGGCCAAAGGGGGCAGTCCCGTATCAGCCGCACGCGATACTGCCGTGACAACTGGCGCGGCAGAAACATCGGGCTGCACTGCCTCCTTGGGTGCATCCTCCACCAATGCCTTTGGAGCGGGTGACACATCGGTTGCACTGCCTGCCTGCTCAAGCGCCTCCGAAGCGGGCGCCTGTGGCTGTTTTTCCGCAGCAGCCGTGGCAACCGCCTGCTGTTCGTCCACCTCACGTGCCAGCTCTTTGAGTGGAGCAAGCAGTTCGCGCATGGATGGCGCATCCGGCATTTTATCGCCTATTGCGCGGTCCAGTGCTGCGGCTTGTGTGGCAGCCAGCCTCAGGCTTTCGCCTTGTGCTGGATCTATGGGCGATTGTGGTAAAACCCTTGCAAGCTGTGTCACCAGCCAAGCTATGGAGCCACGCCGTTGGCGCATGCGCTTGGTGGGCGGGAAAAGCGTGTCCCACTCCGCCTCAACCATATGCCGCACCATAGCCAGCCCCAAGGCCAGCCCTGTGGCGCCTTCACTCCGCGCCAGACCAACGGCACCCCAGCAGACAGCACTCAGGTCGCGCGATTGTTCACACAATAGCTCGATGGCATCACGCGCAACGTCTGCCCAGACAATAGCTGTTGGCCCTTCCCGCTCTACCAGTCTGATGCGTTCGCTCAGACTGTCGAACAGAGGCCCATGCCTGACGTCCTCCGGATTAAAAGGGAATGGCTGTGGCGTTAAGAACGCTTGGTAACGTGGGTCCTGAATGGACATTATGCGCCCCTCCCCATAGGCCAGTTCAGGCCCCCCTGCCCGCCTAGCATCCACACCGGGCCATTGCGCCGCACAGCAGGGTCCAGCGCCAGAGCGCAGACAATCCGCCGCCACACAGTTTTGCTAATACCTGTGGGAGGGTGGAACTCAGGTTCACGCCCACCTCGGAACGGATGCCGCCCGACAAAAACTTCATGCACCATGACCGCAAGTGCAAACAGGTCTCGCCGCGTATCATAGGACGCAGCATTGCCAGCGTCCTCCTGATGGGGCTGGTAGTCCTTGCTCCCCCAGACCGGTGCTTGCCACCCACTCCACGGCGCAGGGTCGTGCGCCATATCAAAGCGCGGATAGGCACTGCCAAAATCGACAAGACGCGCAGGAGCGTGGGCACGGCAGATAATATTGCTCGGTTTGACATCACCATGGATCCACCCGCTGGCATGCAGGCGGGAGAGTGCTTGAGCAATGTCCCTTAACCAGAGCAGCACCCGGTTACGCGGAATATTTCTTTCAAGTGGACGAAGTGGAACCCCTACAGAATATTCCCTTACCAGATAGGGATGCTCGGCCTGTGTAACGCTCTCATAAAGCCTTGGCCCCCATGCCTCGCCCCCGCTGGCCATGACCTGTGCTTCGCGCGCGAATGCATTGCGCGCGGCCTTATCATGCATAAATCTTGGATGCAGGAATTTGATAACAAGAGGAAAAAGCGAAAACTTTTTATGGTCTCTTGTCCGCCAGACCATAGCCTGCCCGCCATGCCCCACGGGGGCAAGCAACGGATACCGTGCTGGCGCAATAACCCCGCATGATGCCATGTTCCCCGCCCTCATAGATGCGGCTCACAGCGGAAGTTCCAAAAGCGCGAGCCCAGAACAAACGGATTGGGGTTACGGTCTGCTGTTAATGTCCAGTCTGAGCGCAGACCATCAATATCAAACTTGAACGTGGTCACCCGGTTATCGGACGATGTGCTTTTGCTGATGTGGTTAAACAGCCGGAATGGCGCCCACTCGCCAGAGGCAGATACGGTTCCATTTTTACCGGACACACTGACAAGGGTTAAAGACGCACCAGATTCCGGCATGGATGTATCCTGCGACTGGCTGGGCCAGACAATGCTCATCGGGTGCGGCGGGTCGTGCCTGTACACCATGCTTGCGTTACCCACGGTCATGGTTGCCGCTTTGGCATGCTCATCCAAAAATGACGGAGCCAGAAAGAAATGAAGGCGCAACATGCCATCATGCCCGAAAAATGTCGTGCGGATAGCACGGGCCAGATTGATCTGCGCCAGAGCACGCGGCGAAATCAGGTCCTCGGTAACTGTTGGTCGCAGGCCAAGGGTACCATCGGGCTGAGGGAGTGTGAACGGCGCAAGAACAGTAGTTTCAAATTGCTCCATCGTGCCATCATTACCAAAAAAACTGGTAAAATCGGCTAATGCCACATCTGGTGTTTCGGAACTGATGCGGTCGTTTGCGAATGGAAAGCGCTCTGCAATCTGTGCCTGACATGCCTGAAGCACTGTATTGGTCCACAGTGTTGTCAGCTTGTCATGTGCAAGATCGGTCATGGAAGACCATATGGCGGACCTCAGGCGCAGGAGAATATCGCTCAGCGGCACGGGCAGGCTGGCACTTTGTATGCGCAAGGTCACCAACGGGTCCGGACGTTGCCATGAGGCAATGTCGCCCACAAACTTCAACGCGGCACCGGGTGGGTCGTCGGCAGATGTAATGGCGAACATCATGCCATACAGGCTTGCCATCTGGCTTTGCACTGTTTGCAAAATCCCGGCTTTTTCACCACCGGCAGCGACATCCTGCAACGCACTGAAGGCGTCTGCAATAGCAACACCCGGCCAGACAATACCATCGAGCGGGTTATTTGCCACTTTCACCTTCTGGGCCGCAGAAACAACTGCCTGCGCCAGAGGCTGTGCAGCCTTGGGCACAATATCCTGCGCAGCAGACACCAGACCATCTTGCAATGCGTCCTGTGCCGTGTTGGCCTCATTTGTCAGCGGCAGAGAGGTTTGCGTGTTAATCAGTTGCACCAGATGGAGCAACGGGGACCTTGCACCCGAAAAAATTTCCAGTGCGGAAACAACACTGTTCACATCGGTTAATGAGCGCAGGTTTATCTGGTCAATAACCACCTGCCACTGCCGTATGTAGTCCCGAGTGTACATCTCGCACAGATGTGCTAGCAAACTATCCTTGCGCGATGCAGCCGTCTCTCCCCCCTCACTCCCCATAACCCATGCATCAGCACCCATCTGCTGCACCAGCTGCGGCGCAAGCTGCAGAAAAATCCTGTAAAAACCCTGCCGGGTATAAAAAGCAGGGATAATTGTTGGTAACCCGGCCTGCGCGCGCATCATCAGCAATTGCGCGCCTTCTGGGCCAAGTGCCTGCACCACATCAATGGAAGGCAGGTCACTTTTTAGCGCATACGTACGCAACTGGTCATAAATCTGCTCGGCAGTAAGCCCGTGGCGTAGCATAGCCCGGGCATCACGGATCAAACCGGGATCAAGGGCAATGCTCTGGGGCAGAACGCGCATAAGCGCATTGACGTGCTCAAGCGTGTCATTGGTCAGGCGGGTCTGGAACAGCAGTTTTTTAGTAACATCGCCAACAATCCATGCGCGCACATCCGCCGCAGAAAAATACTGTCTGTGCCCCATCTCCAGATACACTTTAAGATCGTTCCGTACGAGTTGTGTATCCACCCCCTCCTGCACGGCGCCAGACAGTTCTTCGCGGAGATGCTGGGCAAAAACTGGCAAAAACCGTTGCAACAAAAGCCAGCGATAATCATCCTTGGCTTCACGCTGGGTGTCATAGAAAAACCAGAATGTACCGAAGTAGTTTTGGTTTTTAAGCTTTGTATTTGCCAGAGATGAATCCAGCAATGGCAGCAGGTCGGCCAATCGTGGCTCTGGCGGCAGGTTACGCAAATATCCTATTTGCAACCTTACCCCATCTTGAAAAGCCAACAGGCGGGAACGGTTAGCCTGATAATCGGAAATGATAAGCCATGCCGCAGCCATACCAACAGCCGCAGTTATACTATAGCCAGTCATATATCGGGCAAGGAGACGTCTTTCTGCCTGCTTGTTTTTGCCACTCAACCCTGCTTCGGTCAGTAGGATATCACGGAAAAAACCGTCAATAAAAAATGCACCAGGGTGTGTCGATGCAAAAGGTGCTGGTGGCTTAAGGGACAGTTTTTCGCAAACCTTCTCCCGCCCCGGAAAAGATTTTGTGCTCAGTGTCTGGTCTTTGGCATGCGCCATAAAATTGACACCACGCAGCAAAAGCGGTTTTTCATGCGGCCCGCACCGCATTAACTCGCTGCAAAATGCCACAACGCGCGCGCTTAAATCCAGAAAATCGGATGGAAACAGCGATGCGCGTGCTCTCAGAGTCACGTCGCGTTCGTCCATCTGCCGATATGGCAGTTCCTTTACAAACTGGCGTGCAAGACCATCAAGCTTGTCACGCAGGAGAGCGAGAGCATTTTGCGCATGCGGCCAAGGGAGCACCACACCCATGGCATTTTGTTGCAGGCGCATATCCAGACGGGAGAAATAGGCATCAAAGCCATTCAACAAATCCAGTTTGGAGACCGCAAGATACACTTGTGGCCTAAAGCCAAGCTGCCGGGAGGCCTCTCGCAGTCGCAGGCGGAGTTGTGCTGCAATATCCAGAGCGCCCGTTGTCATCAGGCGTTCAACATCCACCACAACCACTATGGCATCCAATGGCCGCCTGATTCTTCTTGCTTTCAAAAAACCAATAAAATTCCGCCATTGCTCCGGGGTCTGGGAGACCTGAGACGAAAAAACTCCAGCTCCGGGTAACTTGATGAGAACACCATGATCGGCAAACCAGAGTTTGCGCCCATCCCCCACAGACGTGCCAATGCCCGCAGCCACAAGACGCTCTTCAATATGCATGGGAAGACCGCAGTCTTCCACCATGGTCTCCTTGCCTGCGCCAGATGGACCAATAACCAGCATCCATGGCAGCATTTCGTCATATTCAATGCGTATCTTGTTGTCTCGGTCCTTATCCAGAAACCGGAAAACAGCATCGACAATACCGGAAAATGATAAAGCACCCGCTGCGTCAAACGTAACATCTGTCTGCTTCAGACGGGTAAGCCGCATAATTTTTTGCAAAACACGAATGGACAGGTAGCGCTGCATGTACCACCAGCCCGCTCCAACAAGTGGCCAGGACAATAACAAGACAACAGTAACGACAACTCTGCGCTCAGCCGTAAGGGATGTAAAAACAGAGAAATATGGCGGCACCCCCTGCAACCAGACAAGGCAGGAGGCAATGCAGAGCAGCAGCAGAAAAAACAGCATCCAGCGGCCCAGCATTACACGGAAATACGCCTTCACTTGGCTGCTCCATTAGGAATACCGGTTTCCATCTGCTTAAATTCCTGCTGCAGATGCATATTAATTTGATTCAAATGCGCACCAAACCAGATAACCATGCCTGACAGAACAACAATGCTCAGCACAACAAACCACCAGATTGGTACATAGCGCGTTAAACGCTTACGCTCAGACGCCACCACGGCCTCTGGTGCATAATTGCCAAACCCGGTCGGAGGAGGTGGATAGAAAGTGCGAAATATTTTTTCGGTCAAAAGGTGGACCTGACTGGAGCCATCACGTTCGGTACGAAAACGCCCCTGAAAACCAAGCAACAGAATTTCCAGAGCCACTTCAAGCACGTCTCGCTGATCATTCTGGAGAGCCTGCTCGATAATTTTAAAACTTTTATCGCCCCCCCATGTCTGATCATAAAACCAAGACAGAAGAGTGCGATCGCTCCAGACCGTATTATTCCCCCACTCTGTCTGCATGACGGCTTCGTCCAGCGCGGTGCAGAGTATATACCGGACATTGGTCACCGCCTCTGGCGGGCATGCCGCCAGATCCGCCTGCCGCCCGAACTGGTGGAGCATATCAATGAGCCGCGTTTTAAACACGGGTAGAGAGTGTGCACTCCACCCTGCCCCAACATAAACCAGCACCTGCAACAGCGGCCATGCGCAACGGGTTAAGGCAGATGCATTGTCGGGGGCCGGACGCCCCAGAACATCGCTATCCTCCGCACCGAACACATGCAGGGCAACAGTTTGATCATCCACGCTTTCTGCATGTTCTGGCGCAGCGTCATCACGAAAACGCGGAAGGTTCGTGCTCATCCGTGCTGCCTCAATGCCCAGAGTTCAAGCTTAAGGTCAGGTATGACACTGCCAATATGCACAACCATGGCGGCCGAACTCTGCAACTGCGCCCACAAGGCCGACGCACGATCAAGCTCCAGATAAACAGTTCCCCAACGATATGGCAGTTCACGCGGGGCAACTGGCAACGGAGAAAGTGGCACGCCCGGCAATTGCAGATTAATGATTTCCTGAATATTTTCAGCGGCTGCAATTTTTGTCATTCCCGGCAACAGGCGACGCAACTGTTCAGGGTCCAAAGAGCCAGAAGCCATGAGCACAAAGCGTGCGTTGTCAAACAAGGTGCGGTCCGCAACCATGCCCACCCACAAACCAGTTGCCCTGTGTTCCAACGGAATGGGGGTGGCCGTATCAACACTGAGCTGCCCCAGAGAAACCCTGAGCAGTTCCACCAGTTCACGCAAACATTGACCGGGGTTATGAAAGGACCACATTGGCAGTTCAGGCGGCCTGCGCGTCTGCCGCCCAAAAGTTGCCAGAGCAGCAACCAGCTTTAAAAGATGTTCATATAATTCAACTGGCCTGCGGTCCTGATCCTGTGCAAACCATTGGAAAACGGGTTCCATACTGTTGATGAGTTGCAAAAGTGCAAAATCAGCAAGGTCTGAAACCTCATACCCCCCCTTGGATGGCTCCAGTCTGCGGGCCAGCATGTTGGCACGGCCGGACAAAATACCCTGCACCTCCCGCGCCAGCCGGGCAAACAGCGGGTGCGCCCCGGTGCGCAGGCTGGGTGGGGCATAATCCGTATCCAGTGTTATAACGCCATCTGGTGTCAGCTTATGCACCCTGCATAAAGGCACACCAACGCAATTGTCTGGCACTGTATGGGCAGCCATTAAAAATATAGTGGGGTAGCCAACCTTCACATCAGCCACAGATCCCTCATCCGCAGTATCTCGCAACATGACCTGTGTTGCTGTCAGCCTGCACTCATCACCTGTTTCGTTGCCATCCCCACTTCTGAGGGCGACACAAAGCCAGACAGGAAGATCCGCCATATCCTGTGTGATCTGCAAAGGTTCTGGCGCAGACTGTCCCGTGGGAAACTCAGCCAATGTACCATCAGGGAAAACAAGACTTCCGTTGGAAAGCCCTATTTTACCCAGCGGAAGGAGTGTTTCATCAATCCCGAGGGTAAAAACTCCCCAAGCACCATCCCCCGCCAGACGCTGGCGACACATGCCATCATTTTCCACCCACCGGGAAAACTGCTGCAAATGCTGAGGACGAATTAACTGTCCTTCAAACCAGAGGGGTTTTGCTGTTGTGAGCATATTTATTCAACACATCCAGAGGGAATTAATGTTTTGGCTTAAGCAGAACTGTCGAAGGACCGACAATAACGTTGATCTTGTTTTTACGGTGCAACCGTAGCGGCACAATCAGCCGCCATGTTGCATGGTCAATTTGCCTAAATGCCGCAATCATACCAAAGCTTTTTGTGCCATCAGGCAATGTCAGAACGATATGGCGGGTGGATGCAGGAGCGATCTCATACTCCTCGGTTCCAAGAATGGAAGCACCTGCATCCTTGGAACTGTTTCTGTACAAAGCATCAAAGCTGCTTGTCTGGAATTCATCTTCATTTGCCAGATCAAATATACGCACAACCACCGGAGAAGGCCGACCCAGACTGTTGGGGTTAACCTGCGGGGTTGTCACGATTGTCAAATTCAGCCGCGTTGGTGATGGCGCACCGCACCCAGAAAGACTACCAAGCAGGGCAAGAGGCAGAAGCACCCCAACCACACGCCGCAAAAGAGGGGTTCTTTTAGCAGGCCCAGCTTCGGCAACTGCGTCTTCGGGTTGCAGGCAACGCATGAACTCCTGTTCTGCCACAGCGCTTAGTTCACTGTCCTGTTTTTCGTAAAAATCCCACAGCATGGATTTTTTTGAACGGAACAGACGGCCTCCCATAACACCAGTTGCCCGCGATTTAACGCTACCCGGCCGCACCAGCGCCAGCGCACTCCTGAATGCGCCCAGCACAACCGACTGACGCGAGCGCTCCACGCGAACAATTTCATCACAACTTGTCTGGATGGCTTTTACAAGCTCTTGCCCATTGATAGCGTCCCCCCGCAAAAAACTGTGCAGGACAGAAAATCCCGGACCTTTTGCACTATCATCCTTGTTTTCAAGCAAGGAATGCAAAGTCAGGCATACTGTGGCAACGCAACGCATTGTCTCGGACGTATCATCCAAATCTGCATGATACGTCAGCGTTTTTATGCCACTTTTTGTAAGCCCCCCACCAACAAGGCTGGAACTGCTCCCCTGAACAGGCTCCGCATGACGCTCACCCGACAACACACCACCCTGCTGTGGCGGCAAAGGAGCAATAAGGCCTTCAACCGCCAGATCTGGGTTATCACCCGTAAGCAGCGCCTCTTGTGCGACTGCCTCCACAGAGGGGCTATTCGGCACCAGTTCCTCTTGGTCCACCGCACCATGTGCGAGAGGGTCCATGAAGAACTGGTCTGTTTTTGGTACAGGATCTTTTTCTAGAAAATGAGGAAGTTTTTCAAAATCCACGCTTTCCGTGGGTAAATGATGGACCTGTGCCCGTCCCCTTTGCGGCATTGGGCTGACAATATCTTTCAACAAGGAGTTGATATCCTTGGACGGTGCCATCGGCTCTAGCTGAGCGGCATTCTCTATTTTTCTCTCACTTGTCAAAAAAACAATTTTATAACCAATAATTTCAAATTCATCGCCATCGGCCAACGACACACTCATGCCATTGCTCATAACGGAGCCATTGCTACGCCGTGTACCATTCCGGCTTGTATCTTTTAGAATATAACCAGAGCCAACTTTTAAAATAACAGCATGACGGCCAGAAATATTACGTGTGGTATCCCTCAGAACAACATCACAAACCGGCGCACGGCCAATTGTAATGATATCCTGATGAAATGTTATAGTTCTTTCACCCGACGTCACATTTTTTATGATTATCGAAACAGGCGAAATTTTATCCGTCATGATTGCTGTCCTGCGTATAAAAATGAAAGGCCCTTATGTTACGGCATACGTAAGGGTGCCATCCTCCCCTATACCCACTTCAAAACATGCAATTTTCTGCCCCACAACCAGACGCTCAAGTGCTCGCTGGGACAAGGCTGGCAATAATGTATGGGACAGAACAGATTCAACCACGCGCGCACCACTATCCACCTCATGGCAGCGCAGCAGCAGCGCATCAATCACGGCATCGGACACAACAAATTTTGCATTCCATGCCGCCAGAAGACGAGAACGGATACGCAGGAAATTCATTTCAATGATTTTTCGTAACAACAGATCAGACAACGGGTAATACGCAACCGTTGTGCATCGGCCGAGAAAAGCTGGCCTGAACCACCGCAACAGATCGGGCCTGAGCCGCTCCAGCAACTCCGCCTGTTCTGGCGGATTATCCCGGTTGGCGCAGGCATGGGCAATGCTCTCGGAGCCTGCGTTGGAGGTCATAAGGATAACAGTGTTCCTGAAATCTATATCCCGTCCTTCACCGTCTTTCATCTGCCCTTTATCAAACACCTGATAAAAAACATCCTGCACGCCAGGGTGCGCTTTTTCCATCTCATCCAGCAAGATCACGGAATACGGCTTGCGGCGCACAGCTTCGGTCAGCACGCCCCCCTCACCATAACCGACATACCCCGGAGGCGCTCCCATAAGGAGCGAAACCTTATGCTCCTCCTTGAACTCACTCATGTTGATAACGGTCAGGTTCTGTTCGCCGCCATACAGAGCCTCTGCCAAGGCCAGAGCTGTCTCGGTTTTTCCCACACCTGAGGTGCCCACCAGCAAAAACACCCCTGCTGGTTTACGTGGGTCCGCCAGACCTGCACGCTGCGTCAACATCACCTTGGCAATGGCTTCCAGTGCATGATCCTGCCCAAGAACACGCGCCTGCAAGCGCTCACTCAGCCCCAGCAAGCCTTCCAGTTCGCTCCCGGCCATACGACCGACAGGCACCCCGGTCCACTCCTCCACCACGGCGGCAACTGCGTTCTTGTCCACCAAGGGGAATACCAGCGGCTTATCACCCTGCAATGCTACAAGCTGCGCCAGAGCATTCTGCAGCGCTTCCTGCACAGCCGTTATCTTGTCCGCTTCCGTTGTTGCCGGGCGGGCCTGAAGGGTTTTTATCTCTTCCACCAGCGCACGTTCGCGCTGCCAGGCAACATCAAGCGTCTCGCACTCCCTGTCTGCCTGAGCCAGACGTTCGTCAACATCGGTGCGCGCTTTATCTGAGCCAAGACCGGAGAGACATTCCTGCTCAAGCATCGACTTTTCCAGCTGAAGCATATCACGCCGCTGCAAAGCTTTTTCCAGCACGACAGGGCAGCCAACCTGACTTTGCGCGACACGGGAGCAGGCCGTATCCAGCAGGCTGACAGCTTTGTCCGGCAATTGCCGACTGGCAATGTAGCGCGTGGAAAGACTGACCGCCGCGTGCAGAGCCTCTTCTATAATATGCACGTCATGGTGTTTTTCCAGCGCAGGCACCATTGAGCGCAACATGGCCCGGGCCACCTCTGCATCTGGCTGACCAATCTGAACAGCCTGAAAACGCCGTGCCAGAGCGGCGTCCTTTTCAATATATTTTTTATATTCGCTCCACGTCGTTGCGGCTATGCACCGCAATTCCCCACGCGCCAGCGCAGGTTTGAGCAGATTGGCGGCATCATTCTGGCCTGCCTGCCCACCTGCCCCGATCAGGGTATGGGCTTCGTCTATAAAAAGAATAATTGGAGTGGGCGATGCGACAACGCCATCAATAACAGCGCGCAACCGCTTTTCAAATTCCCCTTTAACCCCGGCACCGGCCTGCAACAGCCCAAGATCCAAGGATAACACACGCGCGCTGCGCAATGTTTCAATCACATTGCCGCTTGCTATCAAAGAGGCAAGGCCTTCAACCACAGCCGTTTTGCCAACCCCTGGGTCGCCCACAAGAACAGGGTTGTTCTGCCGACGGCGACCAAGGATTTCAATCGTTTCTGCAATTTCACCACTGCGGCCCACTATGGGGTCAATATGGCCCTGCCGCGCTTTCTCGGTCAGGTCCACACAATAGTGCTGCAAGGCATCCTGCGAACCGCCCTGCAAGCCAGAATTTACCCGCCCCTCTCCAGCAACTTTGACCGGCTGTTCATTTTGGCAGGCAGCTACATCGCGGCGAAGGGTATCTATGGCAATAGCGGCATAGTCAGGGAAAATTTCCAAAAACCTATGCCGCAGCGCGCCTTCCCCCACCCCGGCAAGCAGGAGGTGACCAGAGCAGACCTGCTCCACCCCTTCCTCAAGAGATGCGGCAAGCCACGCCTTTTCAAACCAGCCAACCAGCTCGGGCGAAAGCCCCGGAGCTCGGACATTGCCAGCCTTAAGCCCAGCCAGTGTCTGCTCCAGCCTTGCGAGAACGGGTGGAATATCCACACCACTCTCACGAAGAATGACAGAGAGGTCCGATCCATCCATATCCAGCAGCGCAGCAAGGATATGCTCGATTTCAACATAAAAATGCGTACGGGTCAGGGCTTGGGCGGCGGCGGCCTCCAACGCGCTACGGCAACGCGGGGAAAGGCGTGCAATCAATGATCGAAGAGTTGTCATGAGTGCGCAGGTCCCTTTACCAAACCGTCAAATATGACCGCTGTCAGCCGCTAAAACACGCCAAGGCTCCAGCGTGCCCTGATTGTTACCGAGCTTTAATGCTGCTCTAGAAACAGTTACGAACCATGCATTGTTCACTGAGCGCCGAATATCCCCCAAACGAGTGACAAAAATAAATTTTTATTCTCATCACGGCAGAAAATCTGAGGGGTGGCAAAAAATTCATATATCGTTAATAATCCTGAACACTCCGCCCCCTATCAAAAGGCATTGAAAATATGTCCTTTTGCAACCTTACGGTTTTGTAGCTTTTATAAGCTGTGAGCATTATACCGCTCAGCCCGCCCTCTATCTCGCGCGGAGAGAAAGGCCTGTTCCACCAACCAAAAAGAGATTGAAAGATACTTTTAACCTTTAAACTCCCTACGCTTACGCTAAGGTGCTGTCTGTCCCCCATTTGGAGGACAGGGCACCATTTCGGCAAAATAATATTCTGACAAACATTTGTTAGCTCTCGTTTTTTGGATGCGACTTTTGACGGGCTTGGAGACTACATGAACAACGCCACACTCATCCGTGTCGCCATGCTGGAAGACGACCCAACTTTCAGAAACGCCATTATCGCCCGCATTCTGGCCGAAGATGATATGGAACTCCACGTTGTGGCAACCAACCGGCGTGAGGGGCTGTCCATGCTCAAAGGGCCGAGTGCCACCGTGCTGTTGGCAGATATCAGTCTGCCGGATGGCTCTGGGCTGGATATTATTCGTGCGTCAGCCCAGTATTGGCCGACTTGCGCAGTACTCGTGAGCACCACATTCGGAGATGAAGCCACGGTCATGGATGCCATTGCGTCCGGAGCTGCCGGTTACCTCATAAAAGATGGTGATTATCCGCAACAGATCGAAAACATCCGGTGTGTCTGTCAGGGGGGGAGCCCCATCAGCCCCATGATCGCCCGCAATATTCTCTCCCGTTTCCGCCAGCACCTTCCCTCACCCGAAGATGCCGGGCGTACAGCCCTGTCGGAACGGGAGCGTCAAGTACTGCAAAAGGTGTCTCAAGGGTTTAATGCGCCAGAAATAGCGAGCCAACTTGCTGTTTCCACCCACACAGTACGCACACATGTGAGGCGCATTTATCACAAGCTTGCTGTATCAACACGGATTGAAGCCGTAACCATGGCGCAACGTCTTGGCTGGCTTGACAACTAATCTTCTACGCCAGTGAAACGTCTTGCAATCATCATCGCGCCATGGGGCCTTCCTCGGTTCAAACGCCGCATACTGCTGGCTGGCGCCTGCTTTTTGCTGTGCCTTTGCCTACTTGTGCTGGCACGCGCATTAGGCCCGTCCCACCTTGCCAACGGCGGCCCGCAATGGGCACAACTGTTCCAGACTGCTCGGTTTTTGAAGCAGGAAAGCCTTACGGACCTGAATACCCCTCCACAGGATACCATTCCCCCTGACGGGCCAACAGGTGACTGGCAACAGGTCTCGCTCCCTCACACCGGCACATTACGGAGCGGCACGCTACCCGATGGGCAAAGTTCACTCATTGTCACATCATGGTATAGAATTGTTGTAACACCGCCAAAGAGCATAACGACACAAACCCAAGACCTTGCCTTTTACCTCCCTCGCTGGAAAACCGAGGGGCGGCTGGCCCTCTACCAGAACGGGCACCTGCTCTGGCACTCTCATGGTGACCCAATTTGGAATAGCTTTAATCGTCCAGTTCTGGTGGAGTTACCTTACTCTGGCACGTCCACTTTGCTCTTGCGCATGGATACCATGCCACAAAGAGGCGCTGGCATTACACAGGCATGGGTTGGCCAGTATGGAGCCATATCATGGCGCTACCGCGCGCGCCTGACGCTGCAATGCATTGTACCCGGCATTCTGTGTGTCATTCTGCTTTCTATGAGCATTATACTATTTTTTGTTGCCATAGCCAGACCAACAAATAATCTTTACCTTTTGTTTGTCTTTGCATCTATTCTTTATACGACACGCATACTTCATTTCATGGGGCCACTTGACCCCAGCATTTTCTCTGCCGCATGGTTTGGTTGGGCAACAATCAATTCCATGTGCTGGCTTATTGTTGTGGGTTGGCTCTTTTGCTGCGGGCTGGCAGAAGTCGAATTCCGGTGGCTCAAACACCTGCTGGTATGGGGCATGGTGGCTTGCACCATTGCAACCTCTCCTCTTTTGCAGTCTTCCATCAATATTGCGGCCCTCGCACTCTCGGCCTATATTTTTTGTTTCGTTTTATCCATACCGACCATGCCACTGCTTTTTGTTGCCATGTGGAAGCGCCGGTCGCGTTCTGGAATACTGCTGTTATTTTGGAACATGCTTATGTTCCCTGTAGCCATACATGACATGCTTCTGGCTGACTACATGGTCAGCATAGACCACCTGTACCTTCTGCCTTATATTGTACCTGACCTGTTTTTAAGCTGCCTTTATATTTTGTGCAGACAATATATAGACGCGCTCAGTGTTGCCGAACGTGCAAACCTTGTGCTGGAAACCCGACTGCGCGCACAAGAACTTGCTCTACGGAATAGTTATGAAAAACTGCGCCAAATAGAACAGATTGAGGTCCTTAATACAGAACGCCAACGCCTGATGCGCGACATGCACGATGGTCTGGGGTCCACCCTTACCGGTGCTATCCATATGACCAACAACTCAGCACCGCATACTCTTATCGCTCAAACCTTGAATGACTGCCTGTCTGACCTCAAACTGACAGTGGACTCTTTGGAACCTGTGGATGCGGACCTTCTTGTCCTTCTCTCCAATCTCCGCTTTAGACTGGAACCACGCCTACATGCACAAGGTATGACACTAACTTGGGCTGTAACACCCCTGCCCCCTATTACATGGCTTACCCCTTCATCCGCCCTCCATATCCTACGTATTTTACAAGAAGTCGTGACCAATATTATTAAACATGCAAATGCAAAAAATATATCTGTTTCAACACTTGTCGATACATATGGAATTATTGTCTGTATTGAAGATGATGGCCAAGGCTTTATACCCAACCTGCAAGCCTCTTCCGGCCGAGGTTTACATAATATTTATTGCCGCGCAAAAATACTTGCAGCAAGCATTGCATGGAAACCCCGGCTCCCGGGCACATCTTTTACTATGCACCTTCCCATAGAGCAGCCTGCACTGTAGGCCAGCATAGGCTCTATAATGCGGTATTGTCTGCCACCACACATTTGCGATTAACCCGTGACTGCGGCAGATTATAAACATGACCCGTATTTTTATCGATTCCGACGCCTGCCCCGTAAAAGACGAGGTGTACCGCGTTGCAGCCCGCTATAAACTTCATGTTTATGTTGTCTCCAACCGAATGATCTCTATTCCTGATACACCTTTTATTGAGCGTATTGTTGTAGAGTCTGGTCCAGACATTGCAGATGACTGGATTGCGGAACATACACAGGAACGAGACATCATTATTACATCAGACATTCCTTTGGCCGCCCGTTGTGTTGAGAAAGGCGCGTTTGTGCTTGAACCCAAAGGAAGGCTGCTGGATAAAGACACAATAGGCATGGCACTGGCAGTACGGAACCTGATGACCGACCTACGCTCAGCGGGCGTGATAACACCCGGTGGAAGCGGGTTTGGAAAAACAGATCGCTCCCGCTTCCTTTCAGAACTCGATACTTTGGCTGTAAAAGCCACAAAACCACGGCTGCGCCCGATAACCCGACCATACCAAGAGTAAACGCCCCTAGCAGCTGTAGAGACAATTTTTACCCAAACCAGATGCAGGGCTTATCCTATCCCGCCAGAAGGGATAGCACGCGGCAATATGGATTACAGGCAAGACAGTATGAGCACTGCGATCAGGCCATGTTGCCATACGGCTCCATGCAGCTCAACCACCACCCCACAGCACAGAGAATACGAGGCTGGGGCTGTATCCTACCGAGCCATAGGCTGGTATCATCACCAGCGTAGCACATAGTATTAGATGGCGGTTTGCGGTCTAACAGAATGACCGCCTTGGACCAACCGCCGAAAAACAGGAACGAGGACCGATGACAAACTCCCTCCCCAACGCCGCCAATTCTGGCACCTTTACAATCGGCGGTGATCTTAACGTCAACCGGCTTGGCTTTGGTGCATTGCACATCACGGGCAAAGGTGTGTGGGGTCCCCCAGCCGATCATGACGAAGCTATTCGTATGCTCCGGCGGCTTCCCGAACTTGGGGTTAATTTTATTGACACCGCAGATTCCTATGGTCCGGATGTTTCGGAATGGTTGATTAAGGAGGCACTACACCCCTACTCCAAGGGTCTTGTAATTGCGACCAAGAGCGGACAAACCCGCGGTGGACCCGACATCTGGAACCCCGTTGGGCGGCCGGAATATTTGCAGCAGCAACTGCATAAAAGCCTGCGCAATCTTGGCGTTGAGCAGATTGATCTATGGCAGTTGCACCGCGTTGACCCCAAAGTTCCTGCCGACGAGCAGTTTGACGTGATCAAGTCCTTTATTGATCAGAAACTCATCCGTCATGCGGGGCTGAGTCAGGTCTGTGTTGAAGATATCAAGGCAGCATCGAAGTACTTTAACGTAGCAACCGTCCAAAACCGTTATAACCTTGTAGATCGCACGAGCGAGGATGTGCTCGACTACTGTGTGGCACACAACATTGGGTTCATCCCCTGGTACCCCCTTGCTTCGGGCGACCTTGCCAAGCCGGGATCGATTTTGGACACCATTGCAACAAAATATGGCGCGCATCCAAGCCAGATCGCACTGGCATGGGTTCTCAAACGCAGCCCGATCATGATGCCAATTCCCGGCACCTCCAAAGTCGCTCATCTGGAACAGAATGTCGCAGCAGCCGACATCACGCTCTCTGATGAAGACTTTGCTGCATTGGATGCAGAAGGCCGCAAAGCGTTCCAGTCAACGCTGTAAGCGACCACTCCCGGACAGTCATCCAAGCCCTGAAAGGCCGGGATGACTGTCCAGACAATGCTTTACAGATTGAACTGTCCCGGATTTACCGCAGATCGGTTGGTTCAGCGCACGCGGTCCAATATAAGACTGGGGCAAAGCCTATCCCGCTGTTTTGTGGGGCGCACATGCAAAGATATTGCTGTGCCAAAGCAATCAATCCATCTTCCTGATCGTTGGTAATGAGAGAACCACAGCGTGCTGGACGCGATAATCCGACACGCCGTGGTTACAAAAAAGATGTCGGCTCTTATGAGATGCAGCTATGGAGTTTCTGCCTGCTGCATCCGCCCACGAGCCTTAGCAAGCTCCGATGTCCGCAATAACTTCCAACGATGAAGTAAGCGATGGCGCGGCTCTCCGGCCTGCTCATCCAGAATTTCTATGCTTTTTATCCGTTCCGCACGGAAATGCCGAAAGTCCTGCCGCAGTTCGCACCAAGCGATCAGCACGCGGGCAGTGTCCGAATAGCCAAGGATCACGGGCCATACCGTACGCTGGGTTTGCGCGCCGTGTTGATCGCGGTATTGCAGGCGCAGCTTGCTTTCTTTGCGAATTGCAGAGCGCAGTATTGCTAAATCAACTCCGCTCTCCAGCAACTCTAAAGGCTGCTTTGCCGCTGTACTCGGTGCCCCAATGAGAGGCTGCAAAGCATCGGGGACACCCATCGCAATTTTGGTGAGAACGTCCAATGCAGCGCGTGCAAGCGTTTTATCCCCATGAGCTGCCACCCACTGCGCGCCTAAAACAATAGCCTCAAGCTCCACTGGAATCAGCGCAAGCGGTGGCATGTCATATTCGCTTCCAAGCACGTAGCCAACGCCAGCTTCGCCAGAAATAGGCACGCGATGCCCCATTAAATGGGCAATATCGCGGTAGATGGTGCGCGTGGAAACCTCCAGCTCATCAGCCATTAAACGCGCGGCAACAGGGCGGGACGACCGGCGCAAAATCTGGATAATCTGAAAAAGGCGGTCGGTGCTGCGCAAAGGTTCTACAATCATGCTGACAGAATGCTGTCAGCATGATTGTGTCAAAAGGCGGATAACACAACCTTAGACTGGAGCCACCCAATGAAGCTTGTCTCTATCCGCCTGATTGCCGCCGATATGGTCACAATGGTAGCCTTTTACGAATTGGCAACCCAGCAGACAGCCCAATGGCTTAACCCCCATTTTGCCGAAATTGTCACCCCCGGCGCAACACTTGCAATTGGCAGTGCTCAGACAGTTGCGCTGTTTAAGGAAGGGACAGCGCAACCGTGTGCAAACCGCACCGCAATTCTGGAATTTATGGTGGATGACGTGGATGCCGTATTCTCACTCTTGAAAAACAAGGGAGATATTGTGATGGAACCCGAACTGCTGCCATGGGGCAACCGCGCCGTGCAGTTCCGCGACCCCGAGGGCACGATTGTCAGTTTTTTCACACCGGAAACCAAGGCTGCCCATGCCCGTTTTGGAAGCAGATAACACCTGATCTGCCACGCAGAGCTGGCGGTCTGTTCTTTTTCCGCCCATTCAAGGGATTTGAAAACTCCAAGGCCAAGCAAGAATAATATCCTGTCTGGCTCCCAGATGCTTTTTTAGCCTCGGCTACAATGTGCATTTCGCCGCAAGGCTTGCGGCGGCTGATGGAACTCACGCACAAAGGCACGCCGCATCCGCTCTGGATCGTGAAAACCGGTCAGGACTGCAATCGTTTCTATGGGGAGGGGCGATCCTTCAATACGCTCCCGTGCGGCTTCAAGGCGCAGTCTCTCCACTACTCTTGCAGGGCTCATGCCCACGGCAGCACGAAAACTGCGTGAGAAATTGCGAGGGCTCATGCCCATTTGGCTGGCAAGGGTGTCCACTGTCAGGCGTTGTTGCAGGTTAGAACGGACCCACCCTAAAAGATTGGCAAAGCGTTCGGGAGCGCTTCCAAGTTCAAGAAGCGCAGAAAACTGCGACTGCCCTCCGGGACGATGGTAAAAGACGACCATCTGTTGCGCCGTCCGTCGTGCAATTTCTATCCCCATATCTTCGGCAACCAGTGCCAGTGCCATGTCAATGCCAGCACTGATACCAGCAGACGTCCAGACCAGACCGTCATGGATATGAATGGCATCGGCTGAGACCTTTGCTTGGGGAAACTGTGTTTGCAGGTTTTGGGCCTGTTGCCAGTGTGTGGTAACGCGCCTTCCATCTAGCAAACCGGCAGCCCCCAGCAAAAAAGCTCCCGTACACACACTACACATCCGCCGCGTTATTCTGGCCCGATGGTGAATGAAGGCCAGCAACAGCGGGCAGACCATGGCCATTTTATGCCCTTCACCGCCAACAATGACCAACGTGTCAAAAGCCCCTGCCTTTGCAAGAGGCTGGGTCTCGACCACCACTCCAGAAGACGACCGGATGAGGCCACCATTTTGGGACAGAGGCGTGATGTTATACGCATCCCCGCCAAAGCCACCGGCAATCTCGAAGGTTGCAGACACTCCGGCCGCGTCAAGCAACTGGAAGTCAGGGTAAAGGAGGAGACCTATCTGTCTGGGCATGTCCTGAAATGAGGGATGATTGTCCTTTCGTCAAATGCTCTTACGCAAAATACTGCCTGCTACCGGATCACTCAGTCATCCGTTCTTGAACCAGAGGTACAATAACCAATGTCCCGACCGCCCTTTCCACCATTTAGTCAAGAAACCGCTATTCTGAAGGTCCGTCTCGCCGAAAATGCGTGGAATGGCAGGGATCCTGAAAAAGTAGCCCAAGCCTATACTCCCGATAGTCAATGGCGCAATCGTTCAGACTTTATTCGCGGCCGGGAGGCAATTATGACCTTTCTGGCGCAAAAGTGGGAGCAAGAGCAGGAGTATCGGCTTATCAAGGAACTCTGGGCTTTTCAGGACAACCGGATTGCAGTGCGTTTTGCTTATGAATGGCAGAACCAGACCGGACAATGGTTCCGCTCCCACGGGAACGAGAACTGGGAGTTCGATGAAACTGGGCTGATGCGTTACCGAGCAGCCTCTATCAACGACCAGCCCATTTCTGCTGCCGGCCGCCTGTTCCACTGGTCTGGGCCGCAACGGCCAGATAGCCACCCGGGTCTTTCAGCCTTGGGGCTGTAACTGCCATGGGTGGCAGATCATGACCCCGACCATGATAGTGCCGCAAAAAAGCTGACTTGCCCCGATGTTTGTAAAGACAGGGCAAGTCAAACTGCAACGCGCAGAGCCTGAGCCTTGCGAAGCTGTGCCATGAACCACCCAGCATTATGGTCATAATGAAAATCATACCGTCATGGGTAACAGGGTCATCAAAAACCATGCCCTCCCCCGGCAGAGCCGCGCATTGCATGCCACCTTTTGTACCCCGGCGGCTTTCTTCCGTTGCGCTCCATTCAGTCATATGGGTTGGGTTCACTGTGCATCACTCAAATCCATGGTTTTTTTCGAACTCTGCACGTTACACACTGCTTGAAAATCTATGTTGTCATGGGTATGAGAAAATGTCGCTTGTAGTCATAACTTCGGATTTGCGCCTATAACGACCAAAGGTGTGCTTTTTTATGAATTTTTCAAATAAAACAAAATGACCGGCGCAAATATTATGTGGTTTTTATCTGTATGGTGACTGTTTCAATAAACACTATTAGGACCGGGAAATGACGAAAAACTCCACCGCTGAAGCTTCCATAACGAGCAAGACATCGCCCAGGAAGTTATTTTTACTGCCTCTTGCAGGCTGTATGCTTCTTACGGCATGTGCCAACTCTGCCAATGATCCGTCACTCTCTCCGCAGGAAAGGCAGCTCCGGCAGCGTCAGGCACAATTTGATACAACAGTGGCGGAGGGTGCGGTCCTGCTCGGCGGGTTGGCCGCTATTGGTGTTGGGGTAGCAACCCACAGCGCAAAAAATGCAGCACTTGCAGGTGCGGGCGGCGCACTGCTGGGCGGCGCAATCGGTTATGCCGTTGCCAGCCGCACACAAGCGCAGCAATTGAGCGAGGACGATGCAAACAAGGCAATCGAACACTACCAGCAACAGGCTGCCCAATCGCAGCAGGATAGCCTTTACGCCCAGCAGACAGCCGCTGCCGCACAGCAGGAACTGGTGGTGCTCCGCAAGCAGTTAGCCGCTAATCAGATTTCCGCATCAGATTATCAGGAAAAAATTTCTCGCTACCAGAAAGATCTGGCTGCGATCAAAGCCATTAAGGAAGGTTACGTAAAAGACGTTACTAGTGCTGGCAACCTTGCATCTGGCCGCTCCAATGCTGCTGCTGCCCACGCCGTAAGCACAATGAACGCGTCCATAGCCAGCATGGGTGCAGCACAGGACTCTTTGGCCAATAATCTGGGTGCTGCCGCAGCGAGCGGTGTCGCTGGAGGCAACGTTAGCTCATGAAGTCTTTTCACCACTGGCGTATGATCGGCCTTGTGCCTATGGCGCTGCTCGCAGCCTGTTCGGCTCAGCAATGCGACCCCAATCATGCTGACCTGTTTACGGGGATAGGATGCTCCGCTGGCAGTGGGTACCAGCAAAGAACCGCAACGCTGAACACACAAAGAGACCTTTTGCGTGCGGAAGCCGAGCAGGCGCAAGATAACGCAACGGCCGCCCAGAACAAGGCGGCCATTGCCCAAAACAGCGTTACTCAGGAACGGGCGCGTTTACAGGCATTCAAAAACAAAAATGCAGCGCTACGTAAACAACTCTCTCAACTGGCGCAGCAAAACCGCATTAGCCCCACGCAGTACCAGAACAGCCTGAACACGCTGAACTCAGCATCAAAAATGGCCAACAGCCACGATGCAACTAAAGCCGCTGAAGCTGCAAAACAGCAAGACGCTCTGGTGGATACTCTTTCCCAACTGTAACATCCACCAAAACTGACTCTACACTCCGGCACAGTACTTTTTTACTGTGCCGGAATGTTTTTTATCTCGTCCTCTACGTCTTGTGCTGTTACCTTTTTACCTGCGTGAAGGCTTGCAAGATTTTTATGGCTTAAATCAAGCATCCCCAGCAGATAGTCTTCATTCTGGCTCCGCAGCATATCCTGCCCGGCCGTAGCAATACCATCCAGTTCCTTTATGGCAGGGCTGCTGGCGGCAGCACCAAGCAGGCTAAGATAACTTTCTGTTGCCGCACTCAGCGATTTCTGGCGTTCAGCCAAATGTGCTTCAATTTTTTGCGCCTGCTGCTCTGTCAGATTAACAAGCTTCGCTTTTGCCTGAGTAATTGTATCAATCACATGATTGATCTCCCACACAGCATTGGCCAAAACAGCAAGCGCCTGAAGTTGGGCACCAAGCACCTTCTTGTCGGCATCAATTCTGGCGCGCGCATCGGTCGTTAGGGCCGTTTCAATCCGCGATAGCTTTACTGCCATTGCCGGGTCCGCCCCTGCCTCTGCTTTGAGCGCCTTCAAGGCTGCCCAGGCATCCCCCGGTGTTGCCTGAGCCTCGTTGAGCAATGCTTTGAAGTCTTTCTCCGCGTCCTCTGTTTCCTTCAGGGAACCCAAGGCGCTGGCCCCAATAACCAGACGAAAGCCAATAGCAGGGTCACGCATGGGCTTCCCTGTTTTTTCGTTATAGGGTGGTCGCTCGGCGCGCACATTTGTTGTCAGTTCATCCGGGTTGGCATGAAAATCTCCACCACGGATAAGCAGCCCCCCCACTTTACCCTGCAACCGTCCGACACGGTTCAGCCTGTAGGGGTCAAGCATCATCTGCCCCGCATTGCCAAGCATGTCATAGAGGCCAAGGGGGTTGGGTTTCATCTGCCCCACAGCCTGCATTTCTCCAATATCCGGCCCGGCTGCGATATAGGCAGCAGGCCCGCCATCTGGCATTGGCCACAAAGGCGCTTCAAACTCGGATGCCTGCACCCGCATGCCGCCCCGCGCAGCGTAAGACCATTCTTCATCGACAGGGAGTCTCAGAAAGCCTTTTCCTTCCCCTACAACCGGAAGGGGGGCCTTGTTCTCAATAAGCCATGTCGTAAGTCCGGCTGCGTAGGCATTGGCCTCATCCCACGAAATGCCTGTTTGCGGCTTTTGCCCCGCGCGGCTTGGTGCAGGGCAACTCCCATTCAGGGCCGCATACTGGTTGGCCGTAACATCGTATTTTCCAATGTAATACCGATGCAGTTCGGGGTGCCCCTGCACAGGAAATGCCGCAGCAAGATGTGTACGTAACGTGTACTGGTTATAACCCTCCTGCGTATCTGGCCGACCGATGGTCATATCCACATCATCAAGAACGCCCTTCCCATCCGGGACATCCACAGGCCGGAAAACCATAGCACCACCACAGGGTAGTGGCAGCTTCAGGTCATCGGGCAATGGATGGGGGTCTATAAATTTGGCGTCCCATACAGGTGCGTCGGCATAGGCAAAACCCGGATGGAACAGAACGGTCAGAGCAAGAAGAACCAGTTTTGGAGACAGGCGGGCTTTCACGGCGTGCTTATTCCTTCCCAGGGGTCAATCCGGCCAGCTCTATGCGCTGCTGCCAACGAGGCAAACAAGGCGCCGGTAGCCGTCAACAAAAGTAACACCACGCACAGACGTCCGTTAATGATGCAAAGAGGGTGGCCCGTTGGCAATATCTGGGCAAACTGGCGGTTGATCACAGACCCAACGACCCACGCGCCACAGAGCGCCACACCACTTCCACACAGAGCAAGTATCTGGGCCTGAAGCAGTGGAAAAACGGTTAAATACGGCACGCCGATAAACCGCATTGTGGCCAGAGACAACCGTTTGCGCTCGACATTAGCCCACAGCCCTGCGGCCAGACTGCCGACAAACCCGGCCACTCCCATACAGGCAGTTAGCCTGAACAGCAGTGTAATCCGTTTGTCGAGCATCAGCAGGTCGGCAACATCCCCCGCACGAGAAGCCACATCAACACCGGCAGCGCGAAGCCTTGCATCTTCGGCGGGAACATCTTCAATATGCTTCATATACAGCCTAAAGCCCGCCTGCGTGCGGAATGCTGGCGCGGCACTTACCCATGCATCCTGCCAGCTCACGGCCTTTTCCCGAAAAATTTCTACCGCCTGAGCAAGCCGGACAGAAACAAACGCCGCATTCTGACCAAAAGCGCGGGGCGGTGAGACCGCATAAACCCGCACAGGCACACTCTCCTGCGCCGCCCCTTCGCCAAGGCGAGAAAGGTGCATATCCAATATATCGCCCGCATGGGCATGGAGTGACGCCGCAGCCGGAGCCGAAAGCACAATTTTATCCAACTCGGCAGGCATATCCACCGGGGATAATAACGGGTCCCCGACAGAGGAAGGAATAAGCTCCACCCTGCGTGCATCCTGCGGCCGCCCCTGAGGCATAAGCAATACACTGGCAGCCAGTGTTCTGGTGCGTGGTGCAACAAATGCTATATCGGGTTGCAGCGCCAGAGCTTGCAGCCATGCTGTATCAAACTGCCTGTTACTGGCATTTGATAATTCACGCACGCGAGGGTCTTCAAGAAGGGTTGTTCGCAATCCCTCAACCAGCCCAACCCGCAAACCCGCAATGACCAGCAAAGGTGCTGCCGTGGCTGCCAGAGCTATAATCAGGCACAAGGCCATGACTTTTTCAGACAACAGATCACGCAATGCGAGCCCTCCGATCAGGAGCAGTCTCTTCATGGCACGTTATCCGCCGTTGCTATGGTCGCACCTGATGTCTGGGGTATAGCCTGCACGACCACAAAACCAGCTTTTTCCGCTCGCGTGGCGTCGTGTGTGACCATAATAACGGCTGCCTCCGCGCTGGCCTGTTCAAACAAAAGCCGCATCGCATCATCTGCCTGATCGGGATGCAGGGCCGCAGTTGGTTCGTCCGCCATAACAACGCGGGGGCGATGGACAACTGCGCGAGCAATTGCCACCCGCTGCCTTTGCCCAACAGAAAGACTGGCCGGAGCACGGTCAAGCAGACTGGCAATTCCCAGCCTTTGGGCACACTCCACAATGCGCCCATGATCATCACGCTCGAGAACCCTCAGCGGGAGAGCAATATTGGCCCGTACCGATAAAAAAGGCAGCAGGCCATACATCTGGGGAACAAAACCAAGGTTCCGCGCCCGCAATCTGCCCAGTTCCCTGATCCCTTGCTTTGTTCGCCAGCAAGGGGCAACCTCCTGTCCTTCTATTTGAATACTCCCCGCCGTCGGGCGCAGAGCAAGCGACAACAACCCAAGCAGTGTACTTTTTCCGCAACCAGAAGGCCCGACAATTGCCAAACGCTCCCCTGCCTTCAAAACAAAATTCGGGACAAAGAGAGAAAAGTTTTTGTCAGGTGCACGCCATTCCAACGATCTGGCGCGCACGAGTTCGGGCGGAACAGAGGGCGCCACTCTCAGGGCAGCGCCTCAAGAGGTACGGGGTAGACAGCCTCTCCCTGATCTTGGGAATGCCCAAGATGGACCCAAAGGTCTGGTCGGGATTCATATTCCTCGTACAGGCGCAACCTACTTTCAATATTGTTAAGAATGGTGCGCTGAGCGATGGCCCCCATGGCCAACCATGAATCCTGCGTTATGCTCGCAATATCGGATTTATACGGCAGCCCGTCCAGATATTCCCCCAACAGCGGCCCAAGCTTGTCAATATGCCTGATTTCCGATGGATTACGCGCAGTGGCTGCAAAAGCCGACTGAAGCTGCGTGAAAAATGTTTCTGGCGTTGTCCGGCCTGCAATTCCCGCATCCAGAATGTTCTTGAGTGATGCGGCAAGGTCCGAAAGCTGGTTGCGTGTCAACAGCACCCGGATTTCAAGAGCTTTATGCAAAGCATCCGCCGGATCACGATCCGCGGTATAGCTTTCCACAACATCTGGGGCGGCTGTTTTCTGCTCCCGACCAAGGTAGGCAAGCCTCATGGCCTGGCTGACAACCGCGGTTTTGGGGTCGGCCTTCATACCCTCAGGTGTCAAGCCAGCCAAAGGCCGCCCGGTCGTATCCGCCACCTGTTGCAACAAAGACGTGGAAAGCGACTGTACAACGGGCCGAAACGCCTCGGGCGATCCGCCCGCAACCGGATAGTAAAGGCTGCCCGCCGTCCCAAATTTTGAAAGTGCTCTGTATTGAGCAGCCGCATGTACATGATCGTGCACACTGTCACCTGCTGGGGTCAGCAGATGGACAACAAACAACGCAATGCCTTTTGTTGCGGCAAGCTGGCGTGCTTCTTCTATGCCCAGATGGGTCACGCTGTGCGGGTCCTCGCCACCGCGGGCACCCGCATCGGTAATGAGCACCATATAACGGCCGCCAAACTGGTCCCAGCTAATGTTATCAATGGCTGCGCGCACACCAGCCACGGCATCTTCATCAAAACTCGAAGAAGACACCGTAGCATCCCTTACCCCAGCAATGGCAGGGAGTACGGCATCTATCGGCTGCGCCAGATCTGGGGTTGCATAGACTTTTGTTGCGTATTCCAGCCCGGGAGTGTCCGCAAGACTGTCACGATAGGCAATCAGCCCAAAACGGAAATTCTGCGAAACCGCCGTGTTCTGAACCGTATGAACAATATCTCCGATCGCCGCACGGGTCTGGTCGATATATGGCTGCATACTTGCCGTTGTATCTATAACAAAGACCAACGCCGCCCGAAATTTTCTAAGCGCCTCGGGTGATGCAGGAGGATGCACATCAGACGGAGCCGACGGGGCGGAAATAACGTGAAGCATATGAACCGAAGGCCCACTTTCCCTATCGGTCGTGGTCGCTTCCAGAATAGGCAGGAGATAAAAGTTCTTTGTTATGTCCACATAGTTTTCCGGCTCCAGTGCAACCACAGAGCCAGGTTTGCCAGACTGGGCATCGCTTAAAAGATGGCCGGCCTGCTGCGCTGAGTCATCCGCCGTTAGCATGGCCTGCTCATGTTGCGCTGTATCCAAAAACAGCGCACGGTTACGCCCGGCAGGGTTGGTAAATGCCGCAATCATGGCATGAGACCATACAATAGTGCGGCTTTCTTCTATCCAGCCAAGCGTTGGTCCGGCCATGGCGCGGCCGACCAGAACGCGCCCGTTATCACGGGAGAACACATAAAACACTTCAAAACCATCAACAGGTTTTGCATCTGTCCCCTTGGCATCCGCAGCTATCGTTGCCCCAGGCCGCGTGATGACACGCTGGTAAAGGCTATGCTTGCCCGGTTGCAGCAAAGGAGTCAGGCTGGCCGCAAAGCCACAAGGGATAGTCTGTGCCATACCCCCGGCAAGAATACAGGCAAGAAGCCAACGAGATTTTTTCATGGCCAAAAGTCTTTCAGCGCAAGCTGTGCTTCCATGTCACCAGCCGCTGCTTTTTTCTCCAGATCATCATGCAGACGGGCGCGGTCATTTTTGACATCCTCATCCCCAGCCTGCACCGCTCCCCGGTAATATTGTGATGATTCACGAACATCGGCTGCGGGTACTGGTCCATTGGGGTCAAAAGCTGTGGGGTCATACAAATGTGCCAGACGTGCCATTGAATGGCCATCGCCATGCTGCGCTGCGGCTTCCAGCAGAAGCACGCCATCGTCGGGCTTGCCATGCGTCAGTCGTCTTTGGCCTTCATCACCGATCGCAGAGGGTGAACCTGCTTGGGCAATCACGGCCGGAACAGTAAGACCTTCCAATGCATTGACCGGAGCGGCTGAGGAGGGCTGCTGCGGCATAGCCGGTTGATGAGCCGCCACTGGGGCTGCAGTCGCCACGGGTGCCGCTGGAGCAGCAGCCGGAGCCGTCGACCTGAAAGGCAAGGACGGCGGAAACATATGATGGTTGTGCAAAACAAACCAGCCTGCCAACGCCAGAAGGCTTGCGAGCACACCCCCACCCGCGAACAGAAACTTCCGCATGGGATACAAGCGGGACCAGAATATTGTTCTGGTCACCCCCACAACAGGTTTTACAACGGCAGGCTCAACATTTACAGGAGTGACAACAGGTGCCGGGGCCACAACCGGTTGCACAACCGGGTCGTTTTTTTCGCCTTCTGTCGGAACATCGTTGTTGCGGTGCCGCTGCGCCTCTGACTCCAGTTCGGCATAGGTCTTTCCGGCAGTTGGTAGTTGAGGCCACGCGTCTATGTAGCCTGTCACGCGTAATTCCGGAATTTCTATCTCGTACCCTGCATCAGGTTCAAAATCTCTGGCGGCGGAGGCAGGAATATGGATCAGAAGATCATTCCCCTGCGTAGCCCGACTGCACTCCCCTTTAACTTCAGGGTGGTCTCCTGGCACCTTCAGGGTGACGGGTTTGTCTGAATCATCCCCAGCACGACCCGGCAAAACAATGGTCGCTCCCTCGGCGTGTGGTCCGGGGAGTATTTTTATTGCGTTGCTCATGCTTTTACAGTGTCCAGTCCGTTTATGATCGTTGCCAGTCGCTCGTTGGCCTCCACATCAAACTGAGGCCCACTCTCTTCAAAACGCTGCCGCAGAGCCAGAACCCAATCATGAAAAAACTGGTCTACGTAAACATTTGGCTTGAGGGGAAGGTTCGGCAACCCAGCACACGGATCGGGGCGATCAAAAATTTTCTCGTCCGAGTTAATGCGGCATGGTCTGGAGGATGTGGTGTCCTCATCCGCGTATCCAAGCCAGGTTAGGAAACGGCCAATCAGTTCCACACAGATCACGGATTGCTTTTCGCCCGAAAGGTTCAACCTATTGACATGGTCACAGTTCCGCCGCAACGCTTCTGCCATCTTCCCTTTCAGGTCAAGCATATTTGCCAAAACCTCCATACGCTCTGCAAACAGGCGCGCTACATAGGGGTCCATATCAAATCTGGCTGCCTGTTCAGGCTGCATTTTGCCAAGATAGTCCTTGACCCACATATCCATAATACGCTTTGCAAACTGGTCATGCCGGTCCTCCCGACTGGCAGGTTCAGGCATGGCTCCACCAAGGATAAGGGCAAGTGGGTCATCTTCTTCCGGTGGCGGGGGGGCTGTATCCAGATCAGTGCTAAACTGGGTCCACTCCCGAATAATGGCCTCGCGCTCGGGTTCCAGACTGATAAAAAATGCACCAAGCAAACGGTTCCGATGCACTTCCCTTAAGGCAAGAGCAATTTTAGCGACTGATTGCCGCGCCTCATCCAGATTACTCAGAGATGATATATCATGATAAAAAGATGTGATAATATGCAGAATTGCTTCAGAACACTGTTTTAGTCGGCTGGTCAGTTGTTCGGTTCTGACGGACTTTTCACAAAAATCATGCAACCGCTCGGCAAGGTAGCTCACCCCACCATCATTCGGTTTCATCGCTTCATCAAAAGCACGCTCAAAATTTTGAATATACTGCCTGACAACAGGGCTGGCCAAATAGGATGTGCGAGACCGGGCAATACGCTGCGCAACATCAGGAGACATTCCAAGCTCCAGCCTTGTCTCTAGGTCACGGCTATACAAACTACCTGCGGATGACGCGCGCAACCACTGGACGTTATCAAATACTTTGCCCGGCTTCCATTCCTTTACCCAACCACCAGTGAAAAAGTTGATTAACGATGCACCCAGGCGAGTGTTCCATCCATCACTGCTGCTCTCATCCGCACCACCTTTTTCCTCAAACTGTCTGTCAAATTTTGTCAGTATAACAAAAAGAGCATCCTGCTTGTTAGCCCGCTGCGCTGGCGTGGCGCCGATTGTGTCATCAATCCAGCTCTTTATCATGGAGGGCAGGTCTGAAACTTCCTGCGCGGAATCAGCAACACACACCAATGTCGCTGTGGTTTCCATGTTGTCTTGATAAAGATCAAAAAGATAATCAACCTTACCGCGTAGGAATAAGGTTCCCTCCTTGCCTTTTGCCTCCGCCACCTCGGGAAGTTTCAGGCGGGAACGGGCACCGGGAAAATCCAGCAGGTCGGTCTTGTCCATAAACGCCCAGCGCGCTGACGTCAGGGGAATAATCAGTTCAGAGATAATTGCTGAGACAACGTTACGCGGCAGATACGCGCGCGACCCTTTTTCTCCCACCAGCTGAACTGGCTCGCTTTCTCCCGCAGGTTTAAAAAGTGTCGTGACGTTAAGGATACTTTTGTCACGAGGAAGCAAAGCCTTGACATCGCAATAAGCGATCTCCGGCTGCCCCAGCGTAACCAGTGCCTCGACAAGGACACCAGCGTAACGCCCCAGATCGTCTATCCCGCCCCATAGCGGAGAAAATGCCCGAAGCAGATCATGAGGAGCCAGCAGACCAACGTGTTGGCCAACCCAGTTCCAGTATGTGTCGTTAAGATCACCGATCCATGGTTTATCGCCAAACTTCCGCGTAAAATACTCTCTCAGCGCTTCAACATCATCAATATCCAGAACAGTCTGCCCTTGGGTCAAAGGCAGGTTGCCTAACATCTCCATGGTTGTGCTCAATGGAGGGGGCTTTACATTGACCAGCTTAAAGTCAGATAAAAAAGTGTTGCCAATAATCCGTATAACATCGGCAACGGACAGCAATCTGACCGTTACGGGCGGCGCGCCAGCCGGAGGTGTGGGTGGAAACAGGGTAAAGCGTGAGACCAGCCCTGAAGATTCATCTCCCCCCGTAGGATTGATTTCCTTGAGAAACTCAAAAGACTCGTCACCGTAACTTATGCGGAGCGGACCATTTTCCGGGGCAGAAAGGCTTGATATCAGATACGATTTACCCGCCTGTGAAGCACCATAAACCGCTACAGCCGATCGCCTTTTGGCGGCGTGCGATAGCTTGCGCGCCAGCCTGCGCTCCCTACGCAAAGCCCGCAGGCTGTCATTCCCTGCCTCTGGCGCATGTTCGTCCACCCAGCGTGCCGCCTTAACGGCCAGATCTGCTAATACTTGGGTTTTATTTTCTAGATTTGTCACGACATGCCTACTCCCATCGCCAGGCATCCTGTATCGCGCCAGTATCCTTCGGGATTAAGGGTTGTCTGTAACCGCAAGGTAATCAGCTTTTTAGGCACCTCGTCCCCTTGCGCGTCAGTAATTTTTTCAGGCACGAAACCTTCTCGCCCCGAAAAATCCCCCTCTTCTTCCTCCGCGCGGTCTGACTTGCGTGTAATCTCGATGTTGAGAGGAAGCTTGTAATTTTGCATCCTAGCTCGGCTATTCTGCGCGAATTCAACACAATAGAGTGGCGTTGTTGTCCACCGTTCCAGCGGAAGCTGTCGAAATCCTATCATGGTCAGACCTTGAAAATCGTCCAGATCAAAGCCCTCTGAGATATCTCCGGGCGGGGAATTGGGGTCGGGGTCCGTATACAGCAGGTCCGCATCGCGTATTCTGCCGGTTTTTTCCATTTTGCCGATGTAGCGGGCAGTAGATTGCATAACCAGTTTTTCGGTTCGCAAAACAAAATTCTGCAACCTGCCTTCTGCCTGAATGCAAAGGGCAGCCCCCACCACAACCGTTGTCTTGGGGTCACTGATCCGGCTTGCCGTATCCGTAAAAGGATAATGCCTGCCAACAGTGTAGTCATGCATCGCTATAATACGGTGGGGCGCAACCGGCATGGCGCCCGTGATCAGATTACGCACACGACGAAGCTTGGAAGGGCGGCCCGACAAAATCAGAACATCACACCCATAGGCCCAAACCACTTCTGTCAGGTTGGACAAGACCGCCTCGAGCGTGGCGCGGATGGATTTTTCAACCGCCTCGACCGTAACTTCAATTTCAACACCATAAACGTCAAATGCGTCTATTTCCGGAGCTTTCTGCCCCTGCATGTGAAGATTGACCTGTTCGGCAAGGAAAGCCGCGCAACGCGCCCGTTGCGCGTCGTCCCCCCTCACCACTTCAGGGGCATTCAGGCCAAAGCTCCCGATCACGCCGCTCACCTGCTCCCCGACCTGCTCATAAAGGCTCAGGGCATGCAATGCTGCGGGTTCGAGGATGGTCGCAACAAACAACCTGCGCCGATGGCGGTCCCGCTCATCCTGATTCCCGTGGTCTCGTTCAAACAGACGGATAAGCAATTCCCTGGCCATAAGCACACCGGCTTTGGTCAAAGCCCGCTCAAGAGGAGGAATTACCGTTGTCAGGATAACCTCTTCAAGCAGGTCATCCCCGGCGATGTTGAAGCTCTCGCGAAAATTCTGGCAAGGGGACAGCGCATCATGCCCCGTGTGCGTATATGTCGTAATCATCAGGTCGGTTGTGCCGCCCCCGATGTCTATACTGGCAACACGAATGGCTGGGAGGTTATTTTCCCCCCGCCGCCCTGCGCTGTAGAGTTCAAAAAGTGCCTCGACATGCCCCCCAAGACGCCCGGTTACCTCGTTATGCAGCCAGACGATCTGCGTCGCGGTTGCCTCATCAAGCTCCGCACGCAAAATGGGTAACGGGCCTTTCTGGCCTGTTACCTTCCAGACAAATGCCAATGCGGCCTGTGCTCGGGCCTGAAAAATTTTCTGCTCCGCCACCGGCATGCCGGGAGGCATGGTCAACATAAGGGAACGTAGCCCCCGTGGGCGCGCACTATCGCGCCGCCGGGAGCGAAACCCCGGCGAGTTCATATACATAAGCGCCTGCATGACAACTTCGCTCAGCATAAGCGTGAACAGCAGGCTACGCGACAGGACACTTGGCCCAACAGGCTGGGCGGCTTCCATATCAATGGCACCAGCATTACATGACCGCTTGTCACGCAGGGTTTCCTGCAATGCTCGACGGAAAGGGCCATTAACGGGCGGGTCCGCACTCTGCCCATCACGGTGGTGGCCATTGTTAAAGCGCCACCCTTGGTCAGACGGCCGCATGTCCCACAAATACCGTTTGGGTGCAGACAGACCGGAAAGACCTTCCGTACCAATACGCGCCCCCATCATCCGCTCGGCTTCAGGGCCGGTCCTGACAGGGCTTGCCCATGCAAAAGCGTGCGAACGCCCCGAACGGCGGGAATGGGAGTCCCGCCCAAACACCGCTTTGCCGAACTCAAGCCTGCTGGAAAACGGGTCGGAACAAACCTGCTCTGGCTTGGCAAGGTCTCGCAGTTCCAGAACGTAGCTGTCCGCCTCGCGCTGGCGCGCGCCGGGGTGCTCCTCAATAAGAATGCCGCAGCTTCTAAAATTGCCCAGATCAAGCACCAGATCAACTGACACCGGAGGCTCATTCATTGTTGTCAGCATCTGTGCGACTGGCGGTCTGCCTGCCTGTGCAATCATCCGCAGGAAAGCAAGATAGATCGCTACGTGCGCCAGAACCTTGGATGGCCCATCATCTTCATCATCGTAACGTTTTTTACTGGGAGCGGCCCAGTTCGCATCATGGAGTAACTCCGCAAGCCAGTCCTTGAGCCATGCGCTATCGATCAGCCATGAGATGCTGTCCAGATCAGGAACAAAGGCAAAGCTCTGCCCTCTTGCCTCATCATCGGGTGTGGGTGCCAGATATCGCCCTTCGTAATAAGGTGCGATAGAAGTATCGAACGCTATATTAAGAAAAATGACCTCTTCACCCGGCCCTTTATACTCGCTGCGTAACCGACCGCGCACCCAGTTAGCCGGACCCGGTTTAAAGCCCTCATCATCGGTTGCCCCTATACGGGCAAGATAAGGCAGCGGCACCCATTCATCTTTGAATACCTTGTAAATATCCTTATATTTAATTTGATACTCGGCCTCATCCGGCACAACATGCTCTTGGCCATCCGCGTAAAATACCAGATTGCCGCTGTCCTGATCTTTCTGGGGCATACGCAGGACGCATTCGGTCTCACCATTCGGTCCGTTGCGTTGCTGCTCATAAAACTTCACCGCTATGTCAGTGCAGTCCTTATGATCGAGCGCGATCGTTTCGAACTGGATAAGACTATCGGGAATCAACGAGATATGGTCTGACATCCGCTCATTTTCTTCCATTTTTCCCGCAGATTATCCGTCATGATATTACTGCGTTATTACTGATTTGACACGATACGACAATCCCCCGCGCCCGGAACACAACGATAACAATAATGGCTACACACCGCCAAAACCGCTGTTTCCAGCCATCGGGATAGAAAATATGCACAAAACGAATTTTACCCACGCAATAATTGCATTAACAACTTGGCTGCGGAAGATCAGCATCTTGTATCAATTGATCGCCTTCCCTCATCATATGGGAGACAGCGCGGATCTTTGGAACAATCCTTCGGCCGGTTTGTTAGGGTTGGAATAGCGTGGGTCTTTTGTATAGCCCAGACAGGACGCTTTTTCCTGATCCAGTCGGGTGCAACGATATGTTGTCGCCAGAAAATTCTGGCCACTGGCAATTGAAAGGCAGCTTTCCGCATCTATAATCAGAGTATCCCCCTCAAAATGGGAGGAAAACCGTCCTTTGCAGATACTGTTGTTTGTGTACTGCAATGACTGCTGACCTCCATCCCCCCGATCATCAAAACAGAATGTCCACGATGCGACTGACTGTGGAATATGCGTATCAACATTGATCGCAACCATATTGGTCAAGCGGTGCCAGCACCCTTTGAGCATGGACAGGTCATGTGCCTGCCATTTGGTTGCAGGCAGATCATCGGCAAGTGCCGGGTGTGCTGCGGCCGGACGCGCCATAGCAGCGGATGGTGCATGCCCAAAAGGCGAAACGGATCTGCACATAAACGGCAACGGAAGAAGGTAAGCCAACACGGCTGCAACCAGCAGGCCAACCCCTACCCCTCCAAGCGCAGAATGCAGCAGACGCGGCGGCAAAGGTGGAAAAACCGCCCCCGCCGGTTTGCGCTTTACGTCACCAAAGCCGGTCAGCAGGTCTATTCCGCCCACCATACCCCAGCGGGTTATAACCGCACGCCCATCCACGCCAAACAGACAGTCCAACGAGGGTATCCAGTGCATACCGGGAAAATACCGTCGTATGGCACCCTCTTCGCTTTCCGCAACACGCCGGATATCCGCAAGGATTGAACCGGCCTGCAAAAGCAGGGCGTCCTGTGCAGAGGCTTCAAGCTCAAAAAAACTCAGGCTTTTCGCGCCTTCACACGTCCAGACCACGCCATTGTCTTGCGCAACCGGTACCGCAAAAAGAGCCGCATGATCTGCCCCCAGCCTGTCCCGCACAGCCGCCACAAATGCCTGCTGCGCCGCAGGTACGCGACCTGCACTTTTGTCCAGTTGCACCGTCATGCGGGAATTCCAAAATTACAGACAGGAACAATGCGGTTATTGGCCGACACGCTCCCCCTCCGCGTTACAAGCACGGTGCCATAATAGCAGACCGTTACGGAAAAATGACTGGTTGAGGCAGCAGGCATTGCAAAGGGGTCCACAACGACCGTGTATAACCCCGGAGGAGGCGCTGCAATCCACGCAACCGTTTCAACCGGGTGCTTTGTTGGTGGCAGAGCACCTTTCCTGCGTGCATTGGCGTCATGGCGCAGGACGCCGCCGCCATGCTCTCTCCTGTTGAAATAAATGCGCTGGCCATCAGGGCAGACAACATGCAGATCAAGATCGTTCAGGTCGTTCCACGCCAGAATAACCTGCAACACGCCACCAGAAGCCCCCACCTTTCGCACACGCCTGAGCGCGATCCATGCCCGCCAGGGAAGCCGCGCCACAAGCCAAGCCAGCACGGCCAGAGCTGCCAGAAGAAAAACCCAGAACAGCAGCGGTGGATGAGAGCACAACCCAGCAGCAAACAGCCCAGCAAGATGAGGCATGATCCAGATGAGCAAAGCCAGTCCCGCCAGCATTGCCAACAGAACAAGCCATGCCCGCCACGCACCAACCGGACGCCGCTCAACCACCACCGGTGGCGGATGAATGACCATTTCCGCCCGCTTCGCACCAGCCGCAGGCGCAGGAGTGGGAGTAGGCGTGGGAGGCGAAGACTGCTTTACGGCCCCCGTAATATCCACTCGGGTTAACTTGTCCGTAACGGCGTGATGCCCCCACCCCACAAGGATTGGCCCGGAAGCACCGGAACGGATATACCCCTCCCCCGGAATGGTAAAAATATAGGGCAGTAATGGCAAAAGAGCTTTCTCAGAAGGTGAGAGAGCACTCACTTGCTGCTCCGCCGCAGCCTCGATTGCAGCCCGCAATGCATGGAACTGCGCCACCAGTTCTTCTTGCGAACGTTCTGCACCGAGCGTTCCATACCAGTCAACACGGCCATTTCCGTGGTCTTCCGGTTCTGCCAGCAACCCTCCCCCGGCATCGCCCCCAAGCTTTCTGAACAAAGAGGAAAACTCAGACCACAACTCCATCACTCTCTGGCTTCGGAAAACCACAGGTGAGAGTTCCGCAGAGGTGGTTGTACAAAGCAGAGCCGTCATGATGGCAATCCCACCCCGAAATACCGTCCTATCACAGGAAAATCCGCACCAAGGATGTGGTTATGGGCAAGTATAGTGAGTGCAGCCCATAGCGTTAACAGAAAAAACAAAACAAAAACAAGGCCATGCAACGTAACCGCAGCAGGCCCCGACATGGGCAGCCGCGCATCATAAGACGTTGCTGCTACAGAAACCTCAGTGAAAGGCGCTTGAGGCCCCGCCGCCGAAGACGTATCTGGCTTGAGAGCTTCCCCCGACACAGGCAGTTCAGGAGTTTCAAACGGGTCAGGTTTTTCAAATACGCCTTCTTCGCGCCGCTCCCTTACCGGCAGCGCCTCCTGCTCCAATAATTGACCAAGAAAAGACTTTCCAAAATCCACTGCCCTGTCGGATATTTTCAAGCCTTTACCGCGACCGGCCATTGCCCCCCAAGGGGCAAGAATAAACCTGTTGCCATCTGTAAATATGGCCTCAGAGCCCGGAATAATCAGCGCAAGATCCAGCAAATGACTATCTGATTGACCCGCCGCCAATACAGACTGCCTCAGTTGGGTAATTTCCGCAGCCAGATCACGTAGCAAAACCTCCCTTTCTTCCTGAGGAAAAAGAGTAAGCTGCCGAAACTGGCTTTCGCCTTCCGCATACCAAGAGATTTCGCCCGGATTATTTTCTCGCGGCCAGCACACAAGAGGCTCGGCAAACCCAAACCGCGAACCGCCTGAAGAACCTGCTATTCCCGCAACAGTCTCATAATTCAGAATAACAGGCTGATCACGGGATTTAAGCAGCACAAGGTCATCTAAATCACTACGAAAAAGAATATAGGCCACAAATAAAGCTTTCCATTAATCAAACACGCTTTAAAAATATTTTTTCATTTATGCTCGCGTACATTAATTTCTGTCAAGATGGCGGGATCGAAGAAGGCGTCGATCAATATTCTATGCCAAACATGCGCTCTGGGGCGGAGCCATGGCATATACTACCAAGGCCTCCTCAAGAAACCAGCAGACGTTTGCGTGTAATCTTTCCCGATACTGTGGTCGGCAACTGCCCGACAAAGCGGACCTCCTTCAGACCAACCCAGCGCCCAAGGACTTGGTTAACCCGCACGATGATTTCCTCGGAGCAGGGCGCGCATTCCACATCGGGATCAGCAACCACATAGGCAACGGGCCGTTGCCCCCTCAACCCATCGGGCATGGCCACCACGGCACACGCATGAACGGCTGGATGAGTGGCAATAATTTTTTCAATCTGCACTCCCGAAATCCGCCGCCCTGCTACCTTAATCACGTCATCAGAACGCCCGAGCATATGAACGGCGCGGCTGGCCTCCATCATGCCTTCATCAAAGGTGCGATAATACTTTCGCGTTTCATCCAAATACGCTGTAGGGACATGAATTGCCCTGCCCTTCCAAACACCCGCAAGACAGCCGGGGGGCAACGGCAGGGACAGGACAATCTCCCCGCATTGCTCGCCGGGAATGGAGGAGGCGATTGCCGGACAGAACCCCGGCGCAGGCCGCCCTATATCGTTCATGAGCGAGAGCGGTTCACGCTCAGGCAGGCCAAAGAAGTGGGCGGTAATGCTCCACCCGGTTTCGGTCTGCCACCAGTGATTGACCACAGGCTTGCAAAAATATGAGCGTGCCCACTCCAGCAATGTCGGGTCTGCATACTCTCCTGCCACAAAGATACGGGCCAGTGCAGGCAGGGTCACACCCGACAGATGACGGCTTTCCTGCCGCAGCACCCGCATCTGGGTCGGTGTGGTAAACAGGCACTTCACCTCATGCTCATGGCAGAGTGCGCTTATGGCAGAAGCCGATACGCCTCCTTCCACAATTACGCTGGTGCAGCCGCTTATCAGCGGCGCATAGACGCCGTAGGAGTGACCGACCACCCACCCCATATCCGATGTCGTAAAAAAGGTATCACCGGGTTTGCAGCCGTAGATCAGGTCCATGGACAAGGCGAGGGCTACGGCATGGCCCCCATTATCGCGCACAATGCCTTTTGCATGCCCTGTCGTGCCGGATGTATGCAGAATATACAGCGGATCTTCGGAGCGTAGCATAACCGGCTCTGCGGGTGCGCACTGTTCAAGCGTGCGAAAATCATGATCTCGCATCGGTTGAAGCAAGGCCGGACAGGCTTTGCGCTGCACAATCACGCAGGCCTGTGGTCTGTGTGTCGCTATGGCGAGCGCATCATTCAGAACAGGAGCGGATGGGATTGCTGTCTGGCCTTGAAAGCTGCAACTGGCAGTAATGATAACCTTCGGCACCACATCATCGATCCGCAGCGCCAGTTCGGGCCCGGCATAACCGGCAAAAACCACAACATGCACTGCGCCAATCCGCGCGCAGGCCAGCATGGCAATTGCTGTCTCAATCATAGTCGGCATAACGATCAGGACACGCTCACCCTGCGCTACCCCGAGCGAGCGCAGACCACCGGCAAACCCAGCCACCCTGCCCTGTAGTTCCCGGTACGTGACCGCCTGTCGTTCCTTGGTGGCGCAGGAATGCCAGATAAGTGCTGCCTGCCCGCCGCGACCATTTTCAACATGCCGGTCCACGGCGTTATAACAGGTGTTGAGCATCCCACCGGAAAACCAGTCATGCCAACCATCCGCCCGCGTCCTGCATGCGCTCACAGGGGCCTGCTTCCATGTCACGCGTTGCGCCGCAGCCAGCCAGAACTGCTCTGGCTGATTGAGTGCTGCATCATACATTGCCTCGTATGTCATCCATGGAAGCATGGCACCTTACTCCGTTCAGGCTACAGGCACATCTTTGCCGGTGATCTGGCCAGCCAGCCACGCCGCATCGCGCGAGACACCAGAAAACCGCCCCGACCCCCATGTGTGCAACCACGGCAGACCAAGGAAGTAAAAGCCCGGCGCGTCGGTTACGCCACGATGCCAGACCGGCTTGTTGGCCCCGTTGAACACCGGCACATCGATCCAGCGATAATTCGGGCGGAAGCCGATGCACCAGATGATCGAGGTAATCCCGGCGGCCTTCAGGTCAAGCGGCGTGTTGCTGCCATCAGGCTCCCAGACGGGCACATAGGGGGCTTCAATTGGCGCGCTAATGCCCTCGCGTGCAATGTAGGCATCAATGGATGCCTTGATGTCGGCATTGGTTTTGTCTGCATCATCAAGGTTTTTTGTAAGATCTGGCGCAAAATGCGCGATTTCGTCGCGGATGGTCTCCAGCGCGCCATGCAGGCCCACGCCTTCCTGCGCGAACGTGCGCAGATCAAGGTCATGCCCGCCATTCCGGCCAGTTACATAATGGTTGGTCTTGTCGCGTGCGCCATCACGTAGTGGATGATTATCTACCGTCAGATCATAGAAATGCATGTCCGCCAGCCAGTCCACAACATCGCGCCCACGGTAGAAGCGTGAGACCCGTGGGGCGGAGCCGACGCAAAGATGGACCTTGCGCTTTTCAAGGAACAGGTCCTCAACGATCTGAGCACCAGACTGACCACTGCCCACGACCAGCACAGCCCCTTCAGGCAGTTGGGCGGCGTTACTGTAATCCTGCGAATGAACCTGAAAGATTGATGGATCAATCGCACTGGCATAACCGGGGATCACTGCGTCCTGATACGCGCCCGATGCGATAACCACATGCTTTGCGTGCCATACATCTTCGCCCGCCACCACCCGATAACCACCGGAATCATGACGTGTGATGGAAGTAACGGCTGTGTGTTCACGCAGCGGAGGGGTGAATGAGTTTGCAAAGCCTTTAACGTATTCAATAATTTCCTGCTTCACCATAAAGCCGTGCGGATCTTTTCCCTTGTATGGATAACCGGGGAGTGCGCACTGCCAGTTGGGGGTGACGAGGCAGAAGTTGTCCCACCGCTCGTTATCCCATGCATGGCAGGCCGTTTTTGCTTCAAAAACAATGTGTTCCACCTTCTCGCGGCAGAGGTACCAGCTCATGGACAGCCCCGCCTGTCCGCCACCTACGATGATAACGGGGATGCTTTTTTCGTTCTGTGTCATGGGTGTTCTTTTCATCTCAGGGGCTGAAAGACAGGACGCGCACCAACGCATCGGGGCGATTGAGGAAAGGCGCACTGGCCTGCCCAATGGCGTGCAACTGGCCAAGGGCGCGACTACACGGGAAGCCATACCGGGCGCGAACCCGCTCGCTGGCCAGTGTCAGGGCCGTATCTGCTTTTTCAAGAAACTCCCGGACCGGATAATCCTGACCGGGCATGAAGTAATCCCTTATGACCAGCGACGGGGAGTAACAGTCAGTCTCCTTCCCATCGGGCCAGCGCACGCGAAAGGTCATTTCGGGCATGGTGACAAAACTCCTGAAACAGGGACACCTGCGTGCGGCAATGCCGCGAGACGCCGGTATGCGGGAAGGTGCCGACTGGCGACGTGGCCCCAGTCGAAGCGGCGGGCCGTTGCGGGGCCGCTGACCCGAAAACGGGCCAAGCTCCTAACGCTCAGAGCGTCACGCAACGCGCAAACAAGTGTTTCGGGGCTTTCGGGCTGGCACCAGAACACCTCGTGAGGATGCAGATGCTCCGTGAAAGGTGCATCGTCCGGCACCACCACGGGAATTCCGCAGGCCAGAGCCTCGAGCGGGCACAGGCCGAAGCCTTCGGTTTTTGAAGGGTACGCCAGAACCGAAGACTGCCGGTAAAATGCAGGCATATCCTCATCCGCAACTATTCCCGTCACGCTCACCGCATCCACAAGGCCGCGCACCCGCACCTGCTCATCAAAAAGACAACGGTAGTGGGAGTGGTCCAACAGGGATGCGCCCCCGGCTATGACAAGATGCAGATCGGGATGCTCCCGATGCAGCACCTCAAAAGCTTCAAGGAGAACAAGCGTGTTTTTGCGCCGCTCTACCCCACCAACCGACAACACAAGACGTGCGGTCCGCGGCAGCCCATACCGTACGCGAAGTTCCTGATCGCGCAGACCGCGCTCCGAAAAAAACCTTGTCAGGTCAACACCATTCCCCACAACAGGTGCTTGCCGCCCATACTCTGTGCGTAACGTGTTCTCCCAGAGCTGACTGACCGTAAACAGTTTTGTCGCAGCCGTCAGGCCCCGTCTTTGCCGTGCGGCGATACCGGGATGGGAAAACTGGTCCAGATGATGAACCGTGCGGGCAAAGCCGGGTATCCGCCCCTCTCCCACCAACTCGGCCAACGCATTGGCGCTAATAGGGTCCTGCGCATGCAGTACATCAAAAGGCTTTCCGCGCAGTGCATCCCTGATTTCGCCAATACGGCGCTCTACCAGTGTCGGCAGATCGCGCTCAGCTTTGGCCGGAATGCAGTTTGTGGCGCAGCGGGGCGTGCGAAAAAAACCAGCCCCGGTCACGTCCGGCGCGATCAGTGTTGCGTCATGGCCTGCATCACACAGGGCTTCTGCCAGCGCCATACCATGCACCACACCGCCACGCGGATTGGTTGAATGGGTTAAAATGCCAACGGACAGCCTCATGCCGCAAACCCCATGAGTGGCGTCCGGGCGAGGTCCCAGAAAGTTTCCGTCTCGTTCGCCAACGTCACATCCAGCCGGCGCGTGCCATCACACCGCCCAATGACAGAGGCCGCAATGCCACGCCCGCAAAACCGGGCCATAACCGCTTTAGCATCTTCGGGGCGCGCCGTGAGCAGGTAGCCATAACTGGGAAATGCGGACAGCCAGCGTTCCATGGGTGCGTTATTGGGGCGCGGAATGTCATCGAGTGTGATCGTCATACCCACTCCCGAACACTCGGCCAGCATGAGGGCGGTGCCCAGCAATCCGGCCATACTGATGTCCTTGGCGGCACGGCTGAGGCCATCTTCGGCAAGAGTGGGCAGCAGTTCGATATCCCCCCGCAACCGGGCGGCTCCCTCTGTGCCGCACAGCGCGGAACTTGCGTCCCAGAACGGATGCGGGTCATGCCAGCGACCGCGTAAGTCGATGGCCGCAATAACCACCTCCCCCGGCTGTGCATCAAAGCTGGTCAGCAGATGACGGGCACGTCCAAGGATCGCAACCGACAGCGAATTATGGCTGCTACGCATGTTGGTATGGCCCCCAACAACCGGCACACCGTAGGTGCGCGCTCCATCATGCAGGCCGGTCAGGATGGATGCGGCCGCCTCGGACGTATCACTCCACAACGCATCCACCACCGCCACGGGCCGACCACCCATTGCCGCAATGTCGCTAACATTGACCATTACCCCGCAATACCCGGCAAACCACGGCATTGAGCGGACAAAACTGTCCTGAAAGCCCTCGCTGGCCAGCAGAAGATAGCCATCGCCATCGGGGATTGCGGCGCAATCATCACCAAGGCGGATAGCGTCGGCATTTGCAGGCTTCAGGATTGCCGCTGCTGCGGCAATGTCCTGCTTTCCCGCAAGGGCGCGCCCGTTCCGGAGCGTGTGCAGCAGTGTGGCAAGTTCGTGTGCCATCACGCCACCTGCCGGGTCCGAGGCTGCGGACGCAGCAGCCATGTCTGATCCAGACCATGCGCCGGATAGCGCGCAAGGTCGGCTTCCATGTCGTGGTGTGGCAGGCCATGCAGCGTAAGAATGCCAAGGCTCTTCCAGTGCAGGCGGCGGAAGAACAGCACATTCTGTTCCTGCACCTGGGCCAGAAACCGCGTGGCCCCAAACCCGTGCGCCGTGCTGACCGCCATGCGGATCAGTTCTGCCCCGATCCGCCCCAGCTTGCGGTGGCCAGCATGCACAGCCAGCCGGGAACCACGCCACACACCAGCCTCCATTTCATGGATACGCACAGCCCCCACAACCCGGTCTGGCATGCCCGCCATACAGCAGGCGGCAATGATGGGAATGGCAACATCATCGATCGCGTCGCGGTCATCATCGGCAAATACATGCTGCTCGGTGCAGAATACTGCACGACGCAACGCGTGGTATCCGGCGCGTTCCCACGGCGTGCGGGCATGACGCACAACATATTCCGTGGGAATAAAAGGCCGCTCCTCCATACCTTCAAGCCACGCGGTCATTGTTCGTAAGCCGAGAGCGAGGAACAGGCGCCACACCGGCCACATCCGGCGCGGATGTCGGTGGATTTCATGTTTGCCTCCCGCAGCATCCGCCCAAGTGGTGCCAGCACGGATTTCATGAAATCAGATGAAGGTGGCGCATGATTTTCCAATGGTGTGCCGGAGATAGGCACGAATGGCACAACAAAGGGGTAAACCCCCAGTGCGATAAGGCGTTCAGCCAGTGCCAGAATATCCTCAGCACTGTCGCCCAGACCCGCCAGAATGTAGGTGTTGACCTGCCCACGCCCGAAAATCGGCACGGCACTGGCAAAAGCGTCCATATAGCGATCAACGCTGACCGTGGCCTTGCCGGGCATAATTTTTTCGCGCACGGCCTGTGTTGCGGCTTCAAGGTGCATACCCAGACTGTCCGCCCCGGCATCCCGCAGGTGCTGGAACCAGCCATGGTCACGTGGTGGTTCGCACTGCACCTGAAGCGGCAGATCCACCGCCGCCCGGATAGCACGGGCTGATTCCACCAGTACGGCAGCCCCCCGATCAATTACATTGGGCGTGCCGGTTGTCAGCACCATGTCGCGCACGCCGTCCAGTTCCACGGCGGCTTTGGCAACCTCGGCCAGTTGCGCGGGTGTTTTGTAAGCGATCGTCCGGTCTGCTTCCAGCGACTGGCCAATGGCACAAAACTGGCACGATGTGCGCCGGTCGGCATAGCGGATGCAGGTCTGGTGCACCGTGGTCGCCAGCGTGTCACGCCCGTGCAGCAGCGCGATTTTCCAGTAAGGAATACCATCCGCCGTGCTCAGACCATAAAAGCGCGGGGCCGCAGGGAAATGGATGGTACCCAGCATCTGCCCGTCACGCAGCAGCGTGCTGACACCACTCTGGTCAGGCGGACTGGCCTGAAACGGAGACCGCCGCGCACCAGAGGTGTAAACCGGAACCATGACGGTCTGCCCCGCAATGGTAATCGTCTTGTGGTCAGAAGGGCCGGCTCCACCCTTGCGGGTGATACCGCCAATATCTTCGCCAATCTGAAGTCCGAAGGACTGTAGATCCGTAACAAGCTTGCGGCCAGAAAGCGTACCGAGTGTTGGAACGGTCATGATCTAGCCTCGTTATTGGAGGGGGCTATCGGCTCGACATCTGCATGCTCACCGACATAATGCACTGTGCGCGCCGGACGCCGGTCCTGAAGCAGGCTCAGCAGTTCGGGCCGTGCGTAATGACCCACAGAGTCCATCATGCGCTTGCGCTTGGTAATGAGTGCGAAATCGAGATCGGCAATCACCATCCCCTCGCCTTCTGTCAGCGGTGTGCCGAGCAGTCTCCCTTCGGGCGAGACAATGGCCGTGAAGCACCCACCACGCAGCGGCCCCTCCAACGCGGGATCGCGGGCTATCTCCGTGATCTGCTCTTCCGTCAGCCAGCCCGTGGCGTTTACGACAAAGCAGCCGGCTTCCAGCGCGTGATGGCGAATGGTAACTTCCATCTGGTCGGCAAAGATCTGCCCTACCAGCGATCCTGGAAACTGGGCACAATGGATTTCCTCATGCTGGGTCATCAGCGCGTAGCGGGCGAGCGGGTTGTAATGCTCCCAGCACGCGAGCGCTCCAATGCGTCCCGCAGCACTTTCAACCACTTTCAGCCCCGCACCATCACCCTGCCCCCAGACCATGCGTTCATGGTAGGTGGGGGTGATCTTGCGGCGCTTGAGAAGGATCTCACCCGTGGCATCGAAGATGATCTGGGTGTTGTAAAGCGTGCCAAAATCACGTTCATTCACGCCCAGCACGACAACCATGCCAGTCTGGCGCGCAGCTTCCGCCACCATGTCGGTGACCGGGCCGGGAATGCAAACTGCGCGCTCGTAAAGCGCCAGATGCTCCCCACCCAAACGAAAAGCTGGCTGAATAAACGAGAAATAGGGATAATAGGGCACAAAGGTTTCGGGGAAGACCGCCAGCGCAACACCTTTCCCGGCGGCATCGCGGATGGCCTGACAGACTTTCCGGGCAGTTCCCAGACCGTCATCGCCAAGGACGGGGCTGATCTGGATTGCTGCGGCGCGAACGATACGGGACATGGCTTGCGGTCCTCCCTCCGGCCTTCAAAGAGTCCAGGTATTGAGGATGAAGGCGTTGTCGCGGCGGGCCAGCAGGATAACGTCGAGCACGTCCTGCGGATTGATCGGCGTAATACCGGGGATAAGGTTCTGCTCGCCGTAACCGTAGAGCGCTTGGAGCGCGAAGCGGCATGCATAAACTTTACCGCCCTCTTCGAGGATTTTTGCGATCTGCTTGTTACAGTTCATATGCCCCGGAAATGCTTCGTCGCCCAGACGGGGAAAGCCGCGCTGCACACCAAGGGTGACACCCGGTCCATACAGCAGCACCGACGTTTCGAACCCTTTGCGGATCAGCCGCGTGGCCTGAAGAAGGTTTACAAACCCGACCGAGCCTTCATTAGCCACGGTGTGGAAGGTGATGAGGGCTTTTTCGCCGGGCTGGGCTTTGACATCCTCGAAAACTTTATTTTCATAATTAACGAAGCAATCGCCATCTTTATGTGCAGCGTGTTCGACTTTTGGCATGGTGTGTCTCCCGTGTGCTGCGGTTTCCGACAAAAATCCGGTGAAACCGCGTTACAGGAGCGAACGTGACATGGGATGGCAGAAGGCCCAAATATTGTATGCCCAACAACATTGGTACAATCAGATCAAATTAAATTACACGCCCTGCGCTTACCATTACAGGAGCATACAAAAAATGTGCAATACCCATACAATCATCAATGATCTTCATATGTATCTGTTCTAAAAGGCTTTTATACTCACACATTCGTGACTACAGCGCCCTGTTGTTTTACCATGACACCCACACGCCTTGCTGCTGAATGGCATCATCCCATCGATTCCAAGGCTTGCTGTCAGGTCACACAATGTCGGTAAACCCGGGGGAGCGCTTGTGCTGTAGGACAGACATTACCCCATGCAGGGATTCCTCTAGGCTTGCAGCATCTGGTGCGCTGCCCAATGCGATCCGCGCACGCTGCGGGGGTTCACCACTAATGGTAAAAACGGTGCTGGGCACCAGCGCCAGACCACGCCTGCGGGCATAGGCCACAAAATCCGCACTGCCCCACCAGTCCGGCAGTTTCAGCCAGACATGCGGCCCATCGGGATTCATACAGTGCCCTTCGCCCAAAACCCTGCGGGCAATGGACTGGCGTAAACGCAGTTCCTTCTGAATGGCATACAGGATCGTATGCGCCTGCTCCGTCTGCATCCACCGCGCTGTCAGCGCGCTGAGCAGGCCCGCATTTGTCAGTGCTATGGCGCGTATGGCGGCTGTAACCCGCCGGGCCATGTCTGCATTGGGAAGTGCGACATAAGCCGTGCGCAGGCCGGGGCTAAGAGTTTTTGCGAGCGTAGCAATATAGCTGACGCGGCTATGGTCGAGTGCTGCCAATGCAGGATGCGGGTTGTCCATCAACAGACTGTAAGGATCATCTTCGGCGATATGCAGATGATGCCGCTGAGCGACCGCCAGAATGTCCTTGCGCCTTTGCAGCGACATTGTGGCCGTAGTGGGGTTATGGATGGTTGGAATACAGTAGAGCAACCGGGGGTGATGCTCCGCACAGACCCGATCAAGCTGCTCTGGCATCATGCCTTCGATGTCGCTGTCCACGCCAATGAGAATGAGACCGAACTGAGCTGCAATTGTCCTGATACCAGGATAGGCGATGCGATCGGTAACAATAACATCTCCGGGCTGCGTGTGTGTGCTGACAATTGCCGCCAGTGCGCTTTGAGCACCCGGTGAGACAAGAATTTCATCCGTTCGCCGCTGCCCGATAACAGGGGCTATCCATTTTGCGCCGAGTTGCCTTTCCTCGATTGTACCACCCGTTACCCGATAGGACATCAGACTATTCAGGTCCTGATGTTTCAAAATGGCTGCAATATCACTCTGGATAATACGTTGAAGGGGTGGGTCTTGTGGAATGGGGGGTAAGTTCATGGTCAAGTCGACCACAGCAGGGCCTGTATGACGCCAGTGACTTTCCCCTGCACCAACCCGCACGAAAGTGCCACGCCCGACTGTTGCATCAATCAGGCCGCGACGACGAGCCTCGGTAAATGCACGGGTCACGGTCGTCAGGTTCGTGCCAAGGTTATCTGCAATTACGCGCTGCGGGGGCAGCCTGTCGCCTTCCCGTAAATCACCCTTGCGGATAGAAAGGGCCAGTGAATCAGCGAGCGTCATGTAAATCGCATTGGGGCTCCGGCTGATCTCTTCTTTCCAGTGGGCGAGATAGGGGTATGCTGACATGGGATAGAATTTCCATACATTCTATGAAATTTCATTCCATTATATGTCATACAATCCGTGCAATCACGAGACCAATAAGCTTGGGCATTCGCTGCAACGAACTGCCTCAGCCTGAGTGCGACGGGTGCCACGCACTCTTACGAAGTGCCAGAAAACACATCATATTCAAAAATTTCTTGAGATTCCAGCTCCGCCAAGGAACTGGAATCTCAAGTATTAAACTCTCAAAAGCAAGGTTCAGCCACGGGCTGGAGGAGCCGGAGGCGGCGGTGGCGGCGGTGGGGCCTCGACAGGTGCGGGCGGTGGTGGTGGCGGTGGCTTATCGTCCGCACAAGCCGCGAGCAGCGACAAAGGAATGACCACAGCCACAAGCCCTGCATTACGGAGCAGCCTGAAACGGGACGATGTTTTGGAAGTTGTAGACATCTGTTACCCCTTTGTTAAAGTCCTGATGGACAGTAAGTAGTTAAGAACAGCACAAGACAGAAAGTCAAACGACTATTCACGTCAGACTGAAAAATCGAGGAGTCGTGTTCCGTGGCTACATTATGGTGGCAGAGCAAGCCAGATTATGACGCGTCCTCAACGATCAGAATAATAAAACGCACTATCGGCCGATGGGTTGCCCCCTCCCGCCATTGCGCACTGGTGGCTGTGACAATTTTCTCCGCCTGCACCACTGCCCCAGAGCATGCACCGACTGAGATAAAGCGGGCTCTCAACGCCCCGACGTTGGTCACCACTGGGGGGCACACGCTCAACACCAACCTGCTGAGACGATTTTACGCCCTCCACGACTTTGAGCCAGTATGGGACAACCATCCTGCGCAGGCTCAGGCCATCCTTAAGGCCATTGCCCAAGCTGGCGACCAAGGGCTGAACCCTGCATCGTTTCATGCTGATGCGTTACGGCACGACAAGACCCTGACAGCGCTTGAGCGTGAACTTCTGCTGTCGGATGCGGCACTGTCCTATGCCGACGCTTTGGCGCACGGGGCTGTGCCGCCGGAACGACGGACAGACAATCAGGCCCTGACGCCTGCTGCAGTCGATGTTGCAGCACAAGTGAGCCAGGCCCTGAACGCCGATGACACGGCCGCCAGAATTGAAAGTCTGGCCCCCGCCACCCCAGCCTATTACGCGCTGCAACAGGCGTTGCGGACCTGCCGTGCCGCAAGACCGACAGAGCAGCACAAGGGCATGGATTGTCAGCGCCGGATTGAGGTCAATCTCGAACGCCAGCGATGGCTACCCCGCGCAATGCCCGCTGATCGCATTGTCGTCAACGTGGCGGATGAACGGCTGGTGGCCTATCATGATGACCAACCGGTACTGGCCACCCGGGTAATTGTCGGGCAGGACGCGCAGTCCAACCAGAGTCCTGAATTTCAGGCGGTCATTGAAGCAAGCCTGTTTAATCCCCCTTGGGTCGTACCAAAAGACATCGTGACGCGTGAGATGCTGCCCATAATCAACCAAGATCCGAACTATCTTGCCCGCAACAGAATGATCATGCTTCCCAACGGAGAAATCGAGCAGATGGCGGGGCCGGAAGCGGGGCTTGGCCTGCTGATGTTCGACATGCCCAACCGCTTTGACGTCTATCTTCACGACACGCCCGACCGATCTCTGTTTAACCGCGCCAACCGCCGCATCAGCCATGGTTGCATCCGGGTGCAAAATCCACGCGGGTTGGCAGCCCTTTTGCTGAAGGAGCCCCTTGGGAGCATCAATCAGGACATCGCAACCGGCAAGACAACCCGTCATGACTTACCGATGGGTGTACCGGTGTTCGTCATTTACCAAACTGTGTTCATGGACGAAAACGGAGTGCTGCGATACGCACCGGATTTCTACAACCGGGACCCCGCACTCTGGAAGCAACTACATCGGCCATCGTGATGTGCCCTGCCTCTTCCACTCTAGCGCTTGGACCAGCCTATGAGGGAGGAAGCTGTGGCCTCGGACTATCTACAACTGTAAGCTCACGCGTGTCCTGAACGCCCTCCCAAGTCACTACCTGTGCGCAATCTAGCTATCACTGCAAGAAAAACTGGCAAACTTAGAAACGGGCTTATGACTGCAAGGAAATCACCGTCCAGAAGGCGCACGGCACGCCCACGGAACTTAGGTGACTAACCAAATGTCTTTTTCTCTGCCATAAGGCTCAACCTCCGAGAGTTTTACTCTCCGGAAAACCGGGGCAGTTCACAAAACGTCCTGCAGGCTGAGCATTTTTTTGCACATGCAGGCCCCACCAAAGTCAGTCTTGGTGCTTGTGCATTACGGCGTATCCTGCGCTGCCTTTCGCAGGCCTTCACGCAGCCGGTTTATAATCGGGCGCGCCCCATGCCCGGTAAACTGCTCAATATAGTAATTTCCCAAACCGGGAATGGCGGGAACTGTCTTGCAAACCTCCAGCCCAAGGGCCTGCACAAGGTTCTGGGACGCAGGCCAAGGCACAAGGGCCAGAGCATGGCTCTCCTTAACCATCATCAATGCAAGTGGCGTTGTGTCCACCGATTCAACAAGCTGGGCGGCCCCATCAAGCATGCCGGGGTAGCGCGTCAGCAACGTATTCCAGCCAACGGCGTGGGAGCGCACGTCCAGCAGGCGGAAATCCGTTATGTCATGGGTATCTGTTATATTATCGACATCGGGCTTTTTGCCGACAACAACATGCATAATGCCCATAAGCCACCCCGGATGGGTGAGCGTAGACATGCCATGATCAAAACGGATGGCCAAATCCGGCTCACTGTGCCTTTGCGCGTCCTCTATGATCAGGTCAATCCGGACCAGAGGGTTTTCGCTTTCAAACTCAGCCAGACGGCGGGGCAACCAGCTCATGGCCATAAGCTGGCTGGCCACAAGCGATATCCGCTCCACATCCTTGCGTGGAAAAAGAGAGGCCGTTTTGGCTTCAATCGCCCTGAGGGAAACCTGTACGGTGGGCAGGAATTCGTTACCCTCAAGTGTCAGCCTGACCTTGTTGGCACTGCGTATGAAAAGCGGTTTTTTAAGATAGGTCTCAAGCGCCAGTATCTGCTGGCTGACTGCGGCGGCCGACATATTCAACTCACGTCCGGCAGAGGCAAAACTCTGGTGCCGGGCCGCTGCATCAAAAACGCGCAGCCAGTTCAGGGATGGAATGCGCACTGTTTGCATGCAAAAACCATAAGCTGAACTTATGCTTTCTGCCAAGAAAAAATATATTCCGATATCGCATTTAAAAATCTAAAGCAGTTACAGAGACTTGTGTAACACACACCAACGGGAAACCATGAATGCCTCTGCGCGCAAAATACATGGCAATAGCATGCATGCTCTGCATGTTTCCCACGTCCGGGTGGGCTGCGGGACATTTGCGCACGCTCACAATTGCTACGGAAGGCACTTATCCCCCGTGGTCCTATGCAAAGCCCGATGGGTCATACGCCGGATACGAAATGGACCTTGTAACAATCCTCTGCCAACGCATGACCGTAACATGCCGGATTGTAACACAGGACTGGAATGGCCTTATACCCGGACTGCGCGTGGGCCAGTATGACGCCGTCATCGCCTCCATGGGTGTAACAGAGGAGCGCAGCAAAATTGTCTCCTTTTCCATTCCCTACACCCGCGCGCCCAACGGGTTCCTGACAACGGCAGCCAACCCTTTGGCCCACCTGCCCGATACAGGCCTGCCATGCGACCTGACCCAGAACCCCACCTCCGCACATACAGCGCTGGAGACCCTTAAGGCCAAGCTTTTGGGCAAGGTCATTGGTGTGCAAACCGGCTCAACCGCCGCCGTGTTTGCCGAAGCCTACCTACAGGGCAGCACACTCATGGAATATCCTTCCTTTGAGCAACTGGGGCTGGAACTGGCTGCGGGGCGGATAGACATAGCCATTGCCAATGTCACAGCCTTCAAAACCCTTATGGACGCAGCCCCAAAGGACACTCTGGTCATGACCGGGCCAACATTTTCTGGGGGAGTGCTTGGGTCGGATACGACCAACATAGCCTTCCGCCCTGATGATGATGACCTGCGCAAAGCTTTCAATGCCGCTCTTGCCTCCGTCAACCACGACGGCACGAACAAGGCACTGTCCGAAAAGTGGTTTGGTGCGGATATTTCAATCCATGACTGAAAACTCCCAATAGCCCAGCAGCCCTCGCGCTTATTACTGCGCATGACTCCCGATCATGTTTTCACTCTTGATTTCAGGGTTACGATGTTTTCTTCGCTCTCCCCCATCACGCATGGCGTAACGCTTTATCTGGACGGGCAGCCCCTTGCCGCCAATACGGGCGAAAGCGTTGCCGCCTGCCTGCTGCGCGCGGGCGTGGCCTATAACAGGTTGACCCCCGTATCGGGCACGCCGCGCCTGCCCTACTGCATGATCGGGCACTGCTTTGACTGTCTGGTGGAAATTGACGGAGTTGGTAATCAACAAGCCTGCCTGACAATCGTCCATGACGGTATGCAGGTCCGCCGCCAAAACGGTGCGGCGTCAGCCGTGGAGGACCCCACGCCATGACACACGCCCCCACCACCCCCCCCATGAACGCGGATGTCATTATTGTTGGTTGCGGCCCATCCGGCATGGCCGCAGCCGTGGAACTGGCCACAGCAGGCTGTTCGGTTATTGTTATGGACATGCAGCCCGCACCGGGCGGGCAGATCTTTCGCAATCTGGAAGCCAACACAAGCGGGCAAAACCCGGGCAGCAGGAGCGTTCTTGCCGCTCTGGGGCCGTCCTACCTTGCTGGTACGGCCCTTATCGAGCGTTTTCGGGCCTGCAAAAGTATCGACTACCGCAGCCAGACAACCGTGTGGGAGGTCCGCACCGATGGCACCGTAGGGTGGCTGCGGGGAATGGAGGCAGGCTATGTTCGCGCACCTTGCGTGCTGCTAGCCCACGGCGCAATGGAGCGGCCTGCCCCCTTCCCCGGCTGGACACTTCCTGGTGTCATGACCGCAGGGGCTGTGCAGACATTGCTCAAGGCTGGCAACCTCAAGCCATCAGGGAACATTGTGCTCGCAGGCACCGGCCCCCTGCTTCTGCTGCTTGCAACACAGCTTTGTCACTTGGGTGTCAAACCAGCACTTATCGGACGGACAGATAATTTTTCCCATAGTCTTACGGCCATGCGTCACCTGCGCGGGGGTGGGCTTTTCCCCATTATCAAGGGGGTGGGGTGGCTGGCACGCCTCAAAGCCCAAGGCATACGCACAGTTTCGGGCCTGACACACCTTGCAGCAGAAGGTGCAGGCAAGGTTGAGGCCGTCAGCTTTTCAGCCAGAGGCCGCCGGGAGCGCCTCCCCTGTGACCTGCTGATTGTCCATGACGGGATTGTCCCCGCCATAGACATTCCCAACGGAGCGGGGCTGGCCCTGCAATGGGACCAGACAAATGCCAGCTGGCGCCCCCACACAACGACCGATGGACAGGCCACACCAGCCTTGCCGCCGGAGCCTGGGCATGGCCACTGCGCCATCCGCATTACGGGGGACGCCAGAAGAATTGGGGGCGCGGATGCCGCCATAGCCCATGGACGACTGGCAGCACAGGCCATCCTTGCCGAACAGGGCAAAGGGGCAGGCATTACCCCGCAGCACCGTAAGGCCGTGAGTAAAGCCCTGTCCGTACGTCCTTTTCTGGACACAGCTTTTCCACCGGGTCTTTCGGCCAGCCTGCCTGATGACGCCACAATTGTCTGCCGTTGCGAGGAGTTGAGCGCAGGCACCCTGCGGGCCAAAATCCATGCCGGATTCAACAATATGGATGCTTTGCGCGGCGAAACACGCTGCGGGATGGGTCCATGCCAAGGCCGCAACTGCATGGTAAGCGCTGCGCGCCTGATAATGGAAGCCCACAACACCAGTGCCCCTGTGCCACCAACCTTCCGGGGGCGCCCCCCCATTCGCCCCCTGCCCCTTGGCGCGCTTGCCAGCCTTACGGGGCTGGACCCAAGAGCGACCGAGTTGCTGACGCTCGAAGACAAGCCCGAGCACGATCAGGAGGACATGGCCCATGACCCGGCAGAATAAAACCGCCCTGATTATAGGTGCGGGGCTTCAGGGCTGCTCCATTGCGCTGTTTTTGGCAAAAGCTGGCTGGAAGGTAACGCTGTTTGACAAGAATGTTGCAGGCCGACACGCCTCCAGCGTCAATGCTGGTGGTTTGCGCATGCTGCTGCGGGACTGGCGGGAATACCCCCTTGCCCAACGGGCCATGTGGCACTGGGCCAATCTGGACCAACTGGTCGGGGCGGCTGCTGCAAAGTCCTGCGAAGTCCGCCTTGGCGTCAGCCAGATAGCACTGGCGCTGGACGAGGCTGAAATGTCCTGGGCCATCAGCCGTGCGGAGGATATGACCCGGCGGAACTTGGGGCAGGAGGAACTCCTGTCGCGCGATGCTGTGCGCAGTTTGCTTCCCGGTGTTTCCGAGCGTGCTCTTGGTGGCCTCATCTCCCGTGCGGATGGTCATGCCAACCCGGCCGCTGCGACCCGCGCCTTCAGGGAGGCCTGCATGGCGGCCGGTGCCCAGATCGTACAAAACTGCCGGGTGCAGGGGCTTGCTCCTATTGGCGGCGGAGGCTGGCGGGTCACAACCCCAACCGGCAACCATGAAGGGGGCGTGCTTATCAACTGTGGGGGGGCTTGGGGGGCAGACGTGGCGGCCATGGCCGGGCAGGTGCTCCCACTCAAGACCGTTGCCCCTTCCATGATGGTAACCGCACGGGTCCAGCCGTTCCTAGGGCCCGTGGTCATTGGCATAGACAGGCCACTGTCCTTCAAGCAGAGCGCTGTTGGCTCGCTTGTTATCGGCGGGGGCATTCTGGGCAAACCATGCCCTGAGCGGGACACGTCATTCACGGTCATGGACCGCATGACCCAAAGTGCGGCCGCAACCCTTGAGGCATTCCCGGCATTGGCGCATGCGCCGGTCCTGCGGACATGGACCGGGCTGGAGGGCGCAACACCGGACGGCATCCCCTTTATCGGCCCCGGACAGGGCACTCCCGATTTGTGGCATGTCTTTGGCTTTTGCGGGCATGGCTTTCATCTGTCCCCAGCGGTTGGGGAGAGTGTCGCCCACTCTCTTGTTAGTGGCAGCCTCCACCCCATGCTGGCACCATTTGGCTGTAACCGTTTTGACCACGGAGCCAAGGCATGACAACACCCTTACTGACCCTTGTTGGTTTTGGGCCCGATGGCTGGGGCAAACTGCTAGTTGCCGCAGCCAGCCTGACGCTGGTTGCAGCTTTGTGCAGTTTTATGGTCGGTAGCCTGCTGGGTACGGCTGGTGCTGCAATGAAGCTCTCCCCCATTGCTCCGCTGCGTTGGGTTGGCGGCATTTACACAACAGTTTTCAGGGGTATTCCCGAGATCCTGGTTGTGTATCTTTTTTATTTTGGTGGCTCACTCGCCCTGACCCACCTTATGCATCTGGCGGGTTTTCCCGGTTTTTTCTCCCTGCCGTCATTTGTTATCGGGGTTCTGGCCATAGGTCTGCTCTCGGGCGCGTATCAGACCGAAGCATACCGGAGCGCTTACCTGCGCCTTAACCCCGGACAGATCGAGGCGGGCAAGGCGTGCGGCATGACGCAACCAGTCCTGCTGTGGCGCATTATTGTCCCACAGACACTGCGTTTTGCCCTGCCCGCACTGGGCAACATCTGGCAGTCCGTGCTGAAGGAAACCGCCCTGCTCTCCATTATTGGTCTTGTTGAACTTCTTCGGCAATCAACCATCGCGGCGGGGGCAACCCGTGAGCCTCTGCTCTTTTATGGCGCGGCCGCTGTTTTGTATCTTATTATGGGTCAGATGACCGGCATAGGAGTCCGGTCTTTTGAAAAACATCTCAGCCGCTGCTGGGAACGTTAAAATGGACTGGCCCTTCCTTGCCCATACAGCGGGGGAACTGCTCCGTGGCGTTCCCCTTACCATCAAGCTGGCAGTTACAGCACTCTGCGCCGGATTTGTGCTGGCTGCGGGCATTACGGCACTGGCGCATAACAGACTGCTCCCCCTGCGCTGGTTTGCCCGCCTGTATGTCGGGCTGTTTCAGGGCACGCCCCTTCTGGTCCAGATATTTGTTATCTATTACGGCCTTGGGCAGATTGAAGTCCTGCGTGCCTCCTTTTTGTGGCCATTTCTGGGGCAGGCCTACTGGTGCGCCATACTGGCCCTGTCCTTGAACACATCTGCCTTTGGTGCGGAAATCATGCGCGGGGCCATTGCTGCTGTACCCTTGAACGAAATAGAGGCCGCACGGGCCATGGGCATGTCCGGTCTTCTGCTCCAGCGCCGCATTATCTGGCCACAGGCATTACGGTATGGTCTGGCCAACTATGGCAATGAAGCGATCCTGCTGCTCAAGGCAACATCTCTGGCCAGTGTGATTACGCTGATGGATGTGACCGGCATTGCCTACAGGCTGGTTTCCAAAACCTATCGGTCCGAGGAAATCCTGACCATTGCGGGGGGCATCTATCTGGCACTTGCCTTTGTCATTGTTGCCTGTGTCCACTTGTTGGAACGTCTTCTTCGCCCCCATCATCGTGTCTGACTCATGCAGGCGGTCTTATCCGGAGTTTTCATGGAACCGATTCAGCCAAACCCCATGCCATCCGGTCATGCCCTTACCGCGCCAGTTGTTGCCACACGCGGGCTGACCAAACGTTATGGCGCGCTGGAGGTGCTGCGCGGCATAGACCTGCAAGCCCACCAAGGGGAGGTCATTTCCATTCTAGGGGCGTCGGGTTCGGGAAAATCCACATTCCTGAGGTGCCTGAACCTGCTGGAAACGCCAAGCAGTGGTGAGTTGAATGTGCTGGGGGAAAACATACGGTTCAAACAAAAAGGAAGCGAACGCCGTATTGCCGACCCCAAGCAGGTGAACCGGCTAAGGGCACAGGTTGGCATGGTGTTCCAGAACTTCTGCCTGTGGAGCCACAGAACGGTTTTACAGAACGTTATGGAAGCGCCAATCCATGTGCAGGGCCGAAACCGCGAGGAAGTCAGGGATGAGGCGGAAAAAGCCCTTATCCGCGTAGGCATGGCCAACCGTGCCGACTACTACCCAAGCCAGCTTTCCGGTGGGCAGCAGCAGCGCGTTGCCATTGCGCGGGCCCTTGTCATGCACCCACGCATCTTGCTGTTTGACGAGCCCACATCTGCACTGGACCCACAGCTTGTGGGGGAGGTTCTCAAAGTCATGCAGGACCTGGCGGCCGAGGGGCGCACAATGCTGGTTGTTACTCACGAAATGGCTTTTGCACGGGATGTGTCCACTCGGGTGGTCTTTCTTGAACAAGGCTTGGTCCGTGCCCAGGGCACGCCACAGGCCTTGTTTGGCGGCGGGATGGACAAACAGTTTGACCAGTTCATCAGCCATTTCATGCGCCAGACCTGATAGTCTGGGACCAGAACCACCCCCAACCAACCCACACCCTGCCTGCACAGGCCATGAACCAGAAGAGGAAATGATATGAAAACATGCCAGATTTTGGGCATTCCCACACAAAGCGGAACATCCGAAAAAGGGTGTATTATGGGGCCTACAGCCTTCCGCATCGCAGGTTTGCCAGAAATCCTGCAAAACCTTGGCTGGCAGGTCGCAGATGTGGGGGACGTCTTGCCCGCGCAGCCCCCAACCATAAGCCACCCCAACCCTGCGGTCCGCAATCTGGATGCGATTATTGCATGGACCGAAAGCATTACACGCCGGGCATACGAAATGGCCTGCGCGTGCGATCTGCCCATTTTTCTTGGTGGCGACCATTCCATGGCCACAGGCACGATCCCCGGCGTGGCGTGCAGGGCGCAGGAACTGGGGCAGCCGCAATTTGTGCTGTGGCTGGACGCCCATACCGACCTGCATACGCTGGATACAACCACAAGCGGCAACCTGCATGGTACACCGGTTGCCTACTTTACGGGGCAGTCCGGCTTTGAGGGTATTCCCGCTCCGGCCGCATCCATTGACCCGCACAACGTCTGCATGATGGGCATACGCTCGGTTGATCAGGCGGAAAAGCGCCATGTTGCTGCCATCGGCATTACCGTTTTTGACATGCGCGCCATAGATGAACAGGGCATTGTGGCACCGCTGACCAGTTTTCTGGACCGCGTAAGGCAAGCCAACGGTCGCCTGCACGTCAGCCTTGATGTGGATTTTCTTGACCCCGACATAGCCCCCGCCGTTGGCACGACTGTCCCCGGTGGTGCCACGTTCAGGGAGGCGCATCTTATCATGGAAATTCTCCATGACAGTGGTCTTGTCACCTCTCTGGACCTGGCGGAACTCAACCCCTTTCTAGACGTGCGCGGCAAAACAGCACGGCTCATGACTGACCTTGCCGCAAGCCTGCTGGGGCGGCGCGTTCTCGAACATAAAACAAGGACCTACTGACATGCCCTCATCCGCTCCCGCTCCTTCACATCTTGCCTTTGTGCCATTTGTCTCGGTCGAGAACATGATGGCGCTTGTGCATACCATTGGCATGGACACGTTCTTGCGGGAACTGGCCGAATATCTGGAGGCCGACTTCAAACGCTGGCCGGAGTTCGACAAGACCCCACGCATTGCAGCCCACTCGCCCGAAGGCGTTATTGAGCTGATGCCCACAAGTGACAGCAGCCTTTATGGCTTCAAATATGTCAACGGGCACCCAAAAAACATGAAGGCGGGCCTACAGACCGTTACCGCCTTTGGCATGCTGGCCGATGTTGCCTCGGGCTACCCCACGCTTCTGTCGGAAATGACAATCCTGACAGCCCTGCGTACTGCGGCAACATCCGCCATGGCGGCAAAGCATCTGGCTCCTGCCAATTCACGCACAATGGCCATTATTGGCAATGGTGCGCAGTCGGAATTTCAAGCTATTGCATTCCGCGAACTCGTTGGCATCCGCGCCCTGCGCCTTTATGACCTTGACCGTGCTGCATCGGAAAAATGCGCATGCAATCTGGCCAACTTGGGCTTTGACATTACCATTTGCGACAGCCCCGAAGTGGCGGTGGAAAACGCGGACATTATTACAACCGTTACCGCAGACAAGCAGTGCGCTACAATTTTGTCCGACAACATGGTTGGCGCGGGCATACACATCAATGCCGTAGGTGGCGACTGCCCGGGCAAGACAGAACTCCACCGCGACATTCTGCTGCGCTCCTCCATTTTTGTGGAATATCCCCCGCAAACCCGTATTGAGGGCGAGATACAGCAATTGCCACAAGACTACCCGGTTACCGAGTTGTGGGAGGTCATTGCAGGCAACGCACAGGGGCGGACAGGACAGACCCAGATCACGCTTTTTGATTCAGTGGGTTTTGCAATCGAGGATTTTTCGGCTCTGCGTTATGTCCGCGACAAACTCGACAAAACCGGACTTTACGAAAAGCTGGACATGGTCGCCGACCCGGATGATCCGCGCGACCTGTTTGGAATGCTCCAGCGCTCCAAAATGGCCCAAAAATCCTAACGTTTTTCTGTATTCGACCTCGTAGAAAACTCAAAACAGGCTGGCTCCATCCGGTAGGGAGGGAGCCAGCCTGTTTGTGTATGTAATCCGTAACACCATACATACAGCACCTTACAGCCCCAAACCCGTCCATTGACGTGTGCAAAATTAAGGGGATCAGGCCTAAGCCGTAAGCTCAGCTTATGCTTTCTACCAAGAGAAAATACATTCCGGATCCGAATTAAAAAAATTAGAAAAGAAAACGAAATATCAGCATGTCTGTACGACCCCAAAAGCGGTTCGAACGGGAATGAAACAGGAATATCGGCATGAAACTCTATTTTTTACGTCATTCCTTTCGTCTTCTGGCTGCGGTTCCAACCTATGTTACCCTGCCTGCCTTACCCTGCCTGCTTTTGGCGTCGACCTCCGCCCTTGCAACTGCGGCAACAGACCCCGCCAGCCCCCAAACAGCCAAGGCAAAGCATGTTGCGCCAAGCCACACACCTGCCCCCACTCACCGCAGGAATACGGCTGTCCACGCGGTGTCATCGGAGCAGATCACAGTCAGTCGCACACATACGCAGCACTATCTGTCCACACCGGGCACGGTCAACTCAATCAGCGGGCAGGAACTCCGCTCGCTGCACCTTGAAAGCCCAAAGGATATTGCCGCCTTTACACCAGGTGTCACCGCAACAAATGCCGTGTCTGGCTCAGCACCCATTTTCTCCATCCGTGGCGTTGGTCTGGATGACTATGTTGGCACCAACATGGGCGGGATCGGCATTTATCTGGACGGCGTGTTTGCCCCCTTCCCCGTATTCTATACTGGTCAGATGCTTGATATTGAGAGCGTTGCCACGGAAAAAGGCCCTCAGGGGTTTGACATGGGGCGCAGCACAACGGGTGGCACAATCAATATTCAGTCTGTAAAACCATCAGACAAATTCGGTGGTTATGCAGAGTGGGGTTACAGCAGCTACAACACCAACCGCAGCCGCTTTGCCATTAATACCCCTATTACCAGCAAGATTGCCAACCGCTTTGCCTTTAACTATGTCAAAGGTGATGGCTGGCAAAAAGACATCAATACCGGCGCGCGCTATGGGGCGCAGGACCAGTTGGCACTTCGCAACCTGACCAAATTTCAGGTGGATGACACATCTTCCATACTGTTGAACCTGCATTACACGCGCGACAAAGGGACCTCCACCTCCCCGCAGGATATCGGCTCCACCTCCGAGGGAGCGACAGGCAAAAACCCTGCCGCCAATGCTGTAAGCGTGGGCAATGCAGCCCCCCAAAGAAACGAAAATGGCGGTGGCGCTTCCGTTAATTATACCAAGCTGTTCGACTTTGGTACATTCTCCTCCACCACGGCGATTGATGTTTACCATAGGAATGACACGGATAACTATGATGGATCCGCGCTGAGTATTTCTGACTATAAGTGGAAAGACACAGCCATAGCGCAATCGCATGATATGCACCTGCGCATGAACCCAACAAAAATATTCCATCTGACACTTGGTGTTTTCGAATCTTATGACAAGATCGACGGCGACTATACCAGTGAGCGCCTTCAGTCCAAAAGTGGCATCAACCTGACCAATCACTTCTCACAGCAAAACCTGTCCACGGGTGTTTATGTCAATACCGTGACGAATATTACCAAAAAACTGGACTTTATTGCCTCTGGCCGTTTTTCTTATGACGAGCGTGGCTTTAATGGCGGTTCAAGCTATTCCGCCATTGCCGCCAACAGCCCCAGACTGTCCGCCCCATACTACGCACAGGTTGGAGATGCCCTGACCGGCGTTAACGAACGCCATGACTACCACCGTTTTACCGGGCGTGTGGGGCTGCGCTACCAGATTATGCCCGCCACCTACGTATATGGCACTATTTCAAACGGTTATAAGGCGGGGTCTTACTTTGCGGCCCCTGTTCTGGCGGCTGGAGCACTTGACTATGTCAAACCCGAAAACCTGATTGCATACGAGGTTGGCGTAAAGTCCTCCCTTCTGCACAACAAACTGGAAGTCGAAGGCTCCCTGTTCGATTACGAATACCACAACCGACAGACCCTGTTCTTTGCACCAATAACACCTGTTACAAACTCACTGACGTTGGGCACCATTCCACGCGCGCGCACACGTGGTGGCGAACTGTCAACTACACTGCATAACCTGGTGCCCAATCTGGATATCCGTGGTTCATTTGCCTACCTTGATGCGCAGGTAAAAAGCCCGGTCAACTATATTAACGGCCTTTCGCTTGACCCAACAGTCGCACATAACTCCCCCCTGCCCTTTGCTCCCCGCTTTTCGTGGAGCGCTGTTGCGCGTTACAATATTGACGTAAACCTGTACCGCGTCACCCTGCAGGCCAGCTACACCTGGAAAGACAACATGTGGACGGCCCTTGGTGACAATAACGCCAAAAGCGACAAGATCAGTTCCATGGGGCTGCGCATGGAAGTTGGGCCAAAAACAGGTAAATGGACAACCTCTGTGTATGTCGACAATCTACAAAACAAAAATGGCAGCATGTATTCCTTTACTGGAAGCGACAATAACCGCATCCAATACGTTCAAACTCCACGCTGGATCGGCTGTGAAGTGCGTTATAATTTTTAACTCAAACAGTAACAGACGAGATAGTTCAGAAATATGACCCCTTTTCTGAACTACCCACCCCAAGCAGGCTGGCCGTTCAGACACAGAACCAGAGTGATGGGCGTGCCCAGACAGGAAATCGCCACATCAATCCCCGAGGGAGCCACATTACGCAATGTCATTTCCGGCGCTGCACACAGGCACTCGAAATCAATGATATGATCGGAACCAGATGATTTCCAACGCGTTTGACTGGTGATGACAGTATCGGGCCGCGTAGCAAGGTCGGCCTTAACGAGACGCCCGATAAGGCCGGTGCCGCCGACAAGCAGAACGCGCGTTGTCATCGCAGGATCAGATTTGTGATGGTGTCGGTGAGCATGAATTGCCCCGGGTTTTATGGAGACAGAACGACCCGTGAGGTAAGAAGAATTCATGAGCAACAAATCGAAGCGTTTTCCGCCTGAATTTCGTGAACGTGCGGCCCGCATGGTTCTGGAGGAAGAGAAGAACCATCCATCACGCTGGTCTGCGGTGATGATGATCGCGCCAAAGCTGGATATTCATCCTGACACGCTGTCAAAATGGACCCGTCTGCATGAGCGGGCCAATGCGCCTGCGGTGAGTGACCTGCCTGATCGGGAGAAGATCAGGCAACTGGAGCGAGAGAACCGCGAACTGCGTCAGGCCAATGAAATCCTGCGCAAGGCGTCGGCATATTTTGCTCAGGCAGAACTCGACCGCCGGTTCAGGCTATGACGCGCCTCATTGAGGAGCACCGGCGGACATTTGGTGTCGGGTCAATCTGCAAGATCCTGCCGATTGCGCCATCAGTCTATTATGCAACCGTTGCCAGACAGAAAAATCTCTGTGTGCGCAGCCAGAAAGACAAAGCGCTGAGCGACGAAATCCGTTGAGTGTGGAACGATAATTTCTGCGTCTATGGAGCGCGTAAGGTCTGGCATCAGCTCAGACGCGAAGGCAGGACTATCGCCCGATCACGGAAAGATGTTTTTACCACGAACGGGGTACGCATAATTATGATCTGCCCCTGTTTCCGGAACGCACGCTGAATGGATACCCTCGTCCTGCCAGCAGACATGTTGAGCAGGCAAATAGCGTGGTCCGGTAATCAGGTGCAGCCTGTATGAAAAAAACCCTTCATAAAGGGAGGACACTCCAGTGACCCGGATCCGGACCGAGACCGACAAACAGGCGACCATGGCACAGTGGGATGCGCAGCAACGAGCCGCCGCGCCTCACATTATTCGCGACATTACGCCAGTGCTGCCCGACGACCTTGTTCTGAGAGGCGATGAAACCACGTGGCACTCCACCGGATGCTCCGTGAAAGAGGGGCAGCATTTCAGCGTCTCCTCTACCGGCGCCAATATCGTTGACCGGGACCATGGGGTAATCATCCAGCCTAAATATTCGCTCTGGGTAAGGATTGGCGGACAGGGGCCGATCCGGAAAATCATTTTCGAAAAAGAAACGATATTCCGTGCATGGGCGGATGGAGAGGTCGAGGCCTTCACCAAGGCTCTTTCCCTATGGGCCGATATGAACGGAGCAATCCTTCCCGGCCCACGGGATGTGTGGGAAGGCGGGGTTGGTGTCTCAGTCAGGCCTACCGATGCGCCTGTGACTGATATTCGACCGCCTGAACACTGGGAATTCATGGAGACTTTTGGAGAGGTCACGATCTTTTCCGGATCTGGCACCGATATCGCCGTAGACACGCATGATGGTGACTGCTGTATCCTCGAAACGCCCGTCGATATCCCACTCAACGATAGAACACGCCTGTCCTGGTCATGGCTTGTGGACAAGCTGCCTTCCGAACTGCCGGAAGATCTTGTTCTTACCCATGATTATATCAGTGTGGCCGTTCGGTTCGATAACGGGCGTGATCTGACCTATCTATGGAGCAAAGAGCTTCCGGCGGATTATCACTTTGCTTGTCCATTGCCGTGGTGGTGTGACCGGGAAACCCACTGGATTGTTAAAAGCGGCACAAAACAACTGGGGCAGTGGCAGAATGAGGCCCGTCCCGTTGCATCAGATTACCGTAAAGCCATCGGTGGTCCTGTGCCTGATCGGATCGTGGCGGTCTGGTTGATCGCGAACTCGGTTTTCCAGCGGATCGGTGGAAAGGCGCGGTTTCGGGATATCTGCCTGACTGAAGACGGGACAGAGAAAACCGTCACGGCAGGCAGCGGGTTACGATGCTACAGTGTTGAGTGAATGCATTACCCGTTTTGCGAAGCAGACCTTAAATAATTAAACGCAGGCAGCCGTTCAGCGGGAAGAGCGGAAGGTCAGGTTCTGGAACAGAGGTAGCGACAACAGATACACCAGACGGTCATCAAACCTTGATGATATAGCCATGCAGGTCATAATTTCAGCGCAAGACACGGAACAACCCGACCATTTGAAAGCGATTGAATGTTTGATTCTGGGAAGCTCGTATCAGTTGGCGATACAAATCTGTTCGTCTCGGAGGCCGGGAACCCGGAGGGTAGAGGCATTGTTCTGCTTCATGGCGGCTTGCAGAGTCGACTTGATTTCATCCCGCTCGCGAAGCTTCTCGCAAAAGATTATAAGCTGATTGCGATTGATACGCGCGGGCATGGTCGCTCTGGTATCGGGACAGCCACCATGACATACCGCCAGCTTCAGAATGATTTCGCCATGGTTCTTGCCGCGCTGGGACTGCAAGAAGCCGGTATTATCGGGCATAGCGACGGCGGCATTGCAGCCTTGCGTCTTGCCGCTTCGGATACCGTGCAACCGGCATTTGTCATAGCGGTTGGCGCGCATTGGATCTTGCCGGAAAATGATCCGGCCCGACAGATTTATCAGACAATAACTCTTGAAAAATGGCGTGAGATGTTCGGTGAACAGATCACGATCTACAATGCGGAAAATCCAGAACCTGATTTCGGAAAATTATTTAAGGCAGCTACTCAGATGTGGCTCGGCTGCGACGATGATGCCTACCCAGGTGTGTCTGTAAAAGACATCTTGTGCCCCCTGCTCGTCGTGCATGGTGATGACGATATACTGGTGTCGCGGCAACAGGCTTTTGAACTTGCCAGGCAAGTCAAAGGTTCCAGGTTGCTTAACCTGCCCTTCGCCAGGCACACTTTACTTGAAGACATACCTGAGCTTGCTCTGCCTTTCCTACAGGATTTCATGATGCGTGTTAGGGAGGCGTCGCGCTCATTCCTGAATGTCTCAAATGAGACGACTATCGCCTGTCCGCTTGTTCCATCAAACGGAAAATTCGTTCCATTCCAAAGGACGAAAAGCAGCACGGAAGATAGGTTATCGAAAGATAACCCGTGTGGTAGGGTTCTGCTTTAGGAAACAGGGATTTTTCTTAGGCTCAGGACTCATTCTTTGAGATAGAAGATGAAACTTGCTGCGATATGGATTGCTGACATGAATGTGTAAGCGCACCGGTCGTATCGTGTTGCGACACGCCGCCAGTCTTTGAGCTTTGCGAACATATTTTCGATGAGGTGACGCTTTTTATACAGATGCCAGTCGTAAGGCGGCTTTGATTTCCGGTTCTTCTTGGAGAGAATACAGGCGGTGATATTCCGGTCTGCGAGAGACTGTCTGATTTTATTACTGTCGTATCCCCGGTCCCCGAGAGCTTCTTCTGTTTCTTCCTGAAGATTTGCCAGCAGAACATCCGCGCCTTTGAAGTCACTCACCTGACACGCTGTCAGATGAAGACGAACAGGACGCCCCTCACCATCACACACGGCATGGAGCGTTGAGTTCAGGCCGCCTTTTGTCCGTCCGATATGGTGGGGAAAAGCCCTTTTTTAAGCAGGGAGGCTGCTGTCCGGTGTGCTTTCAGATGTGTCGCGTCGATCATCAGACGCTTGGAACGGCCTGTCTGCTCCGTCACGGCGACGAATATCCGGTCAAAAACACCCAGGCGGCTCCACCGGATAAACCGGTTGTATAAAGTCTTGTGCGGGCCATACGCTTTCGGGGCGTCTTTCCACTGTAGACCATTGCGGATCACGTAAACGATCCCGCTCAGGACACGACGGTCATCGACACGCGGCACACCATGCGCCAGAGGAAAAAATGGCATGATCCGTTCCATCTGGAGCTCAGACAGCAAAAATAACTCACTCACTGGCTCACCCTCCATCGGTAAGTCTGTGAATCACAACACCACGCTCAGTTCAATGAATTAATAGGTCCTGAGCCTAAAGTGCAGTGCATGCTTTCAGAGCCGCTTCTACACGCCTTCGGTCTTGCAATGTTAAAGGCAAAATTGGATGCGGGGGCTGTGCGGAAGACAGTTCCAGAAGATTGATGGCAGTATAAGCAACACGCAGGCTTCCAAATTCCCGAAACAGTGTCCACATCGGCTCCAGCACCTGCTGGTAATGGTTCACCGCACGGGCGTCGCTCTCACATGCGGCTGTCACCATCGCCTTGGCCAGCTTTGGCAGGAACCCGCCCAGTACACTGAACCAGCCATCACTTCCGGCAAGCAGGGCTTCTGCCGCAATCCAGTCTCCACTGTAGCCTATAGCGAGTTTTCCAACCGGGCTGGACCGTAGTGCGCCAAGTTCCTGCGCAACCGTGCCTTCTGCCGGAGCGGGCATTTTTACGGCTGCGATGTTGGGTAAGTCCGCCAGCCGTTCAAGCAGATCACGACTGAAACTGAAATGGGTTGTACTGGGATTGTTGTAGATGCAGAGCGGCAAAGACGTAACTTCGGCGACTGCTTTGTAATGCTGATAGGCTTCTTCCTGCGTCAGGGGCGTGTAGGACACAGGCGCCATCAGCAGTCCGTCGGCACCTTCAGCCGCAGCATCGCGTGCAAGGTTCTGGGCATCGTCGGTGCGCAGCGTGCCGATCCCCACGATCAGCGGCGTTTTACCCCCGACCGTTTTGACGGCTGCGCGGATGGCACGGCAGCGTTCGGTACGGCTCAGATAGGCATAGGTTCCGGTGCTGCCCAACAACCCGATGGAATCCACCCCATTGGCAGACAGATGCGCCGTCAGGCGCATGACACCCTCCATGTCCACCACGCCATGTTCGTTGGCGGGTGTAATGGGGAAAGAGGACAGACCGTAAAAGATCGACATGTCAGACCTCGTTGCCGGATGGAACATTGACGCCCATCGATTTCAGGTAGCGCTTGATGTTGCGGGCCGCCTGGCGAATGCGCTGTTCGTTTTCCACCAGAGCAATCCGGACATAGCCTTCACCATTCGCGCCATATCCGACACCTGCGGCAACCGCGACTTTGGCGTGTGTCAGAAGCTGTTTTGAAAACTCCAGACTTCCCATATGCGCAAGAGCCGGCGGTAATGGTGCCCACGCGAACATGGAGGCGTTGGGGGCCGGAATGTCCCATCCGGCCCGGGCAAAGCTTTCGACCAGCACGTCCCGCCGACGATGGTAGAGTTGCCGGTTGCGCTCCACGATGTCCTGAGGACCATTGAGCGCAGCACAAGCCGCTGCCTGAATGGGTGTGAACGCGCCATAATCCAGATAGGATTTGACCCGGCTCATGGCTGAAACCAGCGTCCTGTTGCCTACGGCAAAACCGATGCGCCAGCCCGCCATGCTGTAGGTTTTGCTCAGGGACGTGAACTCGACCGCGACATCCTTGCCGCCTTTGACCTGAAGGATCGAGGGGGTCGGCTTTCCGTCATAATACAGTTCGGAATAAGCCAGATCGCTGACGATCCACAGGCCGTGTTCTTTCGCAAAAGCCACGGCCCTCTCATAAAACGGCAGTTCGACGCTCTCTGCCGTCGGATTGGACGGGTAGTTCATGACCAGCAGCTTCGGGCGTGGGCCGGGCGCTTTCATCACCTGTTCCAGCGCTTCGAAATAATGCTCGTCGGGCGTCGTCAGCACGGCACGGATGGCTGCCCCGGCCATGACAAACCCGAACGTATGAATGGGGCAGGACGGGTCCGGGGCCAGCACGACATCGCCGGGGGCGATCACGGCGGTGGCGAGGCTGGCGAGGCCCGCCTTCGACCCCATGGTCACGACCACCTCTGTCTCGGGATCAACCTCCACACCAAAGCGTCGGCCGTAATAGTTGGCCTGTGCCCGCCTCAGTCCTGGAATTCCTCTGGATTGGGAATACCCATGCGCGTCGGGTCGACGTGCGACCTCAACGAGCTTTTCAATGACGTGCTCGGGCGGTGGCAGGTCGGGATTGCCCATGCCGAGGTCGATGACGTCTTCACCGGCCGCGCGTGCTGCGGCCCGCATCGCATTGGTTTCAGCAATCACATAGGGTGGCAGCAGTTTCAGCCGGTAGAAGTCGTCGGACATGGTCGCCTCGGTTGAATAGTCAGAATTGTTACTCTTTGTGGATCAGGAAAAACGCTTGGCACCGGCCACGCACAGAACGACGATGAGTGTCGAGACAACCATGGTCCAGGCAACCGGCTCATGCAGGAAAAGTGCCGCAAGCAGCAGACCAAAGAAGGGTTGCAGCAACTGTAGTTGCCCGACACCGGCGATGCCTCCTAGAGCCAGGCCGCGATACCAGAAGATGAAGCCGACCAGCATGCTGAAGACCGAAACGTAGCCAAGCCCGATCCATGAGGAGAGATGAATGTTTCCCCAACTGGTCGGCAGGTAAGCGAGGGCGATAATCGCCATGAGTGGCAGGGACAGCAGCAGGGACCATGAAATGACCTGCCATCCCCCGAGACGACGGGAGAGGGTTGCTCCTTCCGCGTAACCCAGACCACAGACGAGAATGGCTGCAACCATCAGCAGATCGCCTGTGACATTACCGGCCTGACTGCCGTAGAGAGCAAACCCCGCCACGGCAGCCGCGCCGATCGCGGAAAACAGCCAAAAGGCAGGTTTGGGGCGTTCACCTCCCCGCAGTACGCCAAAAATGGCCGTGGCCAGCGGCAACAGGCCGATGAACACAAGGGAGTGGGCTGACGTAATGTGTTGGAGTGCGAGCGCCGTTAGCAATGGAAAGCCGACGACACAGCCGATAGCGACAAGAATGAGCGGAACAATATCCCGCCGTTCCGGGCGCGGCTGACGGAGTGCGAGCAGGAAGACACCCCCCAGAAGGGCGGCGATCACGGCACGGGCGCAGGTCAGGAAAATGGGTGAAAAATCAGCGACGGCAACACGGGTTGCGGGGAGAGAGCCACTGAAAATGATGACGCCCAGCAGACCGCTGCCCCATCCTTCTGTCGTCCGTTTCATGACAGGAATCCTTGAAGTTATAATGTATCAGGTAGGCTCAGATTTATGAGGAGGAAATTGTCAGGGCCAGCCACAATATGATACGATTATAAAAAACTGTATTGGTGGTAAGGCCAATACAATTTCTGAGGTCGGCAGTGGCACATCACCAGACACGCACATCCGCCATCATGGACGCCATCAGGCAGCGCATCGCGACGCGCGCCCTAGTGCCCGGCGACCGTCTTCCGTCGATCCGGCAGTTTGCAAAGACCATGCAGGCCTCACCCTCCACCATCGTCCAGGCTTATGACCGGCTGGCCGCCGAAGGGGTTATCGCGCCACGTCAGGGCTCGGGATTTTATGTCACGGGACGTGCGCTTCCCCCACTGTCGCTGGCAGATGCCACCACACCGGCCGCACGGGCCATTGATCCGTTCTGGGTGTCCCGTCAGTCTCTTGACTCAGATCCGACTGTCCTGAAACCAGGATGCGGCTGGCTTCCCACGGACTGGATGCCTGATGACGCACTGCGCAAGGCATTTCGGGCCGTGGCACGCGGGAAAAATACCATCCTGTCAGACTATGGCAGCACCAGAGGCGCATTGCGCCTGCGCCGTCTCCTGACCGCCCAGTTTTCCGAAGAGGGGCTTGATATTAGCCCTGATCAGGTTCTGCTGACGGGTTCAGGCACGCAGGCTGTCGATCTGATCTGCCGCCTGCTGGTGCGTCGGGGTGATACGGTTCTGGTGGACGACCCGTGTTATTTCAATTTTCAGGCTTTGCTCAGGGCGCATGAAATCCGGATTGTCGGGGTGCCATACACCGCGACCGGCCCTGATACCGAGGCTTTCGAGCGGATCGTCCTGCAGGAGAAACCGCGCCTTTATATCACCAACTCGGCTCTCCATAATCCTACAGGGGCCACTCTCTCTCCCCAGACAGCCTTTCGTCTGCTGAGTACAGCGGCCGCATCAGGTGTCCTGATTGTTGAAGACGATATCTTTGCAGATTTTGAAACCGCGCCATCACCCCGCCTGGCGGTCATGGAGGGGTTGGAGCATGTCATCCGGATCGGAAGCTTCTCAAAGACCCTGTCTGCGTCGGTACGATGTGGTTACATCGCGGCCCGGAAAGATCTGATTGAAGGTTTGATTGACCTGCAGGTCGCGACCAGTTTTGGTGGTCCCAGTCCTGTAATCACAGAAGTAATCGCAGATGTGCTGGAAGGGGGCAGCTATCGAAAGCACATGCAGGAGATCAAGCGGCGGCTGGAAAAATCCAGAAAGACGGTTATTCGCAAACTGGAGACCCTAGGGATATCGCCGTGGACAGTCCCGAAAGCAGGCTTCTATTTGTGGTGCAGACTTCCGGACGGCCAGAATTCAACGGACATCGCGCTCAGAAGCATGGCTGATAAAATCATTCATGCTCCGGGCAACGTCTTCAGTATGAGCCAGTCTGCATCTTCCTTCATGAGGTTCAATGTCACGCAATGCGAAAATGAAAGGGTTTTTCGCTCTTTGGAAATGATGCTCGTACAAGAAGTGTAGAACAATTTTCTGTAGAGTGCGCTTCAACTCAAATTAGTATGAGGAGTGTCCGCTTTTCGGTTTGCGCATTAATTAAGGTCAGTGTCTCGCAAGTAGGCGAGTACCGCTGGTCTGCTTCAAATTCATTGAGCAGACCGGCGATTAAGGGGGGGGGCAGAATGTCCGATGTTAGATGAAAATGCGGTCACCCTGTCTATGTCTAAAAAGCTAACGTCTCAGTTTAAGGAGAGGTTTGTTCTGTCTGATTTTTATTCTTTTTCTAGTGTCGCATTGATTGAATAATAGGTCAAATATTGCTTTAGTGAATCTAGCCGATAGAGTTAAAACTAATAGTAATTTTAATAAAAATCCTTCAATAAATTCATAATACTTAGCGTCTCTTGTATTTTCTATGAAATTTATCAACTCTTGTGTACTTTGTTTTGGGAGTTCGAATATGGGTTTGGAGCAGAAAAGAGAAATACGTTGATCGCCTTTATACGTATCTCCTTTCAATAAGCTGATCCCCTGACAAATTTTTTGCGCATCAAGTCTAACTGCGTATGGAGAATGTAGGGAAAGTAGAAAAGATTCGTAACTTTTTGATTGTGTGCAAATGTCATTACTCAGTTCATTATTTAAACAATGAGATTCTATTAACACCATATTAGAAATGAATCGGCTACGCTCATTTTTTAAAAGTTCTTCATTTTGAGAAATCGGTGCGTCCAAAAAGTTTTGGAAGTTTGATGAGGTAAGATATGCAAGACTAACTATTGCTGCACAAAAGCCAAATAGAACGTAAGCGAAATCAAGCCTAGATACAGACATTTTGTAAGCTTTTTCTTTCTTTCCTTTCCCAGCTAAGGCAATTTTTCTACAAACATACGCGGAAAATAACAATGTAAAAGTGATAGAAAGTAAAAAAAAACCTAATGTATCATATTTGAAATCGTTAAGATGATTTGTTTCACCTATAATTCTCAATGTCAAATAGTATGTTATCGCGAACAAAAGAGCTTGGAATCTCCAAAATTTCGATAGGAATAGGTACCTATTTGAGGAATAGTGTTTAAAAAAATATTTTTTATTGAATATATCATTTGCAAAAGAAAATGATGGTAAAATAAAAAATAAAATAACGATTAATAAAAGAAGTACCCACGTCAGCATCGCGTCACATTTCCCTGTTAAATCACTTTTCTCATTATAGCACGTTTTGTCGGCTGTCCGCTCAATTTCTCGACGCCGACAGGGAAAGCATCGACGTCAGTGGCCCTTGACGACCGTGTTGAAGTCGTAGCCGACATAGTCCGATGACGCCACATCACGCTATGCCCCACGACAATCGTGAACCCGATTACACTGGTGCCACCTGAAAACTGCTGACGTCAATCATGAAACTGCCATCGGCCTCAATCCCGAAATAGCGCGTGACATCATCCGGCGCGGCCTGTTGCAGGGAGCGGATGGCCGTGATCCGTTCAGACGGTGTTTTCGTTCGCGTCACCCAGCTTTCGAAATCCATGCGCAGACGATGTGTCCCGACGCTCTGAAGAACAAACCCCGCCTGTCCCAACATGGTCGTCCATTCGGCCACCGTATAATCCCGGACATGCGATATATCGCGCAGCAGCTCCATCGACTGCAACCAGCTGTCCAGCAGACCGGACGAAGGAGCTGTCACATCAATGAATAAAGCCATCCCTGATGGAGCTAGGCTCAGGACTCATAGCCAGAACATGACGGTTGCAGCGAGGCAGATTGCCG
>JBDNSL010000002.1:0-106727 GCA_047719095.1 Acetobacter sp.
TTTTCTTAACCTTATCAGCGATTTCGCTCATCTGTCTTTCTATCCCATATGCCTGCCTACCGAAAATGGCAGGTTGTTCAGGTGTTTAATCCGCGACGGACCTTGTCACTGGCAGAGAACCGGGTGGCAGATGCCCGCCCCATTCCGGCCCAGCAGTAAGGTGTTGCGCGCGATTAGCACGTTTTATCTCTCCACGCCAAGGCAAACCGGACAAATACATCTGTCGAAAGCCCAAAACAGCATGGTTGCGCTGCATGTGTGGCACATCTTAAAGCATTTTGCACCACCTGTTCTAGCGGTGCATATGCTTTTCGTGTGCTCAGGCCATCACCATACCGCCGTTAACATGCAGCGTAGCGCCGGTTACCCACCGAGCCTCATCCGATGCCAGATACAGCACGGCGGACGCAATATCTTCCGGCTGGCCAAGGCGCGCGAGCGGAATGGAGGACAGAAGCTTTTCCTTCTGTGCATCTGGCAGCACGTCTGTCATGGGGGTGACAATAAAGCCCGGAGCCACCACGTTGACCGTGACCCCGCGCGAGCCGGCCTCCTGCGCCAGGGATTTGCTCATGCCCACCATGCCAGCCTTGGCTGCGGCATAATTGGCCTGCCCGGCATTGCCGGTTGTGCCAATAACAGAGGCAATATTGACAATGCGCCCTGCCCGGCGGCGCAGCATGCCCTTGAGTGTGGCCCGGCACAGGCGGAACGGGGCTGCAAGGTCAACATTAAGAACCTGATTCCAGTCCTCGTCCTTCATGCGCAGGGCGAGCATGTCACGCGTGAGGCCCGCATTATTGACCAGAATATCCAGCGGTGCGCCAGCAACGTCTTCTGCTTTTGCAATCAGGGCGTCCGCTTCCGATGGTTCGCTCAGGTTGGCTGCGGCATAAAACGCCCCCTGCCCCAGTTCTTCCGCCAGTTCGCGGATAACGGCCTCACGCGTGCCAGACAGAACAACTTTGGCGCCCTGAGCATGCAGCGTTTTGGCAATGGCGCTGCCAATGCCACCAGAAGCACCCGTTACGAGTGCGGTTTTTCCATCCAGTCGGAACATGTTGTGTAAACCTGCTTTAGAGGGATTTCAGAAAGGTTTCGATATCCGCCGGGGTGCCGATGGAAAGGGTCGAAACTTCGGGGTCAATGCGTCGTACCAGACCGGACAGAACCTTGCCTGCCCCGATTTCCACAAACGTATCAACGCCCAGGCTGGTCATGGTGGCCACGCTCTCGCGCCAGCGGACGCGCCCGGTTACCTGCTGAACCAGATTGAGGCGAATCGTATCGGCATCGCTCTCGCGTTCGGCTGTTACATTGGCGATAACCGGCACAACAGGGGTGGCAATTTCGGTCTTGGCCAGAGCCTCTGCCATGGCATCTTCTGCCGGCTTCATCAAAGACGAGTGGAAAGGGGCGGAAACGGGCAGCTTGAGCGCGCGCTTGATGCCCATTTCCTTTGCAATGGCGATAGCTGCGTCAATCCCTGCCATTTTGCCGGAAATAACAATCTGGCCACCGCCATTGTCGTTGGCGATTTCGGTGCTGCCGCTTGCACTTGCGCGGGTGCATATCTCATCGGCCTGCGCCAGAGTTACGCCGATCAGTGCGGCCATGCCCCCCTCGCCTGCTGGAACGGCGCGCTGCATGGCCTGCCCACGCAAGCGCAGCAATCTGGCGGCCTGAGCGACATCAAACGCCCGACCAGCAGCCAGTGCTGCGTATTCACCCAGCGAATGCCCGGCCAGCAGGGTAACGCGCCCGGCCAGATCAAGCCCGCCATCAATCTCGAGCACGCGCAGCACCGCCATGGACACGGCCATAAGGGCGGGCTGGGCGTTTTCGGTGCTGGTCAGGGTTTCTATCGGGCCTTCAAAAATCGTTTTTGACAGATGTTCGCCCAGAGCATCGTCAACTTCCTGAAAAACCGCGCGTGCGGCGGGAAAAGCTTCCGCAAGCTCCTGCCCCATGCCAACGGACTGGCTCCCCTGTCCGGGAAAAGTAAATGCGTAAACGGCCATGATACTCACTGTCTCAAAAAACGATGCCCAAAGGCGGATGGATTGCAAAAAATGGAAGAAAAACCATGGAGCGCAGAATAGGGCCTGCGTTAGCGTGGCACAATACGCCAGAGCAGAACGAGGAGCGCATCCCAAGGAATTGCAAGGCTTTCATGTGCAATACGGCGCAGTTTTGTGCGCAATGCCATGGGTTGGGTTGCGTGCGGGATAAACGCAACTGCATGTGGCCTCCACCCTGCAAGGCGTAGCAGGCACATGCAACGCGGCACATGGTAAGGACTTGTAACCAGGGCGAGCGGTGTTTTGTTGGGAACACCGATGCGCCTGAGAATTTGCGAACACAGAACAATGGAATCAAACGTGTCGGTTGCGCTGTTTTCCGTAATAATCCGGTGTGCAGGAACACCAGCACGCGCAAGCAGTGCAGCCATCACAGTGGCTTCGGTCTGCCCGTTACGCGGGACGCCACCTGTTACAATGTAGGTAACCTGCCGCGTGGCACCATAGGCCAGAGCGCTGCGGATGCGCCCCAGCATGGCTGGGGTTGGCTGGCCGTTGGGGAGCAAGGCCGCCCCGAACACAATAAGCGGCTCGCAGGCCATGTGCTGCACGGTGGAGCAGAGAATCTTCAGGCGGGAGCGCGGAGCAGCACACGGTTCAGGCGTTCCAGAATGCTGAAACTTTCTTGCCAGACATGCCTGAATTTTTCCGCATTTACTCCGCGTGTGGCCAGAATTGCGGCCAGTTCGCCCACGGTCCGCTCTCCATCAATCAGGGGAAGAATGCCCCGTGCCTGCGGGGGGAGTGGAATAGGCACGACCAGAGTGCCAAAATGGAAGGGCAACATGTTATCCGGCGTCATCTGCTTGGCCAGTTCGGTTCCCGGAATTTCCCGCATGATGGGAACAGCGTCCGGGTCAAGCGGATTGGGCTTTTCGGGGCCTGCATGTTTGCGCACTACGTAGGCAACATGGGTTGCCATATTCCCTGCCAGATCCTCTGCAATGGCGGCCTGTTCCTGCCATGGCAGGGTGGCAAGGCGTGCGCGCAAACGGGGGTCAGGTAAAAAAAGTGTAGGGTCGTAGCGTGCGGGCTCCATAAGAGCGGCCGGTTCCAGCCCAGCCTGATCCAGCAGAGCAAGGAAGCCGGTAATCGTGTAGGCCCGGTCTCTGGGGTTAAGCAGCAGGTCATACAGCCCTGCATCTCCGCCGGAGAGATGGTCCCCAAAGTTGCCATTCTGGCGCAGCCACGCGGTAGCAGGCAGGGTGCGCATGATGCGCCGCGCAATATCAAGCCGCTCTTGGGGGGATTGGGTAAGTGGGGCCAGTTTTTCCAGCGCGTCTTGCAGCATGTAAACGCCAGTGCGGCCATAAGGGGCATAAACCATAAGGCCCATGCCACCCTTGGGGTTTAGGTGCCGCTCCAGAGTTTGCAATGCGCCTGCGGGGTCTGGCAGATGGTGCAGTACCCCACAGCAGTCAATATAGTCGAACGTGCCCAGGCCAAGTGTGTCCAGTTCGGTCAATGACCCCTGCACAAACCGGATATTCTCCAATGCACGCGTGTTGGCCCGCTCCTGCGCAATGCCAAGCGCTTTGGCCGAGCGGTCCAGACAGATAATTTCGGCCGGACGCGGCACGCGTGCAAGCTGGGTTGCCAACATGATGGCACCATCCCCCGTGCCACACCCGGCGACCAGAACCCGCAATGGCTGACTACGGGGGCGCTGAGCACCAAAAACCCAGTAATCTATTTCGCGCAGGTGGCTGGGGCTGCCAATCAGCAGGCGGCGTGTTTCGTCCTGCGGGTCGCGCTCGGGGTATGGGTAGGCCTCATACTGGGCCACAAGCCCTGCGTCGCGGTCATCCAAGGGGGTGTCTGTCATGGGGGCAACCTTTTAACGAGGCAGAAGCTTGCCACGCTGCCATGCTTCGGCAGCTTCATCCGCGCTCATGCCTTCCACGCGCATGGCGTAATCCATAGCGCTGATGATTTTTGCACTCAGCATCAACTCGTCCAGCTCGTCCAGCAGGTCTGTTTCCAGTTCATCACGCAGGCCATCGCGGAGGAGAAGTGTGGCCTCCTGCTCTCCCCCCATGGCTTTTTTGGGGTCATTGAGGATGCGCAGCCCGCCCTGATGGAACAAAAAGCAGGGCTGGAACAAGGGCATAATGCTCGCAGGTTGCGCGCCAAGGGCGGCGTTCAGCCTTGCCAGTGCTTCCTCGTCAGGCAGAATTTCGAGGGTAAAGCCTGCATCGCCCAAAGAGTAGGCGCTTAACACCTGCTCCATGCGCGTTGCCAGCGACTGGGGCGTGACAATGACGCGAGAGATATCAGCCCCGGCCTGTGCCAGTTCGTTCAATGATGTGAGGGAGCTGTTTTCGTCCGAAATGCAGCAGCAGGCTTCGGGGCGGAACAGTTTGCCCAGTTGCGAGGTGCCCGAGGACAGCAGATTGGCGTCCTCATCTGGCAGCCATGCGGCAACATAAATGTCGATCTCGCCCTTGCGGAGCAGATCGGCCAGAGCCTGTTTGGGGCCGGTTACAATTTCGGGCTCAATCTCGTTGGCTTCAAGAACCCGAATGATGGTGGCTGCCGTCGCCTCATGAATTGTTGAATCAGGATAGGCGAGTGTCAGGGATGTCATTTCGGGTTCCTCTGGATCGGTCGGGACAGCAAGACGTCTGCCCTGCTCCTTGCCGCACCGCAAAGTGCAGTGGCAATCCCTCAAATGGAAATATCTGCATCCATCAGGCATTTTTATTCCGGACAGGGCAAAGAAAAACCGCCACTCCAGAACGGAAATGGCGGCTGAAAAGCACGGGTATAAGGTTGTTTTGGGGGTGGCAATCAGGCGGCGACAATGCCCTGTTTTACCGGGAGAACAGGGCGGATCATGTTCAGTGCATCCGCAAAAGATGCGAACTGGCCCAGCGTGTTGTCGCGCACGGCATCCATAACAATCCAGCGGTTGCCACGTGAATATACTTTGTAGGCCGGGTTTGAGGTTTCGCGCACCCAGACCAGAACATAGCCGGAGGAAACGCCAGCCTGCTTTTCTTCCGAAGGAAAGATGTCCGCATCGCAAATTCCCATTGGCTGGCTGGCTGCAATCCAGCGATCCAGATAATCGCGGTGACGGCACATGATTTCCATCTGGAACGGAATGACCTGACAGGTGTTCTGTGTTTCAGACTGGTGCAGCATAAATCCTGTATCCCCTACTCAAAACCCGGTGGCTCTTTCTGATTTTGAGAGTAAGGGGGAAACTTCATGCCGCGCTACAGGAAAGAGAGGCTTTTCGCCTCATAAAAGGGCAGGTTCACGAGGTAGTGGCGAAAAAAACACAGGCAGTCAGGTTTTGTCAGGAAATTATGCACAATATGGGCGCATGTGCCTAAAAATTAGGCGGAGCAGACGCTCTGAATCAGGCTGCATGTGAGTGCTAATTCAACACCGAGGGCTGACGAACCTTTCGCACGATGGATTTTGTCCTGTGTTTCGGCGCGCTGTCTGGCGTGAAGACAACATCACGTCGCAGTCCTGACAGGGGTGTTGGTTTTTAGTGCGGGTGCCCTGCATATGTTTATGGCGCGCGCTGCTGCGTGGAATCCAGAGCCAAGGTATTCCCCCTGCTTTGCCCGCGTGTGCCGTGCTTGCCGGGGGCCTGCCATCCTATGCGCTTATCCGGTCATATACTTGTGTGGAACAGGCAATCTCCATGTGCTGCCTGTGTGCTTGATAAGAGTATATTCAGGGGTCTGGGAGTGGGGCTGGAGGCGCGCAATATCACAAATTTGTGAAACGAAGAAAAGTGCGTGAAGCGGGCGCGCTTTTCATGCTTTGCTGTAGCGGCACGGTAACGACTGTGCTACGCATGCGTTGGGCATGTTTGCAGTATTCAGGAGGGGGAATGATGGGCTTTTTGTTCAAAGCACGTAATCCTGTCAACCCATTCTGGCAGTTTGCCCGTTTTTCAATATCCGGAGAAGCTTCCGTCTTCTCCGCACTCCAGGATCAAGACCGTTGAAAAGTAACAGGACCGACCGCAGCCCCCGTTCTCCTCGCCGCGGCGGATTTGATGACGACAATTATATGTCGATGCCTTCTTTCGGTGAGCGCCCCGCTTATGGTGGTGGCGGCGGTGACCGTGGTGGGTTTGCTCCGCGTCGTCCCGCTGGTGGCCCGCAGGTTATCGCTTCCGGCCCGGAAGTGGGTGCATCCGTCAAGTGGTTCAATGGCGAAAAAGGCTTCGGCTTTGTCGAACTCGCTGATGGATCGGGCGATGTGTTCCTGCATGCCAACGCGCTGTCTCAGGCTGGTGTTCAGGGTGTAAACCCCGGCGCTACGCTGGTTGTGCGCATTGGTCAGGGCCCCAAGGGTCGCCAGGTTGCCGAAGTCATCTCTGTTGATGAAAGCACGGCTCAGCCGGAGCGTCCGCGTAGCCCCGCTGGTGGTCGTCCGGGTTTTGGTGCGCGCCCTGCTGCTCGCCCCGCTCCTGACCTGTCTGATGCTGAAGATACGCGTGGTACCGTTAAGTGGTACAACGCTGTTAAAGGCTTTGGCTTCATCACGCCTGAAGGTGGCGGCAAGGACATCTTCATCCACGCATCTGCACTGGAACGTTCCGGTCTGCCGGGCCTGAACGAAGGCCAGGGCGTGAATGTTAAGGTTGTTCAGGGCCAGAAAGGTCCGGAAGCTGCTGAAGTGACCTCTGCCTGAGGCACTGCTTTTTAGCGGTACGTAAGAAAAAAGCCTCGGTCTTGACCGAGGCTTTTTTTATGGCTTGAGACTGGCTGGTGGTAAGCAGGGCAACAATGTCTGCCCGTATAAACCGGGCAACAAATTAGTAGTCGCCCTTCCCCTTGTTGCGGATCAGGCGGGCTTTATCACGCTGCCAGTCCCGGTCTGCCACGGTCTGGCGTTTGTCCACGCTCTTTTTGCCAACGCCCAGCCCAAGGGTTACCTTAGCCAACCCGCGGTCGTTGAAGTGAATGTCCAGCGGCACAAGTGTTGCCCCCTGCTTTGCAATGGCACCCATAAACTTTTGTGCCTGCTTGCGGTGCATAAGCAGTTTGCGGGGCGCGCGCGAATCAAAGCGTGAGAGAACACCACCCTGATATTCGGGAATATAGCTGTTAAACAGCCAGAGTTCGCCATTACGCTCGCCAGCAAAGGCTTCGCCAATGGTCGCGCGGCCCAAGCGTAGGCTTTTAACTTCCGGCCCTTTGAGCACAAGCCCCGCTTCCACGGTTTCCTTTATGGCGTAGTTGAAGCGCGCCTTGCGATTTTGCGCGACCATACCATGCGAGATCATGGTGCTTTTGGTGGATTTGCCTGACATGTTCAGCCCAGCAGCCCGACATCAACCAGTGCCTGTCGTACTTTCTGGCGGGATGCATCGCTCAGTGGTGCCAGCGGCAGGCGGCAGGTTTCCCCTGCCAACCCCAGCAGGCTTGCCGCATATTTAGCCGGAGCCGGATTGCTCTCGCAGAACAATGTATCATGCAGAGGGGTCAGGCGGTCCTGTATGGCAATGGCCTCATGCGTCTGCCCTGCTTTCCATGCGGCCTGCACGGCAGCGCATAGGGCAGGTGCGATATTGGAGGTTACGCTAATGCAGCCATCTCCACCGGCAGCCAGAAACGCCACTGCCGTGCCATCCTCACCCGAAAGCTGGTTAAACGGTTTGTCCACCGCCTGACGGACCTGAAGGGGGCGGAACAGGTTTGCCGTTGCATCCTTTACCCCAATAATATTGCCATGCTTTGCAAGGCGGGCCGTTGTTTCCACGCTGATATCAACAATAGAGCGGCCGGGAATGTTATAAAGAATAACAGGGATGGAAACCGCGTCTGCAATGGCCATGAAGTGGCGGTACAGCCCTTCCTGCGTAGGCTTGTTGTAATAGGGGGCGACCACAAGGGCCGCGGCTGCCCCGGCCTGCTCGGCATGGCGGGCAAGATCAACCGCTTCTGACGTGCTGTTGGAGCCAGCACCCGCAATAACCGGCACGCGCCCATTGGAAATTTTTATGGCACGTTCCACCACAGCGTGGTGCTCGGTGTGGGAAAGGGTCGGGCTTTCGCCTGTTGTGCCCACAGCGCACAGCCCGGCGGTTCCTTCCTTGATCTGCCAGTCCACCAGTTTTTCAAACGCGACAAAATCCAGACTCCCGTCCCGGTTCATCGGGGTGATGAGTGCAGTGATGGAGCCGGAGAAGAATGTATGGGGCATGGAGCAGTCACTTATCCTGGAATGGCATCTGCGGGAGTGGGACGCGGCGTGTCCTGTCCTTGTGTGGCGCCATGGCGCCGGAAGGGCGATTGTTGATACACGCCTAGAATTGTGGCGTTTTTGGAAAAAAATTCAAGTTCTGCCAGCGCTTTACCCAGATGGGAATCGCCGGGGTGGCCCTCTACATCCATCAAAAACCGTGTGGCGGCAAATGTTTCACCCGACATGTAGCTTTCCAGTCGGGTCATGTTCACACCATTGGTGGCAAACCCCCCCAGCACTTTATACAGCGCGCCGGGGCTATTTTGCACACTAAAGAGCAGTGTGGTCATGACATGGGGCGTATGGGGTGCGGGTTCCTCGGGGGTGCGGGCGGTAATGTAGAAGCGCGTGGTGTTGTGGGAGGCATCTTCCACATTGCGTTGCAGAATTTCCAGCCCGTACAGCTCCGCCGCCAAGGCGGAGGCCACTGCGGCCTCTTCGGGCTTTTGCCACAGGGCCACCAGTTCGGCGGCACCTGCTGTGTCAAATTCCGTAACCGGTGTCAGGTTATGGTTTTTGAGCAGGGTGCGGATCTGGGCCATGGCAACAGGGTGGGTGTGTACCCGGCGGATCTGTTCCATGCGCGTACCGGGGACTACCAGCAGGCAGTGTTCGACCCGCTGGAAATGTTCGCCAATAATATGCAGCCCTGCGGCAGGCAGGAGCGAGTGAATGTCTGGCACACGGCCAGCCAGACTGTTCTCGCACGCCAGCATGGCCTGCTCCGCCTTGCCAGCATGTACCGCGTCTATGGCATCGGCAAAGCTGTGGCACGGCAGGGTTGTCCAGCCCGGCCGGGCTGCGCGGCAAGCCATGTCGGAATATGCACCGTGCATGCCCTGAAAGGCGATAACTTTGTCCACCATGGCCCTTTTACGCTCCAAGCAGGCGGCGTGCCCGTTCCAGATCCTGTGGTGTATCAACCCCAAACGGCGCGATTGCAAGACGCGCACAGCCAATGCGCATGCCATTTTCCAGCGCGCGGAGCTGTTCCAGACTTTCGCGCTTTTCCAGCCCGGATGGAGGGAGTGCTACAAAGCGTGCCAAAGCGGCTCGGCGCCAGCCATAAAGCCCGACATGGTGCCAGAGCGGGCCTTGCCCCCACGGAATGGGCTGGCGAGAAAAATAGAGAGCAGGCGCCTGCTCGGTTGCAGGCTCAAAATGGCAGGCAACCTTAACCACGGACGGCGCGGTTTTTTCTTCTTCAGACGTTATGGGGGCGACCAGTGTGCCAATGTCGAACGCTAGGTTGTCCATAACTTTAAGGACCGCATGCAAGGCTTCGGGCTGTAGTGTTGGCAGGTCACCTTGCAGGTTGATAATGGTGCTGTAATGGCCCTGCGGGTCAAGGCTTTGTACGGCCTGCCAGACCCTGTCTGAACCAGATGGCAGGTCTGCATCTGTCAGAACTGCCGTGCCTCCGGCGCTGGCCACGGCCTGACATATCTGCGGGTCAGCGGCTGCGACAACAACCGGGCCAATATCGGCCCTGAGTGCGGCTTCCAGCACATGCACGATCATGGGGCGCCCAGCAATGTCGGCTAAAGGCTTGCCGGGCAGCCTTGTGGAGGCCAGTCTGGCGGGGATGACAACAAGGGGCGGCATGATCAGCTTGCTCCAAAAGACAGCGCGGCTTATAGCCGTGGAAAAGCGCCGGGCAGTCTAGGAAAGCTGCACTGCAAACGCAACCAGTGATCAACAGGGCGGTAGTGCGGATGGATGGCAGGTTCCTGAACTTGGTGGCCGTTTCGGTCTTGCTGAGTGCCGTTGCCATGGGGGCGGCCTTGGTAACGGCACGCACCATTGTGCCCGATACAGCGCCTGTTGCTCCGGTTTTTCATCTCCCCGACCTTCAGGCAGTCCCTATTGTGCCGTATATGGCGCGCGCCAATCTGGCCCATGGCGGGCAACTGGTGGGCCATATCTGCGCGCAGTGCCACGCACTTGTGACGGGGGGCGAGAGCGCTGGCCCTGTTCTGGCCGATGTTGTGGGGCGGAGTGTTGCCTCCCTGCCCGGCTATGCCTATTCCGCAGCATTGCACCAGCATGGCGGGCAGGTCTGGGATGAGCAGAAACTGTCGGACTGGCTAGCCTCCCCCGCCCGTTACGCGCCTGGTACGCGTATGTCGTTTGCAGGTTTGCCCGACCCACAGGACAGGGCGGATGTCATTGGCTACCTGCATACCCTGCACGCGCCCTCCCCCACCCCAACAACAGGAACAGCCCCATGACCCCGCAGACAATTGACCAATTTGTGGATGTGGCCACCATGCTGGCGGATACGGCGCGCAGTGTTGTGCGCCCATGGTTCCGGCGCGGTGTCGATGTGGATAGCAAACAGGATGCAAGCCCGGTTACTGTTGCTGACCGGACAGCAGAGCGGGTCATGCGCGCCATTCTGGCTGAGCGCCTGCCAGAGCATGGTGTGTTTGGCGAGGAGTTCGGGCAGGACAATGCCAGTGCGGACTACCAGTGGCTGCTGGACCCGGTGGATGGCACCCGTTCGTTTGTGACCGGCCGCCCGCTGTTTGGAACCCTGATTGCACTTTTTTACAGGGGCGAGCCGGTGTTGGGGGTGCTGGACCAGCCTGTGCTTCAGGAGCGCTGGGTTGGTGTTAAGGGGCGCAGGACTGTGTTTGCCTCCACCTTGGGCGGTCAGGCCTATACCCGGCAGGGAGTTGCGTTGGAAGGGGCTGAAATGTCCTGCACATCGCCCGAGATGCTTGAACTGGCCCCAAATGATAACTGGAAGCTGCTCAAGCAGCAGGCCCGCCGCATGACATGGGGGGGGGACTGTTATGCGTATGGGCTGCTTGCCCTTGGCCAGATCGACCTGATTGCCGAGTGTGACATGAACCCGTGGGACTGGGGGGCGCTGGTTCCCATCGTGCAAGGTGCCGGTGGCGTGATGAGCGCATGGGATGGCTCCCCCCTGCGGATGGATGGAGACCGCACGGTTCTGGCCGCAGGCTCGACCACCCTGCACCGTGAAGCAGTCGCGGTTTTGCGCACGGGTCAATAAGATTTATTAAGGGCATTCTCGGCAAATTTGGGGCCTCAGGCTATGCATTGCCCCCATTTTGCGATAGGTCTGCGCTTCGGTACAACAGCGATGGTCAGTCCAATATGAGCACGAGCACGCACCTGTCCCTCTCCAAGGACAAGATCCGTATTCTTCTGCTGGAGGGTATCCACGATAGTGCCGTCGCCCTTCTGAAAGCCTGTGGTTACGAGAATGTCGTACGCCATAAAGGGGCTCTTGAAGGCGATGCGCTCAAACAGGCGCTTGAAGGCGTGCATATTGTTGGCATCCGCTCCCGCACACAGTTGACCAAAGAGGTCATTGAAGGTGCAGATCGCCTGATGGCCATCGGGTGTTTTTGCATTGGCACCAATCAGGTTGATCTGGAAACTGCACGCCTGAACGGGATCCCCGTTTTTAACGCACCGTATAGCAACACACGCTCGGTGGCCGAACTGGTCATGGGCGAAATTGTTATGCTGATGCGCCGCATTTTCCCCCGTTCGGTGGAGTGCCACGCAGGTGCATGGACCAAGTCGGCCGCCAATAGCTGGGAAGTGCGTGGCAAAACCCTTGGTATTGTTGGTTACGGCTCCATTGGTTCGCAGCTTTCTGTGCTGGCCGAAGCCTTTGGCATGCGCGTGTCCTATTACGATGTGGTGGACAAACTCGGCCACGGCAACGCCATGCCGGTGGACTCACTGGATGACCTGCTGGCCCAGAGTGATGTGGTCAGCCTGCATGTTCCCCAGTTGCCGACCACCGCAAACCTGATGGGTGCCGAGCAGATTGCCAAGATGAAGAAGGGCTCCTTCCTCATTAACAATGCTCGTGGCAATGTTGTGGACCTGGACGCTCTGGCCAAGGCGCTGGAAAGTGGCCACCTGCTGGGTGCAGCCATTGACGTGTATCCCAAGGAGCCAAAAGGTCCGGGGGATCTGCTTTCCACCCCGATCATGGGGCTGGATAACGTTATCCTGACCCCCCATATCGGTGGTTCCACTGCCGAAGCGCAGGAACGTATTGGTGTGGAAGTGGCCCGCAAGCTGGTGGAATATTCGGACGTGGGTTCCACGTTCGGGTCCGTCAACTTCCCCGGCGTGCAGTTGCCACAAAGCCCGCGCGGTACGCGTTTCATGCATGCACACCATAACATCCCCGGTGTTATGATGAAGCTGAATGAAATTTTCCTGCGTGAAACCTGCAATGTTACCGCCCAGTTCCTCCAGACCGATGGAGAAATTGGCTACGTGGTGATTGAGGCAGATACAGGAGGCGATACCGAACTGGATGATCGTCTGCTCAAGGCCCTGCGTGAACTGGACGGCACTGTGCGTGCCCGCCTGATTTACAAAGGCCGCTAAGCAATGAACTGCGGAGAGCGGGAATGATTTATTCCCGCATCCGCAGCTTTGCGTTTTCGGGTATCGAGGCAAGGCCCGTCTGGGTTGAAGTGCAGATATCCGCCGGTTTGCCCGCATTTCTGGTTGTGGGCCTGCCAGACAAGGCCGTGGCTGAAGCGCGTGAGCGCGTACGTGCCGCCTTGACCGCCATAGGGTTAGCGCTCCCTGCAAAGCGTATTGTTGTTAATCTTGTGCCTGCGGACCTCCCCAAGGAAGGCTCGCATTTTGACCTGCCCATAGCACTGGCCCTGCTTGCCGCCATGGGGGTGATCCCCGCTGAAGAGGTGGGCCGATACGCAGCCCTTGGCGAACTCTCGCTTGACGGGCGGCTTAACCCGGTTTCTGGCGTGCTTTCAGCATCGCTTGAGGCGGCATCCATGGAGTTGGGGCTGGTCTGCCCGGCCCATCAGGGGGAAGAAGCTCTGTGTGGGGGCGATATCGCCATTCTGGCGGCCCCGGACCTTCTGGCGCTGATCAACCATTTTACCGGGTTGCAAATCCTTTCCAGCCCCGTGTTTTCCAATACGTCCACCCTCCCCGATACGCCCGAGCCGGATCTGGCGGATGTCAGGGGCATGGAAACGGGACGCCGCGCCTTGGAAATTGCCGCAGCTGGCGGGCACTCTCTTTTGCTCTGCGGCCCGCCGGGGGCAGGTAAATCCATGCTTGCCGCACGGTTGCGTGGCCTGCTGCCAGATTTGCGGGCCTCGGAAAGTCTGGCTGTCTCACGTATTTATAGCGTTGCGGGGTTGTTGCGTGATGGCAGGCCCATGCGCCGCCCCCCTTTCCGGGAGCCTCATCATTCCGCCAGCCTGCCTGCGCTGGTGGGCGGTGGAGCGCGCGCGCGGCCCGGAGAGATCAGTCTGGCGCACCATGGTGTGCTGTTCTTGGATGAGTTACCCGAGTTCTCACGCGCAGCACTGGAGGCTTTACGCCAGCCGTTAGAGACCGGGCAGGTCAGTATTGCGCGCGCCGCTGTGCACGTAACCTACCCTGCCCGCTTCCAGCTTATTGCCGCCATGAATCCCTGCCGCTGTGGCTACATGGGTGATGCTACGCGGGAATGCAGCAAGGCGCCCCGCTGTGGGGCGGATTATCTGGCCCGTCTGTCTGGCCCGCTTATGGACCGTATTGACCTGCATGTGGCCATGCAGCCCTACGAACCCATTGGCTATATGACACAGGCGGAAGGCGAGACTACTGCAACGGTTGCCCAGCGTGTTGCCCAGGCCAGAGCGCGGCAGGCACACCGGCAGGGTGTGCAGAACAATGCCGAGGCTCCGCTTAACAGTCTTGCCCTAACAGGCAAGGCGCAGGAACTGGCGCAGGCTATAGCCGAACGGTTTCGTTTTTCCGCGCGGGGGTATACCCGCCTGCTACGGGTGGCCAGAAGCATTGCCGATCTGGCCGAAGCACCGGAGGTGGAACCTCAGCACATAGCCGAGGCTGCCACATTCCGTGCCCGCAGTGCTCCGTAGGCTCTTAGGGTGTGTGGTGCAGGGCGGTAAAAGCCTGCTCCAGATCGGCAATAAGGTCCTGTGCATTTTCCAGCCCGATCTGGAGCCGCAATGCGGGGGCGTCGGGTTGGTCGGTGCCAAAGCTGCGGGTTATGCCGCCTGAGGTTGGCAGCACCAGACTTTCGTAGCCCCCCCATGAAGCCCCAATGCCAAACAGGCGCATGGCATTGATCATACGGTCCATGTTCTGGCGGGTGTATGTGCTGTTCAGCACCACGCCAAACAGGCTGCCTGCGCCTGTAAAGTCGCGTTTCCAGTAGCTATGGCCGGGGCAGTCCGGTAGTGCGGGGTGCAGGACCTGCGCTACTTCGGGGCGGTCATTCAGCCATGTTGCAATCTGTAGGGCCGTGCGCGACTGTTGCGCCAGACGGACCCCCATTGTGCGTAGGCCGCGCAGGGTTAGCCAGCACTCATCTGGCCCGGCAACCTGACCGAGTTGGATAGATGCGTCACGCAGGATATGCCAGCTTGCCTGATCGGCCACGGTTATGGCCCCGGCTATAACGTCTGAATGGCCGGACGGGTATTTGGTCAGGGCCTGAATGGATACGTCCACGCCATGTTCAAACGGGGCAAAAATGCCAAAGCCCCATGTGTTATCAAGGAATAGCCGTGCACCGTGCCCATGGGCCACATCGGCCAGCATGGGAATGTCCTGCACTTCAAAAGTATGGCTGCCCGGGCTTTCGGTAAAAATTATGCGGGTGTTGGGCTGGACAAGACCTTCCACCTCGGACCGGCTGGCGCAGGGGGGGAAGTAGGAAATCTCCACACCAAAACGCCGGAGCATATTTTCAGCAAAGCGGCGGGTTGGGCCATATACACTGTCAGCCAGCAGGCAGTGATCCCCTGCCTTTAAAAAAGCAAGTAATGGCGTGGTGCAGGCAGCAAGGCCGGAGCTGACAATCTGGCAGTCCGTCCCCCCTTCTATGTTGGCAATCAGCTTTTCCAACTCGTGCTGGGTGGGGGACCCCATGGCGCCGTAAATGCTGGTGTGGTCATAGCGCTCCAGCCCCTTGCGGTTCATGCTCTGGAGGGAGGGAAAGAGCACGGTGGAGCCACGCTCCAGTGGCGGGTTGACGTAAGTCCCCCCTTCAGGGGCCGTAGCCCTGCCTGCATGGGTCAGGGTTGTGCCAAGCTTTTGCCACCCGGCATCCACACTGCGGCGATCAGTCATGTGTTGCATCCGTTGTAATGGGGGTGTTGGGTGTGCTGCCCCATTCGGCCCAGGAGCCATCATACAGGGCGTTGGAGGTAAAACCCGCCAGTTCCAGTGCCACGTTCAGCACGGCGGCGGTCATGCCGGAACCGCAAGTGGTTATGGGGTGGGTAGTGGCAGAGACCCCTTCACGCAAAAACAGGCTTTCCAACTGGGCGGGGGGGAGGAAAAGGCCGTTGTCACCCAGAACGCTCTTGTAGGGCATGTTGCGCGCACCTGGCATATGGCCGGATTTTACACCTGCGCGGGGTTCGGGGGCCGTGCCATAAAAGCGCGCAGCACTGCGGGCATCCAGTATGGGCCGGTTTTGCAGACGAATGTGTTCAAGCATATCTCCCAGCCCAGCAATGCGGGAGTATTCCGTTCTGGGGTGGTAGGTCTGCGGTGTGTGTTCGGCCCCTGCTCCGTGCTCAACGGGGAGGTGGTTCTGCTGCCATGCAGCAAGCCCCCCGTGAAGGATCTGGGTTTTTTCGTGTCCAAACAGTTTAGTCATCCACCATGCCCGGCAGGCGGAAGCAACATTGCCCTGATCGTAAAAAACCACATGGGTCTGGGGTGTAATGCCCAGCGCGCCAAACAGGTGTGCAAAGCGCGCGGCGGAGGGCGCTGTATGGGGCAAGGTGCTTTGTGGGTCGGAAAAAATGTCGATATCAAAATACTGGCTGCCAGGAATATGGCAGGCATCAAATTTTTCTCGTGGGTTGAATGTCTCTCCGGGCAGGAGGGTTGTGGCATCCAGAAAACGGATGGAGGCATCTTTGGCCAGAATGTGTAGATAATCGCCAGAAACAAGAGGAGACATAACCAGAAGCCCCATAAGGTTTTTTAGAGTTGTTTACTTACGATCACATAGTCCGTGGCAACTGGCAAACGGGTTTATGGCAATGCCCGTGGGCTAACACAGAGCCTTTATCGGAACCGACTGGAAAGTCGGGGCGGAATGCGCCATACCATAAACCTGATACGCCGCGTTCTTGTCGGGAACACACAAAATTAAGGCGTTCCGTGGTTTGTTACGCGCATGACAGATGGTCACACATTGACGGCTGAACGTATTCTCCGGTTTTTATTGCTGGTAGGGATCGCATACGGTTGCATAGCCGTACTGGTGCCCTTTTCCTCCGCGCTGCTCTGGGCGGGCGTGCTGACCTATACCACATGGCCTCTCTTCCAGTATCTGCGGCGCAGTATGGGGGCCAATGCCGCCAGCCTGATCATGACCGTGCTGTGTGCTGTTTGCGTGGTTCTCCCCATTGCACTTCTGGCATCGGCCTGTGTGGCTTCGGGGCCGCGTTGGGCGCTCCAGCTGACAACTCTGTTCGGGCAGGTCAACCAGTTGCCCCCCCTGCCCCACTGGCTGGATAACCTGCCTGTTTTTGGGCCTGATATCCACCGCCGTTGGGCATTGTGGAGCCATAACCTTGAACTGGCCGCCGCCGAACTGCGGCCCTACGCAGGTGGGATTATCCAGTCGGTTCTGAGTGTGCTGATGCAGATGGCCAATGGCGCGCTGCACCTTGTGACAGCCCTGTTCATTTCCTTCTTCTTCTGGATTAGTGGGTCCATCCTGTGGGACACGTTGCAGGCTGTTATTTTACGCATTGCCGGGCCGCAGGCCGGGCGGCACCTGTCCATTATTGCCAGCACGGTCCGTGGCACGGTTTATGGTATTCTGGGTACCGCTATCATTCAGGGTATTCTTACCGGGTTGGGGCTATGGATGTTTGGTGTGGCCGAGCCGGTTATTCTGGGCGGGATTGCGGCTTTTCTGGCGGTGTTCCCCGTTGGTGCGCCCTTGGTGTGGATCCCTGCGGCCATATGGCTGTTTGTCACGCACCATCAGCTCAAAGGGGTTCTGCTTATCCTGTATGGCGTGATCTTTATTTCCGGCGCGGATCATCTGATCCGTCCGTTGTTTATCGCGCGTGGGTCAAAGCTGCCGTATCTGCTGACTGTGCTGGGGGTTATTGGCGGGCTGCTGGCATTTGGTGGTGTGGGGATTTTTCTGGGGCCGGTTCTTCTCGCCATTGGTTTTACGCTGACCATGGAATTCGCGCAGGGTGAACCCGCACGGCCTGCATTGGATGAAACAAGGAATATAGCCCCATGAAGCGCCGTCTGGCCCGGTTTGTTGAGCTTGCATCCAAGGGGCGGCGTAGGCCCTCTGTCGCTAATGATGCGCCGGGGGTTAAGGTTATCAGTTGGAACCTGCTGCGCCGCACGGGTGCGACAGTGCATGATGTGGTCGCCCTGATAGAGGCCGAACAGCCGGATATTCTGCTTATGCAGGAAGCTACGGTGGAAATAGATGTGCTGCCAGAGGTTATTGGCGGGCACTATGCCCGCTCTCCCCTGCCGGGGCGTATTCATGGTGTGGCATGCTGGAGCCGCCTGCCTTTTGCACGGCCACCGCGTGCATGCACCATTCCATCTGGCCCAATTGTCAAACGGCACGCCCAGATTATAGATTACGCCCAGTTTTCTCTGGCCAATGTGCATCTCTCCCACGGGCAAATGCTCAATCGTCGGCAGTTGCGGCGGATTGCTTCCCTGCTGTCCGCTCCTTGCGCCATTTTGGGGGACTTTAATCTGGTAGGGCCAACCCTTGTGCCGGGTTTTGCCGATGTGGGGCCAAAAGCGCCAACACACCGCATGGTTGACCTGCTGCCAATCCGGCTGGACCGCTGCCTTGTGGAAGGCATGGTGTGTTCAGACGCGCGGGTGCTCCCTGTTTTTGCCTCCGACCATAGGCCAATTGCTGTAACGCTCCAGCCCGAAATAGGCCGTAAGCCCGCTGTAATGGCTTACAGGTAAGGCATGAACAGTCTGGCAAAGGAGTCCCGGATACGGGTCAGGCTGTTCCTTTTGTCCAGATCATAATGTGTCAGCCTGTGGTTGCGATGCTGGCAGATAAAATCATCCGTAATTTCGGCCATGGTCACATCGTATGTTTCCATATTGATTTCAAAATTCAGGCGTAAACTGCGAATATCAAGGTTGGAACTGCCAACAAAAGACCACGCTTTGTCCACCACCATGAGTTTGGAATGGTTAAACGGCGGGTTGGCGTGCCAGACCCGTGCACCTGTGTCCAGAAGTGGAGAGACATTGGCAGCACAGGCCCAGTCCAGCGGACGGTGATTACTGCGTAGGGGAATAATAATATCCACCTGCACACCACGCAGGGCGGCCAGCCCCAGTTCTGATAAAAACCGTGCACCGGGCAGAAAATACGGTGTCATTAACCGTATGCTCTTGCGTGAGAGCGTTATGGCCTGAAGCATGGTGTATTCGATTTTTTCCAGGTCCGTGTCCGGACCCGCCGTAACTATGCGTGCAAGTGACGTGCCCTTGCCTGCATGCTCTTGCAAAAAGAGGTCCCGGTTTAACCGCTCTCCTGTTGTAAAATACCAATCCCACGCAGCCACCTGTGCGAGTTGATGCACAACCGGCCCCTCAACCTGGAAATGTGTGTCGGACACGGGGTTGGGCGGATTGCGTGCGACCAGATTATTGTCGGCAATATTCAGCCCCCCCATAAAGCCAATGCTGCCATCAACAACCAGAATTTTGCGGTGGTTCCGCAAGTTCAGAAAAGGCATTCGCCACGGTAGAAGCGAGTGCATGAAGCGTGCGCATGGAACCCCTTCGCGCCGGAGGTAACGGTATATGGGGGACAAAAAATAACCGCTGCCAATGCCATCAACCAGCACCCGCACGTTTACCCCTCTTTTGTGCGCGGCAATCAGTTTGTCCGCAAAGAGCTGTCCACTGGCGTCATGGCGAAAAATATAGGAGCACAGCAGAATGCTCCGGGTGGCTTTTTCAATGGCATCCAGCATATGTGGGTAGGCCCCGTCCCCATCATGCAGGCAGGTAATGCTGTTGTTGCCAACAACGGGGCGGGTTGTCAGTTTGCCCACCATAAGTGCTAGTGGCGCAAACTGCCCATCAAGCTCCCTGTTCCATGAGGACAGGTCTGCCCCCTCCTGCCTGTGGGCGGTTCGGTCTCCAACCAGTTTTTTGGCCAGCCGTGTTACACGGTTTATTCCGAACATAAGGTAGAGGATCGTTCCCAAAAATGGCATGAGAACGCATATGCCAATCCACCCGATGGCGGATGACGTATTCCGTTTTGTCAGAAGAATATGCAAACTGACACTGGTGACCAAAGTCAGGCGCATACATGCAACAAGCAGAGCTGTTGTGGAAAACTGGAGATCAAAAAGCATGGTGGAGAGAATGCTTTCACAACAGGCGGCTGGCGTCCACAACATAGCGCATAAGTGTTCTACGAAGAAGGAGCGGACCACTGCCATAAGGCGGACCAGAGGGGCTGCATCCTACCAGAGCGGATTGGCCGCAGAGGAGGCTGTCTGCCAGAAACTACAAAGTGCGGGCTGGCGGATTTTGCTACAAAGAGCGCGAACACGCCGAGGCGAGATTGATATTGTTGCGCAAAATGGCGCAATCATCAGTTTTATTGAGGTCAAACAACGCCAGACATTGCGTGGAGCCGCAGAATGCCTGTCTGCCGCGCAATCCAGAAGGTTGTATAGAGCAGCAGAGTGCCTGCTACAGAGCCATCCGCAATGGCAGTATGATGAACTGCGCTTTGATCTGTTTATGCTGGATGCTCAGGGCCAGATGGCATGGCTGGAAGATATTATCCGCCAGATGTAAACAGCAACACCACAGGGGGGTAATGTGGGGTAGCCGCTCTTCAGGTCCGGTGATGGTGCTTGTTGCTATGAACCACCGAATGTACTGGCTGGTGGTAGCTGACCAGATGCACCATTTTACCATGCTGGGCAGAAGCCAGAACCACTTTATGCCCACCTGTTGCTGCGTGATGGAGCGCATGATGAACATGGATAACAGGTGGTGGAGCGGTCAGGGAGGCAAAGGTTAATTTGCTGGCTTCCAGATCGGAAAGAACACGTTCCGCATGCACTGAAGAACTGGTGGCAATTACGCTCAAGCCAATACCTGCCAGAGCAAAAAGCCCGCGTACAAACGGCACTCGCGTCATTAACCTTAGCCCCCTGATCTTATGTCTGCCTGAAACTATACAAAGCAATTACAGGCTGACAACCCATAATTCAGGCGGATGCGTTGCAGGCGATGTTTTTTTCCTGCAGCAGTTTTTGCAGTTCACCGGTCTGGTACATTTCGGTCACAATGTCGCACCCACCAACAAACTCGCCTTTGACGTAAAGCTGGGGAATGGTGGGCCAGTTGGAATAGTCCTTAATGCCCTGACGCAGCGCGGAATCTGCCAGAACATTGGCCGTTTTGAACGGTACACCAACCTGCTGAAGGATCTGCACAACGCGGGCTGAAAAGCCACACTGTGGGAAATCAGCATCCCCCTTCATGAAAAGCATGACAGGATTGGAATCAATATCCTGCTGGATGGTCTGCTTGATGGAATCAGTCATGGTCTGTGGTCCTTGATCGTATGGAAGACGGTCTTGGTCAGGGGGCGGACGTATGGAGGGCAAGAGCATGCAGCTTTTCCCCCATATGCCCTTCGAGCGCACTATAAACGAGCTGATGCTGCCTGACACGAGGAACATCACGGAAGGTCTCGCTTACAATCGAGCAGGAATAGTGATCCCCGTCTCCTGCCAGATCATCAATTTTGATCTGGGCGTCGGGGAACGCCTTTACAAGATAGGCTTCAAGTTCTGCGGCAGACATGGCCATGGTAAAGTGCCTCTTCCTTATTTGTCCATCAACGCAGGGAAAAATGTTTCGTGCGCAGATTGAAGACGTAGGGCAGATATGGTGACCCCGCTGGGCAGAATCAAATCATTTCCACCGGAGCGGCCCATCAGGCGTGCTGGCACGCCAGCCTGTGCGGCGCGTGCACAAAAAGCCTGAGCGTCGTCCACACAGACAAGATACCGGGCCTGATCCTCGCCAAACCAGAAAGCTTCCGGGCGGATACCGGAATCCGGGCTTTCCAGTTCGCAGCCCGTGCCGGACGCCATAACCATTTCCGCCGCAGCCACCAGAATGCCACCATCGGCAATGTCATGGCATGCAGTAATCTGGCCTGCCTGAATTTCGGCGCGGACAAAGTCCCCATTCCGTTTTTCTGCTGCCAGATCCACCGTTGGTGGTGCCCCTTCCTCACGGCCCAGAATTTCACGCAGCCAGATGGACTGGCCGAGTTCGCCTCTGGTTGTGCCGATCAGCACCACATCCTTGTCAGCCTGCATGCCAAGGCCGATAGCGGTGGACACATCGTCCAGAACGCCAAGCCCACCAATAGCGGGTGTGGGCAAAATGGCCTGCGTTGTGCCATCGGGCATCCGGGTTTCGTTGTAGAGAGAGACGTTACCGCTCACGATGGGGAAGTCGAGAACCGTGCAGGCCTCTCCCATGCCTTCCAGAGCGGCAATGAACTGGCCCATGATCTCCGGCTTTTCGGGGTTGCCAAAGTTCAGGTTGTCCGTCACCGCCAGAGGGCGTGCACCGGTTGCGGTAATGTTACGCCAGGCTTCGGCCACGGCTTGTGCGCCACCAGAGCGCGGGTCGGCCTGACAGTAGCGCGGCGTGCAATCGGTGGTGAGTGCAAGGCCGATCTGCGTATCGTCCACCCGGACAATAGCCGCGTCCGCAGCACCGGGGCGGCGTACGGTCTGCCCACCAACCGTGCTGTCATACTGGTTCCACACCCATGCGCGTGAGGCCAGATCGGGGGATGCCACAAGCTGAAGCAACATGGCATCAAGCGACAGGGGGGCATGGACGCTGCCAAGTTCGGCTGGTTTTTCCGGCGCAATGGAAGGACGGTCATAGACCGGAGCTTCATCAGCCAGAGGTTCGAGCGCGATGTCGGCTTCAAGCTGGCCCTTGTGCTTGATAACAATATGCCCGGTTTCGGTCAGGTGACCGATAATGGCAAAGTCCAGTTCCCATTTTTCAAAGATCTTGCGAGCAAGTTCCGTCCGGTCTGGGCGCAGGACCATGAGCATGCGTTCCTGACTTTCAGAAAGCATCATCTCATAGGCGGTCATGTTGGGTTCGCGCTGGGGTACGGCGTCAAGATCAAGCTCAATACCGACCCCGCCTTTTCCGGCCATTTCCACGGCGGAAGAGGTCAGGCCCGCAGCCCCCATATCCTGAATGGCAACAATGGCGTCTGTTGCCATCAGTTCCAGACAGGCCTCAATCAACAGTTTTTCAATGAAGGGGTCGCCAACCTGTACGGTTGGGCGCTTGGATAGCGCGTCCTCATCAAACTCGGCGGAGGACATGGTGGCACCATGGATCCCGTCGCGCCCGGTGCGGGAGCCTACATAGACAACAGGGTTGCCAACACCAGCGGCCGCAGACAGGAAAATTTTATCCTGCCGGGCAATACCAACCGTCATGGCGTTAACAAGAGGGTTGCCGTCATAGGCGGGGTGGAAGTTAATTTCCCCACCAACAGTTGGCACACCAACGCAGTTACCATAGCCACCAATGCCACGGACCACGCCGTCTACAATGCGGCGGGTAACCGGGTTTTCAGGGCTGCCAAAACGCAGGGCGTTCAGGTTGGCAATCGGGCGCGCACCCATGGTGAACACGTCGCGCAGAATACCACCAACACCCGTGGCCGCCCCCTGATAGGGTTCGATAAAGGACGGATGGTTGTGGCTTTCCATCTTGAAGATGGCAGCATACCCCTGCCCGATATCCACAACGCCCGCGTTTTCACCCGGACCATGGATAACCCACGGAGCTTTGGTGGGGAGCCCACGCAGCCATTTGCGCGAAGATTTGTAGGAGCAGTGCTCCGACCACATCACAGAAAAAACACCCAGCTCCGTCAGGCTGGGCGTACGCCCCATAATTGACAGAACACGCCCGTATTCCTCGGATGTCAGGCCGAATTCACGTGCTAGGGATTCATCAACGGTTACAGGCTTATTCACCGGACAACAGCCTCCACCAGACCTTCGAACAGAGGCAGACCATCCTCACCCCCCATAAGCGGATCAACCAGATCCTCGGGGTGGGGCATCATGCCGCAGATACGTTTGTTTTCGCTCAGAATACCGGCAATGCTGTTAACGCTGCCGTTCGGGTTGCTGGTTCTGTCATCGGCGCGCACATGGCCTTTGGCATCAGCATAGCGGAAGGCAACACGGCCCTCGCCTTCCAGCACGGCAAGCGTTTGGGCATCGGCAGTGTAGTTGCCATCGCCATGTGCCAGCGGCGTGCGGAAGATGTCCCCGCTTTTCCAGCGCCGGGTAAAGGGCGTACCCTCAACCTCCACGCGCAAATGGCAATCCTGCGAGAGGAACCGCAGGTCCGCATTGCGCAGCAGCGCGCCGGGCAGCAGATTGCTTTCGGTCAAAATCTGGAAGCCATTGCACACGCCCAGAATGTGTCCACCCTTGGCGGCAAAGTCACGCACGGCTCCCATAATGGGGGAGTGTGCGGCCATGGCACCACAACGCAGGTAATCGCCATAGCTGAAGCCGCCGGGGAGCACGACCAGATCAACACCGCTCAGATCTGTCTCGTGGTGCCAGATCATGCGGGGGGCCTGCCCGGTTACGCGCCGCAGGGCAATGGCCATATCCCGCTCCCGGTTCGTGCCGGGAAATACGACAATCGCTGCTTTCATTTTTTTACGTCACACGGATAAGAGTCATGCAGGGCGGTAAAAACGCTCTCGCCTACCGGTTTACCCAAAGAGTCGGTGTGTGCCTTCAGCCATGTCAGCACCTTGGTGCGCATGGCGGCAATGTCTTCGTTTGCGGGCACACAAAAGCCTGTGGGAGCTGCAGCATCGCCATTATTGTGACCGTTGATCTGTGCAAGGGTCACGCCATCTGTCAGGCCGCTCAGATATGCATCACACGCGGTCCGTGTGGACGCGGTGGAGCACATTTTGCCAAATGCGGCGGCCTTCATGGGAGCAAGTCGCTGTGCATGGGCAAGGCTGGGGGGTGCCAGCGCGCCAGCAAGGGCGATCAGGGCAAGGCGCTTCATGCCACAACCTCGACCGAGTAATCCTCGATGACCAGATTAGCCAGCAGGTTGCGGGCCATTTCGCCCGCTTTTTCATGCGCTTCCTCGGCTTTTACGCCGTGCAGGTCCAGTTCGATAACCTTGCCGACGCGCACGTCCTGCACGCCATCAAAGCCCAGTGTATGCAGTGCATGGCCAATGGCCTTTCCCTGCGGGTCCAGAACGCCGTCTTTAAGCATGACGGTTACACGTACTTTCATTCTCAAACTCCCAAAGTACCCGTAGGGGTTACTGAACTGTTTCTGGGCCTTTCATGTCACCCCCGGCGCCGTTTTCCGGCAGGATGCCCATGCGGCGTGCAACTTCCTGATACGCTTCCTTCACGTTGCCCAGATCGCGGCGGAAGCGGTCCTTGTCGAGCTTTTCGTTTGTGTGAAGGTCCCACAGGCGGCAGTTATCAGGCGAAATTTCGTCAGCAAGAACAATACGCATGTCCTCACCTTCCCAGCACCGGCCGAACTCGAGCTTGAAGTCCACGAGCTGGATGCCAATGCCGCTGAACAGGCCGCAGAGGAAGTCGTTCACGCGCATGGACATGCCCGTAATATCTTCCAGATCGTGCGGGCAGGCCCAGCCGAATGCGATAATGTGATCTTCCGATACCAGCGGGTCACCGAGCTCGTCGTTCTTGTAATAGAACTCAACAATCGGGCGTGGCAGGCGCTGGCCTTCGGGGATGTTGAAGCGCTTGGAAATGCTGCCAGCGGCAACATTGCGGATGACCACCTCAAGCGGGATGATCTCCACTTCCTTTACCAGTTGCTCACGCATGTTGATGCGGCGGATAAAGTGGGTGGGGATGCCGATTTCCTGCAAACGCAGCATCAGGTGTTCGCTAATGCGGTTGTTGAGCACACCTTTGCCGGTAATCACACCGCTTTTGGCACCATTGCCAGCCGTGGCATCGTCCTTGAAGTATTGCACAAGGGTCCCCGGTTCCGGACCTTCAAAGAGGATTTTGGCTTTACCTTCATAAAGCTGGCGGCGACGGGCCATGATGATCCTTACCTGTCGAAATGTGTAAGGGCGGCTGGGCGACCGCCCCAAAAACCGGGGGAACCGAACTGGCGGTTCACCCCTTTATTGACCCAATGTACATAGCAGGCTTCCCGCGTGGAGGATACAGCCTGTAAAATACGGACAGGCCTTACTGCTTGGGGCCTGTCTCGCCAAAGATTTTTTCAAACTGGAAATCCAGCGCCTTCAGGTGCTGGCGGCTATCCATGGCCGCGTCAAGCACATCGGCTGGAATGCGCCCCGAAATTTCGGGGTCTTCGGCCAGATTTTCGCGGAAGGTTTTGCCTTCGGGCGTGCCCAGTTTGGTCCATGTGGCCATCGCGTTGTGCTGGACAATGCGGTAGGCATCCTCGCGCGACAGGCCGGCCTTGGCCAGTGCAAGCAGCACTTCGCCCGAATGGACAACGCCGCCAAGGCTTTCAATGTTAGCCGCCATGCGGTCGGGGTAGACAACCAGTTTGGAAATCATGCCCGACAGGCGGGCAAGGGCAAAGTCCAGCCCAATGGTTGCATCGGGGCAGATGTTGCGTTCAACCGAGGAATGGCTGATGTCACGCTCATGCCACAGAGCCACGTTTTCCAGCGCGGGAATAACGGCTGCACGCACCAGACGGGCAAGGCCTGTCAGGTTTTCGGTCAGTACCGGGTTGCGCTTGTGCGGCATGGCGGAAGACCCCTTCTGCCCCGGATGGAAGAATTCCTCCGCTTCACGCACTTCCGAACGCTGGAGATGGCGCACCTCGGTTGCAAGGCGTTCAATGCCGCTGGCAATAACAGCCAGCGCACAGAAAAACGCAGCATGCCGGTCCCGCGGGATAACCTGCGTGGACACGGTCTCGGCCTGTAGGCCAAGGCGCTCGGCCACATAGGCCTCTACACGCGGGTCAAGGTGGGCATAGGTGCCAACCGCGCCAGAAATGGCGCATGTGGCAATTTCGGCCCGTGCGGCTTCAAGCCGGGTCCGGTTGCGGGCGAATTCGGCATAATGCCCGGCAATTTTCAGCCCGAAGGAGGTGGGTTCGGCATGAATGCCGTGGCTGCGGCCAATGGTCAGGGTATGTTTGTGCTCAAACGCACGGGCCTTCAGCGCGGCCAGCGTATCGTCCAGGTCCTTGAGCAGCAGATCGGTCGCCTGCACAAGCTGCACGGCAAGGCAGGTGTCCAGCACGTCCGAGGAGGTCATGCCCAGATGGACAAAGCGGCTCTCGGGGCCAACCTTTTCGGCAAGCCATGTCAGAAACGCGATAACGTCATGACGGGTTTCGGCTTCGATCTCATCAATTCTGGCAAGGTCGGTATCGGAAAAGGCGGCCATTGCGGCGGCACCTTTTTCACGCACGACTTTGGCGGCTTCCTTGGGAACTGACCCGTATTCGGCCATGGCCTCGCAGGCCAGCGCTTCAATCTCGAACCAGATTCGATAGCGGTTTTCGGGGGACCAGATTGCGGCCATGACGGGGCGGGTATAGCGCGGCACCATAACGCGGATTTCCTTAACCAGAACAGTTTAAACGTCAGAACAGGTGGCGCCTCTCTAGCGGATTTCGCGCAGGTCGTCTGCCCGCAATACGGAAAACTTTGACATTTTGTCCCACGTGCCAGAAATTCCGGCCATTCAAGGCTTGTTTTGGAATCGGAGTTATTGTGGCCAACCTATTTGATTCTGCCAGTTTTCCGGCAGTAGCCGCCCTTTTGCAGGTTGTGCTGATCGATGTGACGCTGGCCGGGGACAATGCTGTTGTCATTGGCATGGCCGTACGCTCGCTTGGTGGGGCGCAACGGCGCAAGGCTATCTGGGCTGGTGTGGGGCTGGCTGCGGTTATTAGGGTGCTGCTTGCACTTGTTGCGGTCAAACTGCTGGCGATTGTTGGCCTGACGTTGGCAGGTGGTCTGCTGCTGCTGTGGGTCTGCTGGCGTATGTACCGCGAAATGCAGCACAGCACTGCCGAGGGCGAAAATGGCGAGGCCGCACCCGGCAGCCTGCGCTCGGCCATTATCAAGATCCTGATTGCCGATCTGTCCATGAGCTTGGATAACGTGCTTGCCGTTGCCGGGGCTGCGCGTGAGCATCCGGGTATTCTGGTCATGGGGCTGGCGTTGTCCGTCATACTCATGGGGCTGGCGGCCTCCCTTATTGCGCGTCTGCTGGAGCGGTATAAGTGGATTTCGTGGGTGGGGCTGCTGGTTGTTCTGGCGGTTGCCGTGGAACTGATTGTGAGTGGCGGCGGAGAGGTCTGGGGCCACCTGTCCTGAGCCTGACGCAGGTGTGACAGGCAGGCTCTTCCGTCCCGATAAAAGGGCTTGCCATTTGTAAAGAAACCCGTTGAATCTCGGGTATGATCCGTTTTTACCCTTCATGGCGGCGGCAGCTTGCCGCCGCAGTCTCGCTGGTCGGTTTTTCCCTGACCGCCTGCTCCGGTCCATCTGCTCAGCCTGTGTCGGCTGGTATGGGGGATGGTCCGTCAGGTGCTGCGTCTTTGCCAGCAGGGGCTGCAACTGGCAGCCTGAATGACCGGCTGGACATGTGGCTCCGCCTTGTAGGCCCCACGCACGCCAGTGCACAGGATTATGCGGATTTCCTGCAAGCCGGTGGCACATGGCCACGTTGGTCGCTGCTGGTGCTGCGTATGCAGCAGGCCTTGGCGAACGAGACCGATCCTCAGGTTCTGGCCCGCCTGTGCCATACGCAAAAACTCACCTACGCACCGGCCCTTGTGCAATGCGCAACACAACTGGCAGGCGACAAGCCCCTTCAGCAGCAACTGGCGACCCAAGCCGTGGCCGCATGGGCGGACGGGAATGACACGCCAAGTGCCGCCAGTGCGCTGGCCAGCACTTTCGGGCCTGCCCTGACACCCCAAAGCTCTTGGTTGCGGTTTGACCGGGAGGAGCGTGCGGGGCTGGTAAACGCCGCCCAGCAGACCCTGCCCTACCTGTCTGCTAGCCAGCAACGGTTGGCACAGGCGCGACTGGCGCTAAGGAACAATGACGCAACGGCACAGTCCTTGCTGGATGCCCTGCCTTCTTCCGCACGCACGGACCCGTGGCTTGTTCTTGATCAGGCTCGCTGGCTGCGTAAACAGCAACGCTATGATGAAGCGGTCGCCTTGTGGAAAGCCGGGGCTGTGGAAGCGGAGCGGAAGGCACGCTCCAAACTGTTCTGGCGTGAGCGGGATGCGCTGGCCAGAGAGCTTATCACGCAGAATCGGGCAGAAGACGCCTTTGCCGTCGCCAATGACACGGTAACAGATGGGGAGAGCCGTCTGGATGCAGTGTTTCTGAGCGGGTGGATTACGCTGCGCATGCAACATGACAGCGCAACCGCCGAAGATTTTTTCCACCAGCTAACAACGTCCCAGTCCCTTATTACCCGTAGCCGCGGGTTTTACTGGCTTGGGCGCGCGCGGGCCGCGGCAGGCAATACGGCCTCGGCTCAGGCGGACTGGACGCGTGCAACAGCGTATCCGGGCACCTATTATGGCCAGATGGCAGCAGCCACACTGGCAGGTCAGGGCAATGTGCTGCTGACACCCGAGCAGGTCCCTGCACTGATCGTACGCAACCTCCAAGACGTGAGCAACGCAACCTCCTCCACCTCTGAAGATGTTTTGCCAACAGGCAATGATTTGCTTCTGGCTGCTCTGCGGCTGTCGTCCATGGGGGATAAGGAGCACACACGCGATTTTTTGAGCCTGTTTGAAAAACAGGTTACCGATACCCCGCAACGTCAGGCGCTTTCCGCCATGGCATTGCGGCTGGGCGTGCCCGATGTTGCCGTCACCATTGCCCGCCATGCGGGGCGCGATGGTGTGTTTATGCTGCGCTCTGGGTGGCCCCTCCCCTACACGCCCCCCAACAGCACCTTGCCGCAGGGGTTTGTTCTGGGCCTGATGCGGCAGGAAAGCAGCTTTAACCCCGATGCAGCCAGCCCGTCTAATGCGATCGGGCTGATGCAGCTTAAGCCTTCCACCGCTGCGGATATGGTGCGTGCAGCCGGGGTACCCCAGTCTGCTGCCACGGCATTGGGGCTGCGTAACCCGCAAAACAACATGCAGTTGGGCACGGCCTATCTGCTGCATATGCAGGACCGTTTTGGCCCGGTCGTTCCCTATATGGCTGCGGCCTATAATGGCGGGCCAACCCGGTTGGCCAAGTGGCTGGCCACAACGGGGGACCCGGTGCGAAGTGGTGCGGATATGGAGCAGATGATCGACTGGGTGGAAAACATACCCTACGCCGAAACACGGAATTACGTGCAACGCGTATGGGAAAACATGACAGTCTATAAAGCATTGGGAACACCACAATGACCCCTGCCCGCCTGATAGCAACCTTTGGAGGGTGTGGTCTGGCCCCGCGCGCGCCGGGCACCGTGGGGTCTTTTGCCGCGCTGGTGGTGGGGGTGCCGTTGTTAAGGCGGCCACGTGCTCTGTTGTGTGCGGCTGTTGCAGCAACCGTTATGGGTTGGTGGGCGACAACCCGTGCTGGAGATGGCGAGGACCATAGCTGGATTGTTATAGATGAAGTGGCAGGCATGTGGATTGCCCTTTTGGCCTGCCTGCCAGACAACCACACAAATGCCCCTTGCCCCAAAGCCACGCATCGCCTGCTATGGCCGATTGTGGCCTTTGGGCTGTTCCGCCTGTTTGATATTACCAAGCCCGGCCCCATTGGCACGCTGGATAAACGCCATGACGCCTTGGGCGTTATGGGGGATGATGTGCTGGCGGGCATTGCCAGTGCAGGCTGCGTGCTGATGTTGCGTAAACTTCTGGCCCGCAGCCTATAACCCACGGGCTGAACATGGGAGATAACGTGATGATTTTTGACGATAAGGTCTTAGCCCAGACCATGCATGTTCTGGAGCTGTTGCGCCTTGCCAACGTCAGGGTTGTTACGGCGGAAAGCTGCACTGGGGGGCTGCTGGCAGGAGCCTTGACGCATTTTGCAGGCTCGTCCGATGTGACCGAAGGGGGCTTTGTTACATACTCCAATAGCATGAAGCAGGCCATTCTGGGGGTGCAGGCGCAAACACTGGCAACCCATGGAGCAGTGAGCGCGCAGACAGTGGAACAAATGGCCGAGGGGGCGCTAAAGGCCAGTGCTGGCGCGCATATTGCTGTGTCCATTTCCGGTATTGCTGGCCCCGGTGGCGGAAGTGCAGACAAGCCGGTTGGTCTGGTCTGGTTTGCCACGGCACTTCGGGGGGGGCAGACTAGTGCTAGCAGGCAGGTCTTTACGGGTGACAGGGCCAGCGTGCGCCAGCAGGCAGTGCTGTATGCCCTCACCCTTGTCGCTGGCCGCTTGGGCCACCAGTAAAATAGACCTAGCGCCTGTCCGCCGGATTATAAACAGGGGCTTCCAGCAGTTCGGGGGCTATAACTCCCGTGCCTTTGGCTATGGTGCCTTCAGGTAAGATAACAGGTGCAACAGGGCGCACTGGTTGGGCGCGCTGTGCGCGGGCCAGACTTTGGGCGTTAAGCGCGTCTGTTGCCGCCCCCGGAGTGTTGAGGTTTGCGGGGGCAGTGTGTGCATGGGCGGTCTGATCAGGCGTTAAGTTGGTGGTCGCGTGCGCGGTGGAGACCACAACCCCTCCCAGCAGAACCAGATAAAACAGTCGTGGCATTTTTCAATCCGTTCTGGGCATTGCCGGGTGGGAGGCGTGTTGAACTAGCCAGCCGTTTTATGGCCAGACAGAGCTGTTGTGGGGGCAGCCTGCAACACTGGTGGTCCATAAACCTCCTTGGCGCGTTTGATAAACGCGGACACCATGAGGCGGGTTGCTTCGGTAAAAACCACACCGATCGCGGCCTGAAGAATGCGGGAGTTGAACTCAAAATCGACAAAAAAGTCGACCTGACAGCCGCTTGCATGGGGGGTGAACGTCCACACATTCCGCAGGTAGCGGAATGGCCCGCGTTCGTAGCGCACGGTAATTGTTTTCGGGCGTTCCAGTGTGACACGGGAGGTAAAGCTTTCGCGGAACGGGCCAAAACCTATGGTCAGGTCGGCAACAAGCTCTGTCTCGGTGCGTGTGCGCAAGCGTGCGGCAACACACCAGGGTAAAAAAGCCGGGTAGTGTGCAACGTCTGCAACCAGATCAAAAATCTGCTCCGGACGATAGGGCAGAACACGCGTCTCTGCGTGTTTAGGCATTACAGAGCCTCCTTCAGGCGTTTATTGCGTGCTTCGCGCAGTTGGGCAAAGTCCGTATCGGCATGGTAGGACGAGCGTGTAAGCGGACTTGAGCTGACCTGCAAAAAGCCTTTTACGCGCGCCACGGTGCCATAGTCCTCGAATTCATCAGGTGTGACAAAGCGCGCAACGGCGGCGTGCTTGACCGTGGGCTGCAAATACTGCCCCATCGTAATAAAATCCACATCGGCAATACGCAGATCATCCATGACCTGAGCGAGTTCCATTTTTTCTTCCCCCAGCCCCAGCATTAGGCCGGATTTGGTAAAAATGGAGGGGTCAAGCTGCTTCACACGGTCCAGAAGGCGCAAGGACTGGTAATAGCGCGCACCGGGGCGAATGGTGGGGTACAGGCGCGGCACGGTTTCCAGATTATGGTTGAACACGTCCGGGCGTGCCTTGACCACCACCTCCAGCGCCTTGTCCTTGCGTAAAAAATCGGGGGTCAGAATTTCAATGGTCGTGGCGGGGGATGTTGTGCGTATGGCCTGAATAACATGGGCAAAGTGCAGCGCACCACCATCACTCAGGTCATCTCGGTCCACGGAGGTAATCACCACATGGCGCAGGCCCAGCTTGGCTACAGCCTCGGCCACACGTCCGGGTTCTCCCTCATCCAGCGGGTTTGGCATGCCGGTGCTGACATTGCAGAATGCGCAGGCCCGTGTGCAGATTTCCCCCATGATCATCATGGTGGCGTGGCGCTGCGACCAGCATTCCCCAATGTTGGGGCAGGCAGCTTCCTCACACACAGTCACCAGCTTGTTGTCACGCATCAGGGTGCGTGTTTCGTGGTACGTTGGGTGGTTGGGCGCTTTTACACGGATCCATTCCGGTTTGCGGGCAATGGGGTTGTCCGGCCGATGGGCTTTTTCCGGATGCCGGATCCGGCTGGTTCCACCTTTTCTATGATCAATCTCAACACGAGTAGACATGACTTCGCCCATTTTTACCCAAAGAGTTCAGATAGAACTGGAATGTCCCCATTGACACGTCAAGGCGTGAAGAGGCGATGAAAGGGGTATGGGGCATCACACCATAGAGATTGATGCCCCAAACAGGAACTAGAAGTGTAACGCACCATCATAGGCGGCAAGGACTGCCTCATGCATGGATTCAGAAATGGTCGGATGCGGGAAAATGGTTTCCGCCAGTTCCGCTTCCGTCAGTTCACCTGTGCGCGCAATAACATAGCCCTGAATCATCTCGGTAACTTCAGCACCAATCATGTGGGCACCAAGCAGTTCGCCTGTCTGGGCATCAAAAACGGTTTTGATCAGCCCGTCCGGCTCACCCATGGCAAGGGCTTTGCCATTGGCAAGGAGGGGGAACCTGCCAACGCGAATGGTGTAACCTGCTTCCTTTGCCTTGGCTTCCGTATAGCCGACAGAGGCAATCTGTGGGCGGCAATAGGTGCAGCCGGGCACTTTTGTCGGGTCAATGGGGTGGACTGTCCGGCCTGCAATAGCCTCTACGCACATAACGGCCTCATGGCTGGCTTTGTGGGCGAGCCATGGCGCACCGGCCAGATCCCCAATAGCGTAAACGCCCGCCTCCCCCGTGCGGCACAGAGCATCTGTGACCACATGAGTGCGATCGACCTGAATTTTGGTACCTTCCAGCCCGATATTGTCCACATTGCCGACAATACCCACGGCGGAGATCACCCGGTCGGCCACCAGAGTTTCGGTCTTGCCCTTGAGCGTGACAGGAATGTGGACTTCGGTTGCCGTTTTCTGCAAGGCCCCAATCTGGGCGCCGGTAAGGACGCGAATACCCTGTTTTTCAAACGCCTTGCGTGCGAGTTGGCTTATTTCCTCGTCTTCTACGGGCAGAATACGCTCAGCAACTTCCACCAGCGTTACGTCCGAGCCCATATTGCTGTAAAAGGATGCAAATTCGGTCCCGATAGCGCCTGAGCCAATAACAACAAGCCGCTTTGGCATCTCCTCTGGTACAAGGGCTTCCTTGTAGGACCAGACAAACTTGCCATCTGGCTCTAATCCGGGCAGCACGCGCGCACGTGCACCAGTCGCCAGAATAACATGCCGGGCAGTCAGGGTGGTTGGCGGTGTGCCATCCTTGCTGACCAGCACCTTGCGCGTACCGTTAGCCAGTGTGCCATCGAGCTTGCCATAGCCATTAAAGACCGGAACTTTGGCCTTTTTTAGCAGATGGGCGACACCTGCGGACAACTGCTTGGACACAGCGCGTGAGCGGGCAACAATTTTTTTAAAATCAAAGCTTACGCCCTCGGCCTTAAACCCATAGGCAGGCAGGTCGTGCAGCAGATGGTTAATTTCCGATGCCCGGAGCAGCGCCTTTGTGGGGATGCATCCCCAGTTCAGGCAGATGCCACCAAGATGCTGGGCTTCGACCACCGCCACGGAGAGTTTAAGCTGGGCAGCGCGCAGGGCGGCAACATACCCACCCGGCCCACCACCAAGGACGATAATGTCAAAATCTGTCTGGCTCATGTTCCAAAATTCTCCTTGCCCGAGGCCGCGTTACAGAACAAGAGCCAGAGGTGCCTGCACAATGGAACGGAATGCCGACAGCCATTTGGCTGCCAGGGCGCCATCCACCGCACGATGATCGACCGAGAGTGTTACAGTCATGACTGTTGCTATTCTGATCTCATCCCCACTCACAACAGGCACACGCTTGCCTGCGGCAATGGCCAGAATGGCAGCCTGAGGCGGGTTAACAATGGCTGCGAATTCCTTCACGCCAAACATGCCCATATTGGAAAGGGAAAATGTACCGCCCTGAAATTCTTCAGGCTTCAGCTTGCCAGCCCTTGCCCGCGAGACCAGAGACTTTGCTTCCTGACTGATCTGCTTGAGGCTTTTGCGGTCTGCTGCCCGGACAATGGGGGTAATCAACCCATCATCAAGGGAAACAGCGACAGAAATATCCGCATCCTCATGCAAGATCATGGCGTCTTCGGTGAAGGAGGCATTCACTTCGGGCACCTGTTTGAGCGCAAGAGCTGCGGCCTTGATCAGCATGTCATTGACGGACAGCTTGAAGGCATCCTGCCCTTCATCGCCGGACAGGGCGTTCAACTGTGAGCGCAGCGCCATAAGCGCATCAAGCTCCACATCCATGGAGACATAGAAGTGGGGAATGGTGGCCTTGGATTCACTCAACCTGCGGGCAATAACCTTGCGCATGGTGGAATGGGGCACCGTACGGCTACCGCCGGTTGGCAGGGCTGGGGGCTGGGGTGCGCTGCTGCTTTGGGCGGCAGCGGCCTCCACATCCCGTTTAACAATGCGCCCGTTCGGCCCTGTCCCCTTAATGGAGGAGAGGTCTACACCTTTTGTCGCAGCAATGCGCCGTGCCAGAGGGGATGCCACAATCCGGTTGGCTGGGCGTGTTGCCTGCGGGGCTGGCGTGGGCAGCACAGGCGCGCTGGCGGCAGCAACCGGCTGCGCCGTGGAGGCCGCAGCCGGAATTGGGGCCGAAGATGGCGTGGTGGCCGCAGGTACGGCCTCCCCTTCTTCCACCAGAATGGCGATAGGAGTGTTAACCGCAACACCCTCGGTCCCTTCGGGAACCAGGATGCGGCCAAAAATACCGTCCTCTATGGCTTCCACTTCCATGGTGGCCTTGTCGGTTTCGATCTCGGCCAGCACGTCGCCATTGCTAACAGCCTCGCCCTCTTTTTTCAGCCAGCGGGCAATTTTGCCCTCTGTCATGGTGGGAGAGAGGGCGGGCATCAGAATTTCAATTGCCATCTTTCATCACCTCAGATCAGGCTACGCACGGCTTTAACCACGTGCTCAGACTGTGGCAGAGCCAGTTTTTCCAGATTGGCTGCAAACGGCATGGGCACATCTTCACCAGCAACACGCACGGGGGGAGCATCCAGCCAGTCAAAGGCATGCTCTATAACCTGCATGGCAACTTCGGAGCCAATGCCAGCAAAGGGCCAGCCTTCTTCCACCGTTACAAGGCGGCTGGTCTTTTTAACGCTGTTGACAATTGTGGCTGTATCCAGCGGGCGAATGCTCCGCAGGTTGATCACTTCGGCCTCAATCCCCTGCCTGGCAAGTTCAGCCGCTGCATCCAGCGCTGTGCCTACGGCAATGGAAAAAGCAACAATGGTGACATCGGTGCCAGCCCGTTCGATCTTTGCCTTGCCAATGGGTAGAATGAAATCTTCATCAATCGGACAAGGGAACTTCTGCCCGTAAAGAATCTCATTTTCCAGCACGATCACCGGGTTCGGGTCGCGGATAGCAGCGCGCAGCAGCCCCTTGGCATCGGCTGCGGACCACGGGGCAACAACTTTAAGCCCCGGCACATGGCCGTACCAGCTTGCATAACACTGCGAATGCTGGGCACCCACGCGTGCGGCAGCACCGTTAGGGCCACGGAACACAATGGGGCACCCCATCTGCCCGCCGGACATATACAGCGTTTTGGCCGCAGAGTTGATAATGTGGTCAATGGCCTGCATGGCGAAGTTCATGGTCATGAACTCGACAACAGGTTTAAGCCCGGTCAGGGCCGCGCCAACTGCCATGCCGGTAAAACCATGCTCGGTAATGGGCATGTCCAGCACACGCTTGTCACCAAATTCCTGCAACAGGCCCTGCGAGATTTTGTAAGCACCCTGATACTCGGCGACTTCCTCACCGAGCAGGAACACGTCTTCATCGCGGCGCAGTTCTGCCGCCATGGCGTCACGCAGGGCTTCACGCACGGTGATCTCCTGCGTTTCACCCCAGTCCTGCTCCGGTTCGGTCGTGCCCAAGGGCGTGGCGGACGCGGTTGCGGGTGTGGGCGGAGCCGTGCTGGCTGCCGGTGCTGGTGTGGGAGCACTGGTGGTGGGTGCATTGCTCGCGGCACCGGCTTCGGGTACGGCCTCACCATCTTCAACCACAATGGCTATGGGGGAGTTGACGGCAACGCCTTCAACTCCTTCGCCAATCAGCACACGGCCAAGAATACCGTCTTCAATGGCTTCAATTTCCATTGTGGCCTTGTCGGTTTCGATCTCGGCCAGAACGTCGCCAGCAGTAATGGTGTCCCCTTCCTTTTTCAGCCAGCGGGCAATTTTGCCTTCTGTCATGGTGGGGGAAAGGGCGGGCATTAAAATTTCAGTCGCCATAATTGCTCAGGCCTCCAGCACTACGTCCGTATAAAGTTCAGAAGGATCAGGTTCGGGGCTCGTCTGCGCGAATTCGGCTGAGTCGTTCACGACGGCTTTAATTTCTGCTTCCATGGCTTTGAGCGTGGCGTCCTCTACCCCGGCATCAAACAGAATGTGTTTGACGTGTTCGATCGGGTCACGCGTTTTACGCACCTGATCGACCTCTTCACGCGTGCGGTATTTGGCCGGGTCGGACATGGAATGACCACGGTAACGGTAGGTCATCATTTCCAGAATGTAAGGGCCTTTACCCGCGCGGCAATGGGCTACGGCCTGTGCTGCGGCTGCATGGACAGCAGCAACATCCATGCCATCCACCTGTAGGCTGGGAATGCCCCATGGCTCGCCATTTTTATACAGATCGTGCGAGGCGGAGGCGCGCTCAATGGCTGTGCCCATGCCGTATTTGTTGTTCTCTATGACAAAAATACAGGGCAGCTTGTGCAGGGCGGCTAGATTGAAGCTTTCGTAAACCTGCCCCTGCCCTGCCGCGCCATCTCCAAAATAGGCCACGGCCACTTCATCCGTGCCACGGTATTTGTTGGCGAATGCCAGACCGATGCCCAGTGCAACCTGCGCGCCCACAATGCCATGTCCGCCGTAGAAATTTTTCTCGCGCGAGAACATGTGCATGGAGCCACCCTTGCCATGCGAGTAGCCTGTGGCACGGCCGGTCAGTTCGGCCATAACGCCGCGTGGGGTCATGCCTGCAACCAGCATCTGGCCGTGGTCGCGGTAGGAGGTAATGAGTTTGTCACCATCCTTGAGGCACATCTGTATGCCCACCACAACAGCTTCCTGCCCGATGTAAAGGTGGCAGAACCCACCGATCAGGCCCATGCCATAAAGCTGGCCCGCTTTTTCTTCAAATCGGCGGATCAGCAGCATATCGTGGTAAGCGCTCAGAAACTGCTCTCGGGTCAGTGATGGTCCGTTGCCACCGACTGCGCCAACCTGCTCAGATGTTGTTTCCATGTATGGACCCTCTACGATACATAGGTAAATGCGTCTTGACGTAATGTTTTGGCGGCCAGAGGACTGGTCGGTCCGAACATTTTATCCTGTTTGTGTCTAAAAAGAATGCCGTCTGGTCAGGGCACCTTGGTTAGCTGGCGTTATATTCTCCTGACCTGCCACCGCTTTTGTGCAGTAGCCGGGTATTGTCTATGCGCATGCCGCGATCCACAGCCTTGCACATGTCATAGAGCGTTAGGGCTGCGACGGACACCGCAGTCAACGCCTCCATTTCCACCCCGGTTGCGTCTTTTGTTGTAACAGTCGCTGTGATCTCGATTTTGTCATCGGCAGGGATCAGATCAACCGTAACAGAGGTCAGGCGCAGGGGGTGGCATAGCGGAATAACGTCGGCCGTTTTTTTGGCCGCCATAATGCCCGCTATCCGTGCCGTTGCCAGCACATCCCCCTTGGGCATGGAGCCACTGACAATCAGCTCCAGCGTGTGGGGGTGCATATGCATCTCTGCTGCGGCCACGGCCTTGCGGAATGTTTCATCCTTGCCGGAGACATCGACCATCCGGGCATGCCCTGATGAATCCAGATGGGTCAGGGTTTGCCCGCTCACGCTTACTTCAACCCAAGCAATGCGCGTGCGGCAGCACCGGGGTCGGGCTGGCGCAACAGTGTTTCGCCTACCAGAAAACCGGTTACACCAATGGCGGCCAGCTGCTCGATTTCCGCATGTGTTTTAATCCCGCTTTCGGAGATGATAATCCGGTCAGGCGGGACAAGGGGGGCAAGCTGGCTTGTGGTGTTGATGTCGGTTGTGAGTGTTTTGAGGTTACGGTTGTTGATACCGATCAGGAACGTGTCCAACGCCAAGGCGCGGTTCAGTTCTTCCTCGTCATGCACTTCAACCAGCACGTCCATGTCCAGCCCTTTGGCATGGTCAACCAGTTCTAGGGCCATCTCATCTGTTAGGATGGACATAATGAGCAAGATGCAGTCCGCACCAATCATGCGGCTTTCATAGACCTGCCACGGGTCCAGAATAAAATCCTTGCGCAGGATCGGCAGCGAACAGGCTGCCCGCACGGTTGCCAGGTCCTCGTTTGCACCATGGAAGCACGAGCTTTCCGTCAGCACGGAAATGCAGGCAGCCCCCGCCTGCTCGTAAGCAAGCGCAATCTGTGCGGGATGGTAGTCCTCTTGCAAAATACCGGCCGAGGGAGAGGCCTTTTTGATCTCGGCAATAAGGCCCACAGCCCGGTCGGCGGCTTTTTCCTTTAGCGCACGGCCAAAGCCACGTGGGGCTTCCTTGGTTTCCTGCGCCTTGGCGACAACTTCCTTCATGGGGTGCAGTGTGGAGCGATGTTCCACTTCCAGCCGTGTCCGCGCACAGATGCGGGAGAGAACATCTGGGAGTTCATCTACCTTGCTGTCTGGTGTGACGGCGGTGGCAGCTACAGTGGACGTGGAGGATGTATCGTTCATGATTGTCCTGTCATGTCTCAGGCGTGTGCATCGGGGGGTGATGCACGTAAACCGTTGAGCACTGCAAAAGCAGTGCCATTGTCGAGTGAGCGTGCGGCGGTCGCCACACTGTTCTTGAGGGCGGCCGGATCAATCCGGCCATTCCGCAAGACGGTCCGTTGACCAGCTACATGCAGCGCAAAAGCCGCGTTCAACAGAACAGTATCACGGTATGCACTGTGTGCGCCATGCAGGAGTGCTTCGAGTGCTTGTGCATTATGCTGGGCATCTCCCCCTTTAATGGCGGATACGGGGGCATAGGGTAAACCCGCCATGTCAGGCTCGATCTGGTGGGTCTGGATATGCCCGTTTTCAAAAGCCACGGCCTGCGTGGGGCCTGCCAGTGTAATTTCGTCTATACCACCCTGCCCGTCCTGTGGCTGGCCACAGACAGCCCACACACACTCCGATCCAAGGCGGGCCAGAACTTCTGTAACGGGCCGGAGCCACTGGGGGGAGTAAACGCCCATAAGCTGGCGTTTAACGCCTGCCGGGTTGACCATTGGCCCCACCAGATTGAACACTGTTGGCAGGGCCAGTGCTTTTCGCGCACCGGCTGCATGGCGCATGGCGGGGTGGTGGTGTGGCGCCGCCATAAACACCACATGGTGGCTTGCCAGTTGCTCTGCAAGAACCTCAGCTTGAGCGGACAGCGGCACGCTCAGGGCTGCCAGCACATCCGATGCACCCGAAAGCGAGGAAATGGCGCGGTTCCCATGTTTGGCCACGGGTACGCCAAGTGCAGCTAGAACAAAGGCAACTGCGGTGGAAACATTCAGGGTGCCATAATTATCCCCGCCCGTACCGCAGACATCTATGGTGTTTGCCGGGGCATTGGGCACCGGGTACATCCGCTGCCGCAGGGCGGTTACAGCGCCAAGCAGTTCATCCTGTGTTTCACCCCGGACGCGCAGCGCCATAAGGAAGGCGGCAATGCGCTCAGGGGGCACGTTGCCGTCCATAATGCTGCCAAAGGCGGCTTCCGCCTGTGCGGCACTGAGTTGTTCGTGCTGGGCAAGGCGGGTGAGAATGGTTGTAAAAAAAGCTGGGTCTTGGGGACCTGTCGCCGGGTTTGCGGGGTCAGGCATGGACCAGACCCGCTTTCCATTGGCGTGCATGGGTCAGAAAATTACGGAGCAGGTCGTGCCCGTGTTCCGATGCAATGCTCTCGGGGTGGAACTGTACGCCCGAGATGGGGTGTACCTTGTGCCGAACACCCATAATCACCCCATCTGCCGTCCACGCAGTGACCTCGAGGTCTTGGGGAATACTGGAGGGTTCAAGTGTCAGGCTATGGTAGCGGGTTGCATTGAACGGGCTGGAAAGGCCTGCAAAAACATCCGTCCCGTTATGGTAAACCGGGCTGATTTTGCCGTGCATGGGTGCGGGTGAGCGCACAACCTGTGCGCCAAACACCTGCCCGATGGACTGGTGGCCAAGACAGACACCAAACACCGGCACCTTACCTGCTGCTGCGGCAATAAGGTCGCAGCAGATGCCCGCCTCGTTAGGCGAGCGTGGGCCGGGGGACAGAACAATGGCATCGGGGTTAAGGGCCAGAGCGTCAGCCACTCTTAACGTGTCGTTCCGGCGGACATCGCATGCCTCTCCCAGTTCACCCAGATAGTGAACAAGGTTGAAGGTAAAGCTGTCATAATTGTCGATCAGTAGGATCATGGCGGAATGATGACCTTTTAGCGCGCACGGGTCAAATGACGTGAAGGAAAGGCAAGGCTTATGCGCGCCCTGCCCGGGCCATTGTCAACGCTTCCTCGGCCGCGCGAAAGACTGCCCGTGCCTTGTGCTGCGTTTCTTCGTATTCTGACTCGGGTACACTATCCGCCACAACGCCACAGCCCGCCTGCACATGCATGCGGCCATCCTTGACCACTGCCATGCGTAGGCCAATGCAGGTATCCATGTCCCCGCCTGCGCCAAAATAGCCTATGCAGCCTGCATAGGTGGCGCGCCGTGTGCGTTCGACCTCGTCAATAATTTCCATGGCGCGGATTTTTGGAGCACCAGTCAGGGTTCCCGCAGGAAAGGCCGCGACCAGTGCATCCAGCGCTTCCAGATCAGGCTTGAGCATGCCCTCCACATTGGAGGAAATGTGCATGACGTGGCTGAAGCGTTCAATAACAAACCGCTCCGTAACCTTGACCGAACCGGGAATGCTGACGCGCCCCACATCGTTGCGCCCCAGATCGATCAGCATCAGATGTTCGGCAATTTCTTTCTGGTCGGCCAGCAGGTCTTTCTCCAGCGCCAGATCCTCTGCGGTGGTTTTGCCGCGTGGGCGCGTGCCGGCCAGCGGACGGACGGTCATTTTGCCGTCTCTGAGGCGCACAAGAATTTCCGGGGAGGACCCCACCAGCGAAAAAGCCCCAAAGTCCAGATGGAACAGGAAGGGGGCCGGGTTGATGCGCCTGAGCGAGCGGTAGAGCGAGAGTGACGGGAGTGCAAATGCCGTGGAAAAACGCTGGCTGGGCACAACCTGAAAAGCATCGCCCGCGGCAATGTAGTCCTGAATGCGGGTTATGGCCGAGCAGAAATCCTGATGGCTGAATGTCGAGCTTGGTGCGACAAAAGCAGGAATGTCCGCAGGTGGTGCCGATTGCGGGAGTGCGCCGCTCAGGCAGGTTCTGGCACGTTCAAGCAGGGCTTGCGCACGGTCCCATGCCTCTTCGGCGGTGTCGGCAGCGTTTGGGCGAATGGGGCTGGCCAGAATAAGTTCATCCGTAACCGTGTCGAACACAGCAAACAGGCCCGGACGCATGAGAATGGATTCAGGTAGGTCCAGATCATCGGGTGGGGCGTCAGGCAGGTGTTCCATCTGGCGCACCATGTCATACCCCAGATAGCCGAACAGGCCGCCGATCATGGGCGGGAGTTCGGGGGGGAGGTCCATGCGCGAGGCGTGGATAAGGGCGCGCAGGCTTGCCAGCGGCGCTGTGGCGTCGGGCACGGCGGTGGTCGGCTGGCCATTCTGGCAGGTGCTGGTGCTAACCTTGCCGTTATGGCAGGTCCAGACAAGGTCGGGCTTGAGGGCAATTACGGAATAACGGCCCCGCGTGGTGCCACCTTCCACACTTTCCAGCAGCAGCGTGTACTGGCCCGAACTGCCATCCAGATGCGCCAGACGCATATAGGCCGATACGGGGGTCAGCAGGTCCGCGGGTTCAACGGAATAGACAATGCTTCCCCTGCCCTGCGCCCAAGCAGCAGCACATGCCTGCCTGCTGGGGGAGGATGCGGTATGTGCCTTCATGCCCAAGCTCACTGTGCTGGCCCTCCAAACCCGGCGGCGGACAGGGCAGCCTGAATGGCGGCGTTGTTGATATGTGCTGGCAGACGTTTTTTCAGGTCCTGCACATAGCTGGCCGCCAGATCATCACCATAAGCCTGTGCCAGATTGCCTTTCAGCTTTTGCAACAGGTCAGCCGATGCTGGTGGGTTGGGTACAAAAACCTTGGTGACGACAGCCACAAAAAACGTGTCTGCATTTTCCGCCATGACCGCCTGTCCGGGCTTCATGTGTGGGATGTAGCTGGCAATCTCGGCGGGGAGGCTTTTGCTCGGGTTGGCAAAAGAGAACGCAATATCGCGAGCGACCTGAATGTTGGGGGCGTTCTGGGGCGCAATTGCTCCCTTCTGGCGGGCGGCCAGAAAGAGTGCTGTCGCCTGCTGGTCTGCCGTATGGTGGCGGGCATCGGCCTGCCATGCCGCCATAACATCGGTCTTTGCCTGCTCAAACGTGCGAGGTGTAGCTGGTGTTATGGAGTCAACCGCTACGGCAAACCAGCTATTATCCGGTCCATCAATCAGGATGGGGTTATCCCCGACATTCTGCGCGAAAACCTGATGAATAATTGCGTCACGCAGTTTGCCGGAAGCCGGAATCGGGGCGGGTTGCTTGTCCGCTGTGTTGCCCTGTGCATCCAGCGACCCGGCAATGGCAGCAGCCCCCACAGTGTCGGGAATGGCGTCCAGCCCTTTACCTGCAATGGCGTCCTGCAGCTGGCGGCGACGTTCGGTCACTACCGAAGGGGCCATGGCTGCGCGATATTGCTTGAGAATATCCTGCTTGGCATCTGCGAAGGATGTGCTGTGCGCGGGCAGAATTTTGGTAACCCGATAAACAGCCCAGCCCATTTCGGTCTTGAGTGGCCCCATGACCTGCCCCTGCGGAGCCTGAAAAAGAGCCTGCTTGAGCACATCGGAAGGAATGGTTGCCGGGCGCGCACCCGGCATTTCCACTGATGCGGCGCCTTTGACCACATTCTGAGCAGCCTGCCAGTCCGTGTTGTGCTTCCATGCATCGGCAATTTTCTGGGCATCTGCCTCGGAAGATGCAGTGATGAGCTGGATATCGCGGGTTTCTGGCACGTTATAGTGGTTGCTCTGCTCGTCATAAACGTGCTTGAGGCGTGCATCATCCATTGTAATCGTATCCGCAACAGTCTGTGCGGACAGGACAACAATGCGGGCATGCCGGAGTTCGGGGTTGCCGAACTGCCACAGGTGGTTTGCGTAGTAGCGCTGCAAGGTTGCGTTGTCTGGCGCAGGGAGTGCGGGCTGTGCCGCAACGGGAATGCTGATCAGGTCGACCAGCCGGGTCCGTGCGCCATAATTGACAAGCGTGTCGAGCAGGGTGGTTGAAACAGTTGCCCCCTGCGCCATGGGTTGCAGCAGAGCGCGGATTGTCAGGTCATCGCGGATCATATCCAGCACCTGCTGCTCGCTCAGCCCCTGTGCACTCAGGCGCTGGTTGAACACGCTGCGGTCAAACTGCCCCGTAGGCCCCTTGAAATAAGGGAGGGAGAAAACTTCTTCCCTGATGGCTGAATCGGGCACAATGATTTTCAGATTACGGGCCGCTTCAAGCAACTCGGCCTGAGCAATAAGGCGCTGGAGAATCTGGTGCGCAATTTGCCCCTGCATGACGGGGGACATGGCTGACGGGTCCTTGATCCCCATCTGCTGGGTGATTGTCGGCATTTCTGACCGTAGGGCCATGGCCAGATCACGCGTGGGGATACGGTGCTGGCCCACGCGCGCCACCACGTCGGTCTCCTCGCTCATGAAGCCAATAACGTCGCCAATACCCCAGCCCACAAAGGCCAGAAAAATAACAATGGCAACAACGCGGCCCAGCCACGATTCAACAAGTACTCGGCGCAGGTAGGAAATCATGACCCTATGGATCCACAGCTCATCATAAATGGTTTATGCTGATTGCAGCACATCTTGGGGCGGCACCATAAGCGGAGGTGTGCCGCTTGACCAGACATAACCGTTGTGGGGCAGCAATAAGGTATAATCCCTCTCTTGCGCCTGAGTGTGCGTGTATGGTTTAGCCTGTTGCCAACAGTGCCATGGCAGACGCACATGCAGCGCGTGGCAGCACAGGAACTGGAGGAAGGGTATGAGCAGGCAGATTATTGTCGGCAATTGGAAAATGAATGGTACACGCCAGGACGCACAGGCGCTGGTACAGGCGCTGGTAAGCGACCTGCCCGCGACTGCGCCGGATGTGGTTGTCTGCCCTCCCTTTACGCAGCTGGCGCTTGTGCAGCCTGCGCTGGCTGCCTCTCCTATCGGTCTTGGTGCGCAGGATTGTCATAAGGATGCTGCTGGAGCGCATACGGGCGATATTTCCCCCACCATGCTGGCTGATCTTGGCGTCAGCTATGTGATTCTTGGTCATTCAGAGCGGCGGCAGGAACACGGTGAGCTGGACGAAACCGTGCGTGAAAAAGCCGTGGCAGCTACCAGGGCGGGCCTGACCCCGATTGTCTGCGTTGGCGAGACCGAAGACCAGCGTGAAGGCGGTGAGTACGAAGATGTGCTTGGCTGGCAGATCAAGGGCTCGCTTCCCGATGGTTTTACCGGTATTGTGGCTTACGAACCCATCTGGGCCATTGGAACGGGGCTTGCCGCGACAACCGACCAGATAGCCCAGACCATGTCTTTCCTGCGTGCCGAATTGGTCCGACAGTTTGGTGAGGCTGGAAAAACTATCAAAATCCTGTATGGAGGGTCCGTAAACGCTGGGAATGCTATTTCCGTTCTTTCCATTCCCGAGGTTGCGGGCGCACTGGTTGGTGGCGCGAGCCTTAAGGCGGATGCATTTCTTTCTATTGTCAACGCAGCATCCGCTGCCTGACATTGCTGCTTTGATCTGGAACCCGACATGACGACAGCCCTGCTGATCCTGCATTTCTGTGTCACCATTGCTCTGATTGGCGTTGTGCTGATCCAGCGGAGCGAAGGTGGCGGCCTTGGTATTGGTAACAGTCAGGGTATGGGGGCCTTCATGTCCGGTCGCGGGACGGCAAACCTGCTGACCCGCACAACTGCCGTGCTGGCGGGCCTGTTCATGCTGCTCTCGCTCCTGCTTGCCATGCTCTACAAAGGTGGCGTGAGCGGTGCCGGGCATGACATTCTTGCCCAGCCTCCGGTTGAAAGCGCTCCTGTTACCACCTCTGCACCGCCTGCGGTCCAGACTCAGGTGCCGCCTGCGGCTTCCAAGCCCTGAAAAATGCAGTCATCCTTCTCTGATATCCGTCCGGTTTACAGAGAAGGCCATGAATTTTTGTCCCCCGCATGCAGCAATGCATGCGGTGGATTGTGTTTGTTTATCTCTCTCCGCCCGCTCCAGTCCGTGTAGGAATTCTGCTCATGACACGCTTTGTCTTTATTACTGGTGGTGTGGTGTCCTCTCTTGGCAAGGGCATTGCTTCAGCCGCTCTCGCAGCGCTCTTGCAGGCGCGTGGCTATAAGGTCCGCCTGCGCAAGCTGGACCCCTACCTGAACGTGGACCCCGGCACCATGAGCCCTTACCAGCATGGGGAGGTGTTTGTAACGGATGACGGAGCGGAAACAGACCTCGACCTCGGGCATTACGAACGCTTTACCGGCGTAAACGCCAGCAAGGAGGATAATGCGACCACAGGGCGCATCTACTCCGATGTGATCGTGCGTGAGCGCCGCGGCGACTACCTTGGTGCCACGGTTCAGGTCATTCCCCACATTACAGACGCCATCAAGGATGTTGTGGTTGCCAATACGGATGACCTGGACTTTGTTCTGGTCGAAATTGGCGGCACTGTTGGCGATATTGAAAGTCTGCCCTTCCTTGAGGCCATTCGCCAGTTACGCAATGACCTTGGAATGGACCAGACCATGGTGGTCCACCTTACCCTTCTGCCGTGGATACCTTCTGCCGGGGAACTGAAAACAAAGCCGACCCAGCATTCCGTTAAGGAATTGCAGAATGTTGGCCTTCAGCCGCAAATTCTGCTCTGCCGTTGTGACCGCCCCATTCCGCCAACCGAGCGGCGCAAGATTGCCAATTTCTGCAACGTGCGCCCCGAAGCGGTTATTGCCGCACGGGATGTGGACACAATTTACGCCTGCCCCCTTTCCTACCATGCGGAAGGGATGGACACGGAAGTTCTGCGCTACTTCGGCCTGCCCCATGCGGAGGAACCCGACCTTTCCAACTGGCAGAATGTTGTGGACGCCCTGCGCCACCCCACAAGTGAAGTGCGGGTCGCTGTGGTTGGCAAATACACGGCTCTGCTGGACAGCTACAAATCCCTCAATGAGGCTATGCTGCATGGCGGGATTGCCCACCGCGTAAAGGTCACGCTCGACTGGATTGATTCGGAGCAGTTTGAAAAAAATCCGGCAACTCTGGAAGAAAAGCTTGGGGGTGTTGACGCCATTCTGGTCCCCGGCGGCTTTGGTGAGCGTGGGTCTCAGGGCAAGATAGAAGCCATTCGCTACGCCCGTGAAAAAGGTATTCCGTTCCTTGGCATCTGTTTTGGCATGCAAATGGCGGTTATCGAGTGCGCGCGTAATCTGGCCGGGCTGAGTGATGCGTCTTCCACCGAATTTGGTCGGACAGAAGAACCACTTGTCGGCCTGATGACCGAATGGGCGCGTGGGAACGAGCGCCTGCGCCGGAGTGAAGGTGGAGAGCTAGGCGGCACCATGCGCCTTGGGGCTTACCCGGCAACACTCGTGGCAGGCTCCCGTGTTGCAGAGGCGTATGGCACGACCACTATTCGTGAACGCCACCGCCACCGCTATGAAGTGAATATTCACTACAAGGATCAGCTTGAAAAAGCTGGTCTGCGTTTTTCGGGGCTGTCACCAGATGGCATTTTGCCAGAGGTGGTGGAATATACCGATCACCCTTGGTTTATTGCCGTGCAGTACCATCCTGAACTCAAGTCCCGCCCCTTTGCACCGCATCCCCTCTTTGCCGGGTTTGTCGGGGCGGCGGTCGCTAAGGCAAAACAGGCATGACCCCCACCTCTGGCATGCCAGTCCGCGTTGGTGCGTTGGAGATTGGAAACGATCGGCCTTTTGTGCTCATCGCAGGACCATGCCAGATTGAATCAGCATCCCATGCGCGTGAAACTGCATCGGCGCTGAAAGAGATCTGTCAGGCGGCCGGAGTGGGGCTGATTTATAAAAGCTCGTTTGACAAGGCCAATCGTACCAGCCTGTCGCGCACACGGGGCGTGGGGCTGGGCGAAGGGCTGGCCATTCTGGCAGATATCCGCCAGACGTACGGCCTGCCTGTCCTGACAGATGTGCATACGGCTGAGCAGTGCGCACCAGTTGCCGAGGCCGTGGACGTACTGCAAATTCCCGCCTTTTTATGCCGCCAGACAGACCTGCTTTTGGCGGCAGGCAGGACTGGTGCTGCTGTTAATATTAAAAAAGGGCAGTTTCTCGCTCCGTGGGATATGCGGCATGTTGCCGAAAAAATTGCATCAACCGGCAATGAGCGCATTCTGTTGTGCGAGCGCGGGACCAGCTTTGGTTACAACACGCTGGTGAATGACATGCGTGGGCTACCGATTATGGCCCAGACAGGTTACCCGGTGGTGTTTGACGCAACACACTCCGTGCAGCAGCCCGGTGGCCTTGGAAATGCCAGTGGTGGGCAACGTGAATTTGCCCCCGTTCTTTCCCGCGCGGCTTTGGCTATTGGTGTTGCGGCTCTGTTTATTGAAACGCATGAAGACCCTGATAACGCACCAAGTGATGGGCCAAATATGTTGCCAATAAGCAGCCTGCCTGTCCTGCTCAAACAGTTCAAGGCAATAGATGGCCTGATAAAGGGGCTGTAATCGCTCTGTTTTTTTACGCACAGGACAGTTTGAATAAAAAAAAGACGCCATGAACGAAAGTCCATGGCGTCTTTTTTATTGGTATGTCGGAGCCTTACACGTCCAGATTGGCGACCTTAAGCGCGTTGCCAACAATAAAGTCACGGCGTGGCTCAACCACATCGCCCATCAGTGTTGTAAAGACATCCCCGGCCTCTTCCACATCTCCCACGCGGACCTGCAACAAAGTGCGCATGGCGGGGTCCAGAGTGGTTTCCCACAGTTGCGCATCATTCATTTCGCCAAGACCTTTAAAGCGGTTGATGGCAAGCCCCCGGCGGCCTTGTGCAAGCAGGCGTGTAAACAGGTCGGATGGGCCGTTCAGGCGGTGTTCTGCTGTTTCAAACTTCAGTACAACACCTGTTTCAAAGTCTTTTTGTAGACGCGCAAGCTGCGATGTCAGCCAGCGTGCATCTGCTCCGGCCAGTGTTGTGGGGTCAATACGGTACATCTCGCCCACACCGCGGACATTACGGGCCAGTTCCACACCATCCACGCTTGCTGCGGCTTTCCAGCCCCGTTCAGTGGCGGAAGATGCTGCGTCCAGACGTTGCTGAAGTGCGGGCATACGCTGGTGGAGCAGGTCAAGGTCCGCACTCAGGGCACCTGCAAGAGCGATCTGCTCAACAATCCACGTAGGAATGCGTGTGGAAATGCGCGAGATAGCCTGACTGGCCTGCCGGATAAACGGCAGATCAGCCTCCAGTTCCGCATTGTTGACCGTGCGGCCATCGGCATAGATAAAGCTCGCATTGTTGAGTGCTTTATCCAGCAGATACTGCTCCAGTGCAGCATCATCCTTCAGGTAGGTTTCTTCATTCCCACGCTTGGCCCGGTAGAGCGGGGGCTGGGCAATGTAGAGGTAACCACGCTCAATCAGCTCAGGCATCTGGCGGAAGAAGAAGGTCAGCAGCAATGTTCTGATATGGGAGCCATCCACGTCAGCGTCAGTCATAATGACGATGCGGTGGTAGCGGAGTTTTTCAATTGAAAAACCACCCTGATCGACTTCTCCGCGGCCAATGCCTGTGCCAAGTGCGGTAATGAGCGTCCCAATTTCCGCCGAGCCGAGCATGCGGTCAAAGCGAGCACGCTCCACATTCAGGATTTTACCCTTGAGTGGCAAAATAGCCTGAAAGCGCCTGTCCCTGCCCTGCTTTGCCGTCCCACCTGCGGAATCCCCTTCCACAATGAACAGTTCAGCTTTGGCGGGATCACGCGCCTGGCAGTCGGCCAGTTTGCCCGGAAGGGAAGAAACGTCCAGAATGCCTTTGCGCCGGGTCAGTTCACGCGCTTTGCGTGCGGCCTCACGGGCGGAAGCTGCATCCAGCACTTTGGAGACAACGACCTTGGCTTCCTTGGGGTGTGTTTCAAACCAGTGAGCAATAATATCCGCAGCAGCTGCGTGGACAACAGGCTGCACTTCGGAAGAGACAAGCTTGTCCTTGGTCTGGGACGAAAATTTGGGGTCGGGCACTTTAACCGACAAAACTGCGGTCAGGCCTTCACGCATGTCTTCGCCCTGTAGGGACTGTGCGTCTTTTTTGGCAATGCTTTCCGCGTATTTACCAACAACACGCGTTAGTGCCTGACGGAAACCTGCAAGATGCGCCCCGCCATCGCGTTGGGGAATGTTGTTGGTGAAACAGAGCATGGTTTCGTGGAAGCTGTCGTTCCAGCTCAGTGCGAATTCAACCTTGATCCCGTTATCCGGATTTTCCAGCGAGCCGGTAATCGGCGGTGTGATCAGGGATGTGCGTGAGCGGTCAAGCCAGTTTACAAAGGCTTCAAGCCCGCCTTCGTAATAGAAATTTTCTTCCCGTACCGGAGTGGTCCGGGCATCACGCAGCACAATTTGCAGGCCCGAGTTCAAAAAGGCCAGTTCGCGCAGCCTGCGTTCGAGAATGGTAAAGTCGAATTCAATCCGTGGGAAAGTCTGCAGGCTTGGTTTGAAGGTAACCTGCGTTCCCGCTTCTTCCGTGGAAGGGCCAACAACTTCCAGCGGGGCATCCCGTTCCCCATCATGGAAGCGGATGCAATGCTCGGTGCCGTTGCGCCAGATCCGCACTTCCATCCATTCGGAAAGCGCGTTGACAACAGCAGCGCCCACGCCGTGTAGACCGCCAGAAACCTTGTAGGAGTTCTGGTTGAACTTGCCACCCGCATGCAGGCGCGTCAGCACCACCTCGGCGGCACTGATGCCCTCCTCGTGGTGCATATCGGTTGGAATGCCACGTCCGTTGTCGCGGACAGTAACGCTGCCGTCCGCATTAAGGGTGAGAACACAGCGCGATGCAAACCCGGCCTGCGCCTCGTCCACCGCGTTATCAATGATCTCGAATGCCATGTGATGCAGGCCGGAACCATCATCAGTATCACCGATGTACATTCCGGGCCGTTTGCGGACAGCATCAAGCCCCTTCAGCACAGAGATAGACGCGGCATCATACTCTTCGGTACCAGCAGATGGCGTAGGCTGAGAGAGGTCTGTCATAAGAATGCTGCACTCCGCAAAAAAAGAATGGAAGCCATCCCCGCCTTATACTCTGCCCATGGCATTGCGACCAGCGTGGAAGGCGTGTTTTGTCAGCAGATCGACAAAAAAGAACCCTGTCTGATGCTGGCAAACTGGGCATGGCCCTGTAATGGCGCAAAAGGGGCACAATCGGTGCCCGTTATGAGCACTGTGCTTTGAAAGGTTTGTAAAATTTTTTGCAAAGACAACCTGCGCTGTTCATCCAGATGGACAAGGGGTTCGTCCAGCAGCAGCAGAGGTGCTGTTCCCCTATGGTCACGAACCAGACGGGCATGGGCCAGAATAAGGCCAATCAACAGGGACTTCTGCTGGCCGGTGCTGGCCAGTGCCGCAGGGAGCTGTTTTTTAAGGTCCGTAAGTTGGAAATCACTTTTATGCACCCCTACACCCGAACGCCCTTTGTCGCGGTCTGCCGGGCGGGAGGTACGCAGGCTTTCCTTTAGCCAGTCCTCCACATGCAAGGCGGGGGTATTCTCAAGACGTGCGGCTATGGCGCAGTCCAGTTTGACCTGTACTGCGGGAAACGCGTCCATATCCTGTTGGGCATACAGGTTGATCTGGCGCGCGGTTTCGTTCCGTGCCGCGGCGACAGACACGCCGTGCCGAGCCATGGCGGCTTCAAGCCCGGATAACCAGACCTGCTCATGGGAGCGGGTTTGTAGCAGGCGGTTCCGCTGGCTCATGGCGCGGTCGTAGGCTGCCAGTTCGCGGGCATGGTGGGGATAGGCTGCCATAACCAGCCGGTCCAGAAAACGGCGACGGCCAGAAGCACTCTCGCTAAACAGCCGGTCCATCTGTGGCGTCAGCCAGATGGCCGCAAGGGGGTTTTCCCATGCGTTCTGGTTACGCAGGGGTTTGCCGTTGAGTAGAAATATCCTGCGTGGAGTATCTGCTCCGGGCTGAAGGCCCGTGCCAAGCTCCAAGGGGTTGCCATCAACCAGAATATGGGAGGCGATACCCCAGTGGGCACTGCCATTTTGCCCAAAATGGCTTAAAGGGGCCGCACGCAGGCCGCGGCCGGGGGCCAGAAGCGATACAGCTTCGAGCAGATTGGTTTTACCGCTGCCATTTTCTCCCGTCAGCACAACAATGGGTGCCTGTGGGCAAAGGGTTAGCTGGTCATAATTGCGAAAACGGCAGAGGGAAAGCCTGCTCAGTTGCAAGCGTGTTGAAGGCATCCCCCCTTTGGCTGAGAACAGAGGGGGGGATGCAGAATAATGCGGTGTGGGTGTTGTCACACCCGCATCGGCATCAGAACATACAGGGCGGATGGGCTGTCTACATCGCGGACAATGGTGGGCGATGCGCTGTCCGCAAAGCAGAATTCCACCTCTTTTTCCACCTGATCGGTAATGTCGTTCAGGTAGCGGGCCTGAAACCCGATTTCGAGTGCTTCGGCATCATAGGAGATGCGGTTGTCATCCAACTCTTCCTTGGCGGTACCCTGCTCTGCGCTGCTGGCGGAAAGGGTAAGCAGGCCCGGTTCCAGCATCAGCTTAACCGGGCGCGAGCGTTCCTGGCTAATGGCCGCCACACGTGCCACGGCATCGGAAAAATCTTTTTTGCCAACGCGCAGGATACGTGTGTTGTTGCGTGGAATAACACGCTCGTATTCAGGAAAAGTCCCATCGATCAGTTTGGATGTCAGGGTAATTGGCCCGACTGTAAACTGAATCCGGGTCTCAGACAGGGCGACGGAAATTTCTTCGGGGGCTTCGTCAACCAGTTTGCGCAGTTCTGCCACGGTTTTACGCGGAATAATCACGCCGGGCATGCCTGCGGCACCAGCGGGCATTTCTGCCTCCACGCGTGCCAGACGGTGGCCATCCGTGGCCACTGCACGCAGCAGAGGCGTGCCGTCAACGTCTGCAACATGCAGGTAAATGCCGTTCAGGTAATAGCGTGTCTCTTCGGTGGAAATGGCAAAGCGCGTGCGATCGATCAGGGAGCGCAGAACGGCCCCGTTCAGGTGGAAACGATGAGGGAACTCCCCTGCCCCCATGGACGGAAAGTCATCCACGCTCAGCACATTCAGATGTGTGGCATAGCGCCCGGCCCGCAGGTGAAGCTGCCCGTCGCTATCGGTCTGGTCGAGTTCAACCTCAACGCCATCGGGCAGTTTGCGCACGATTTCATACAGCACGGATGCGGGAGCAGTTGTTGCCCCTTCCCGCGTGATGGTGGCAGCAATGGTCTCAACCACCTCGATTTCCATGTCGGTGGCCTTCAGGCAGAGCTGCCCGTTTGAGGCCTGCATAAGCACGTTGGCGAGAATGGGAATGGTATTGCGTTTTTCCGCCACGCTCTGGATATGAGCCAACGCCTTAAGGAGCGTTGCGCGCTCTGCCGAAAATTTCATGTATCCCTCTTTCCTGCACAGCAAGTCCCCCACTCCTGAGCAGAGAGGGAACCCGGCTTTTCCGCACTAAAACTAACAGGCCGCCTGTATCAGTCAATCCTTTTGGACAGACTGGTTTTTTCAGCTCTCAAGCATGCGGCGCATCAGTTCCACATCTTCGGCAAAAGCTGCATCGCGTTCCATCAGTTCGGTTACGCGGTTGACCGCGTGCATAACGGTGGTGTGGTCACGGTTGCCGAATTTACGGCCAATTTCGGGTAGCGACCGGCTGGTCAACTGCTTGGCCAGATACATGGCCACCTGCCGGGGCCGGGCCACGTTACGGGCACGGCGGGCAGAGGACATGTCCGTCAGGCGGATGTTCCAGTGTTCGGCAACTTTTTTCTGAATTTCCTCAATGGTCACACGCCGGTCATGGGCCTTGAGAATATCGTGCAGCACATCCTGCGTGGCTTCCAGTGTTACCGGGCGGCCAAAAAGGTTGGCATGGGCGATCAGGCGGTTAAGTGCCCCTTCCAGCTCACGCACGTTGGACGTAATTTTATGTGCCAAAAACTCCAGCACCTTTGCAGGCACGACCACACCGGATGCAGCCGCCTTGGCTTCCAGAATGGAAATACGCAGCTCAAAGGTTGTGGCGTGGATGTCGGCCACCATGCCACAGCCCAGACGGGTGCGGAGCCTGTCCTCCAGCCCGGAGAGGTCGGATGGTGACTTGTCGGCGGACACCACAATCTGCCGCCCCGCATCCACCAGCGCGTTAAAGGTGTGGAAGAATTCTTCTTGCGTATTGTCCTTGCCGATAAGGAACTGCAGATCATCAATCATCAGCACATCGACTGAGCGGAGCTGTTCCTTGAACTCGATCGTGGACTGCGAACGAATGGCCGCAATAAAGCGGTACATAAACTTTTCGGCCGACATATAGGCGACCGACACATTACCGCTCCGGACCAGCTCCGCGCCGATAGCGTGCATCAGATGGGTTTTACCCAAGCCGACGCCGCCATAAAGGAAAAGCGGATTAAAGCCCACGCTGGAGGGTTTTTCCGCCACGCGGCGCGCACAGGCATAGGCAAATTCATTGGGCTTGCCCACGACGAACGTATCAAACGTAAAGCGGCTGTCCAGCGCGGTCACAAGGTCGCTGCGGACTTCGGGCACGGGCCTGCTGGCAGGGCTGCTTTCTTCGGTGGTATGGGGCGCGCTGGCGGGGGTAGCGCTCACCTCGGCAACCTGAAGGGGGGCTGGGTCACCGGGCCTTGCAACCTGCAACTCCACACGCCGCAGTGCAGGCACCTCATTATGCCACAACTCGTTCAGCCGGTCTCCGTACTGGCTGCGGACCCAGTCGCGCAAAAAACGGGTTGGCAGGAGGAGCGTAATTTCATCGCCGTCAATCGGACCCAGGGCAATCTGGGTGAGCCATGTGCGGTATTCAACCTCACCGACCTCACCTTTCAGGCGGCCACAGATACGCTGCCACGATTCCGCAAGCCCTTTGTTGTCTTCCAGTCGGGAAAAGGCGCTTTCGTCATCGTCCACTCCGATTGTCATTTTTGCTCCCGAGCGGTCATTAAAGGCGCATATGCTGCGCAAAAAAATCAACGGCGTCCGTGCTCTAACACAGGCTGCCGATGCTTGTTTATCCAGATGCGTATACCTTGCCTCAGCAGGACCGTGGATACTCTTTTTGGTCTGGCTTGCTCAAGGGTATTCTAACCAAGATAAAGCAGTGTCATGCCTGCGGGCAACGAAAAAGCATTTTCGGGCTGCAAGGCAGGATTATGGCAGGAAATAGCCCTATACAAAAACAAAGCCGAACCATCAGCCTGATGATTCGGCTTTGCTGCAAACAATCGCATGGGCTCCCCCTGCGGGGTGCCCGATCGCCTGATTACGCTGCTGCCAGCGCTTTGATACGGGCAGACAGGCGGGAAATCTTGCGGGCAACCGTGTTGTGGTGTGCAACGCCTTTGCTGGCTGCACGCTGGATTTCCGGCTGTGCAACGCGGAGGGCTTCACGAGCGGCTGCCTGATCCCCGGCTTCAATCGCGGTTTCCACTTTCTTGATGAAAGTACGCATGCGGGATTTGCGGGCCGTGTTACGGGCAGTCCGCTTTGCGGTCTGCCGGATGCGCTTACGCGCCGAAGCGATATTCGCCATGAGTTTCTATTCTGTCCAGCACTAAGAAAAAAGTAAGGTGCCGACGCGCCGTTACAGCCCGTCAGCACAAAGAGTAAGCGGTGCTGTAATGCACGCATGCACTTTCAGTCAAGCGCGTTCCGGTCCCGGCACCGTGATTTTACCCGTTTTTCTGATGTTTTGGGCAGAAAAACGTGGTGCGTCCGGCTTGTGTCATATGCTCAACACCCGCGCAGGCCGGGGTGCCCGGGCACTTGGGGCATGGCTGGTTTTTTTTACCATACACCTGCCATGCGTGCTGGAAGTAGCCCAGCCCGCCCTCGGGGCGGACATAATCCTTCAGGCTGGAACCACCCGCAGCAATGGCTTCTTGCAGAACGGAACGGATGGCGCTCACCAGCACGCCTGCTGCATGGGGTTTGAGCGCACAGGCAGGCATGGTGGGGGCGATGGAGGCCCGGTAAAGGGCCTCGCACACATAAATATTCCCAAGGCCCGCCACAACGTGCTGGTCCAGCAGAAAAGGTTTTATGGGGCTGCGTCGTCCCTTGCAGGCATCCAGAAGTGTTTGGGCGCTAAACCCGTTACCCAAAGGCTCAGGCCCCATGTTGGCAAAGGCGCGGTGCGTCTCTTCCTCATGTGTGGGAACAAGGTCCAGCATGCCAAAGCGGCGCGGGTCAATGTAGGCGCAGCGTTTGCCGTCGTCTGTTATAAAAACCACATGCTCATGGGCTTGGGGCGCTTGCGGAGAATCGAGCATGACCCGGCCTGACATGCCCAGATGCAGTATAATCGACTGACCACAGGACAGGCGGATAAGAATATATTTACCGCGCCGATAAAAGCCGACAATTGTGCTGCCGGTAACACGTGCGGAAAAATCGGCAGGAATCAGCCATCTCAGGTCATGCCGACGGATAATGGTCTGCACAATGGTGCGATCTTGCAGAGCGATCTGCATACCGCGCATCACGGTTTCTACTTCGGGGAGTTCCGGCATGGCTATAAAGCAGGGTATAGAGGAAACCCATGACCGACAACTCTTTTGCGCCCTCCCCCGCTCCTTCTGACGTCACTGTGGAAGAAACGGATTTTGGCTTCCGCTCCGTCAGGAAGGAAGAAAAGAAAAACCTCGTCCGCGGCGTGTTCGACAGCGTGGCCGGGCAGTACGATGTGATGAATGACATCATGTCTCTGGGGATTCACCGAATATGGAAACGCATATTCGTAACCGAACTTGGCCCCCAGCCTGGCCTGACATTGCTCGACCTTGCTGGTGGCACGGGTGATATTTCCTTCGGCTGGCTTAAGGCAGGCGGTGGCCCTGCTGTTATGACCGATATCAACCGCAGCATGCTCTCGGTCGGGCGTGACCGGGCACTAAACCGTGGTCTGGTGTCCGACCTTTCCTTTTGTGTGGTGGATGCAGAGGCTATTCCCGTAAAGGATATGTCCGTGGACCGCGTGTCCATAGCGTTTGGCCTGCGTAACTGCACGGACAAGCTGGCAGTTATCCGCGAGGCCCGGCGCGTGCTCAAGCCCGGTGGGCGCTTCCTGTGCCTTGAATTCTCCCGCGTGCAGGTTGCGGCTCTGGCGCCAATTTACGATGCTTGGTCCTTCAAGGTTCTCCCTGCCATGGGCGGGCTTGTTGCCAAGGACCGCGAGAGCTACCAGTATCTGGCCGAGAGTATCCGCATGTTCCCTGATCAGGAAACGCTGGCCGATATGTTCCGCGAGGCGGGACTTTCCCATGTGCGCTATCAGTCCCTCTCCGGTGGGATTGCGGCCATTCATTCTGGCTGGCGTATCTGATACTGGCATGTCTGCGCTCCCCTCTTCCCGTTCGGTGCTGCTGATTGTTGGCGGGAGTATTGCCGCCTGCAAGGCGCCGGAGCTTGTGCGCCTTCTGCTGGCGGAAGGTATGCAGGTCCGGTGTGTACTAACCGAAGGGGGGCAACAGTTTGTCACGCAGCTGACGTTGCAGGCCCTGAGCGGCCAGCCGGTGCATACGGACCTGTTTTCCCTGACAGCCGAGCAGGAAATGGGGCATATCGCCCTTTCGCGCTGGGCTGATCTTGTGTTGGTCTGCCCAGCCTCGGCCAATCTTTTGGCACGTATGGCCCACGGCATGGCGGATGACCTTGCCGGAGCACTGCTGTTGGGCACGGATGCGCCCGTCATGGTTGCACCGGCCATGAATGTGCGCATGTGGGAGCACCCGGCAACGCAGGCTAATGTTGCGTTGTTGGTCGAACGGGGCGTGCAGATTATCTCACCCGCCTGTGGTCCCATGGCTTGTGGCGAATTTGGGCCTGGGCGGTTGCCTGAACCTGCGGACATTAAAAATACTGTGCTGGCGTTTTTTCGCCAGCAACAAGGCAAGGTTGGCCCTCTGGCAGGGTGTCGGGCGCTGGTTACAGCAGGCCCCACGCATGAGCCCCTTGACCCGGTTCGCTATCTTGCCAACAGGTCGTCTGGTCAGCAGGGCTTTGCTGTGGCCGGGGCATTGGCGGATATGGGGGCGGATGTCACGCTTGTGAGTGGCCCTGTCTCCTTGCCCCCTCCTCCCGGAGTAACGTACCTACCTTGCGAAACCGCTCGGGAAATGCACGCTCTTGTCATGGGGAGCGGGCAGTTTGATGTTGCGGTCTGCACCGCAGCCGTGGCGGATTGGAGACCTGAGCATGAAGCCGGGCAAAAAATAAAAAAAACTGGCGCGTCCGATGCTGCTCCCGCGATAAAGCTAGTCCCCAACCCGGACATTCTGGCCGAACTTTCGGCCGCTGGGCCGTCCAGACCCCGGCTGGTGGTGGGGTTTGCTGCCGAGACCGAAAATGTGATTGCGCACGCAACAGCCAAACGCCAGCGCAAACACTGCGACTGGATTGTGGCCAATGACGTAAGCCCCTCAACCGGTATTATGGGTGGGCAGGAAAATCAGGTCGCACTGATAAGGCCTGATAGTGTTGATCTGTGGCCGAGAATGAGCAAGGCAGAGGTGGCAAAACAGCTTGCCGCGCGTATAACAGTCTGGCTTTGTGAATAGCATTGATACAACATCTGGTTGAAATATAAGGAGCAGTGCATGTCCGCCGTTGAAAATCCGACCGGTAGCGTAGGCATAAAGGTTCGGCGACTTTCTCATGGACGGAACCTGCCACTGCCAGCCTATGCAACCAGCGGCGCCGCAGGCATGGACCTTCTGGCAGCCCTAGATGCCCCTTTGCGCCTTGAACCCGGGCAAAGAGGGGTGGTTCCAACCGGCTTGAGCATTGCCCTTCCCACTGGGTACGAATTGCAGGTGCGCCCCCGCTCCGGGCTGGCTCTTAAACACGGCATTGTTCTGCCCAACGCGCCGGGCACCATTGATGAGGACTATCGGGGCGAGGTTGGCGTTATTATTATGAACGCCGGACACGAAGCGTTTGTCATAGAACCCGGAATGCGCATTGCGCAGGCAGTTATTGCCCCCGTTGTGCGTGCTGCGTGGATCGAATGTGATGATCTGGATGAAACAGAACGCGGCACGGGAGGGTTTGGCAGTACGGGAACGGGAGTGTCATGAACGACCCCAAGCAGGACTTTGCGTTCTCCCCTGAGTTATGTTCCTCACTTCCCGCGTCATGCGGAAAAAGGAACGGGAGATGGCTGGCCGGGTTAATCGTTTTTACGGTCATTCTACTAAGTGTTTCGTACGTTCCTTTTACGGCTCCCGCCATTTTGGGTGGGGAGGGCACGCTAACACTTGGGCTTGCATCTCTGCCCGATTACGCAGCCCATACCATATTGCGTATGTTGGCGGGGCTGGTCCTGTCGCTTTTGTCGGCCCTAGTGTGTGTAGCACTCATATTCAGGAGCCGTTGGGCGGCCAAATGCCTGCTGCCTTTGCTGGATGTTGGGCAGTCTTTTCCCGTTCTGGCTATTCCCCTACTGGTTCTGCCTTTTGTGCAGGGGTATTGCTCTACCCAAGGCCTTGGTGAGGGCGTGGTGGTTGTTATGACCATCTGGTGCAGCCAGTTCTGGGGCATGGTGCAGGTTTTGTGCCAGCGGTTTTATGGTGTTCCGGCTGAACTGGAAGATGTGGCCTGTTGCTTTGGGCTAACATCGTGGCAGAAATTCTGGCAGTTGGAAGTCCCTTTTGCCATTCCCGCATTAGTGCGCAAAACCATGCTTTCCATGGGAGGGAGCTGGTTTGCTGCACTTTACGCGGAAAGTGTGGTGCTGGATGGGCATGACCGGTTTTTTGCGGGTCTGGGTTCGTATGTCCGGCAGGCAGCTGTTACGCAGGATGTGGGGGGCTTGCTGGCAGCCCTTGCGTGCATGCTGGTTGTTATTGCTCTTTTTGACCAGCTTCTGTTCCGTCCATTGTCGGCATGGGCTGTGCGTTTTCAGCCCACAAAGGTGGGGGAGCTTCCGCCTGCCGAACCGTGGTTTCTCAAGCTTTTGCGGCGCACGCATGTGTTTCGTCTGTGTGTTCTGTTCTGCGTGGGAGCTGGGCGTAAATTAAGTCGGCTACCTTTTGGCGCGCGCTATGTGCAGGGGCACAAGGTTGATACTGGAGGGGGGCATTCTGGCTGGGTTGCCTCTGGTCTGGGCCTTGTGGTGGTCGGGCTTGCCGTGACGCTGGCATGGCCGCACCTGCATGCGGTTTATGGGGTGCCAGTTATCCTGAACGTTCTCCTGTGTGGCGCAGCAACCGGTTTGCGGGTGTTTGTTATGGTCGCACTTGTCTCTGTGGTCTGGATACCGCTTGGTGTCTGGCTGGGGCTTAGGTCATCCCATGCAAGGCGGGTGCAGCATCTTATTCAGTATTGCACCGTTTTTCCTGCCAACCTGTTTTTTCCATTATGGGCGGCCGTGCTGGCCATTTGCCCATTTGTACCAGCCTACTGGCAATCCCCACTGATTGTGCTGGGAGCGCAGTGGTATATTGCACTGGGCGTTCTGGCGGGTGCAAGCGCTTACCCGTCCGATCTGCTGGAGGCTGCGCGGAACCTGAATGTTCGTGGCAGCCTATGGTGGCGCAAGGTGCTGCTGCCCGGCATTTTGCCGTACTATCTGGCTGGCCTTGTGGCCGCGACCAGCAGCGCATGGAACGCCGCCATTGCTGCTGAGTGGCTTGTATGGGGCCAGACAAGCCTGAGCGTGACCGGCCTTGGCAGCTTTATGGCCAAGGCGTCTGCCCAAGGCAATGTGAGCGCGGTGGCACTCGGCGCTGTAACCCTGTGCCTGTTCATGATGCTTTTGAACGCCTTTTTATGGCGTCCCCTGTCTGATCATGTTTCCCGCCGTCTAAAACTGAATTGAACGGATTAACCTGGAATGGTGTTTCCCTCTCAACCTGGGCGCAATGCGTCGCAACAGACAGTTCTGGCGGAATTGCGCCATATCCGACAGTTCTATCACAAAGACAGCACTGCGGATGTGCAAGTTCTTGATGATGTCAACCTGAGCATTCATGCAGGCGAGATTGTAGGGCTTCTCGGACGTTCGGGGTCTGGAAAATCCACGCTTTTGCGGATTATTGCAGGGCTGTTGCCCCCAACCTCTGGGGATGTGCTGTGGAAGGGCGAACCCCTTAAGGGGCCGACACAGGATGTTGCTATTGTTTTTCAGTCCTTTGCACTTTTCCCATGGATGACCATTGAGGAAAATGTTGCCTTGGGGTTGGATGCCAAAGGGGTGCCTGCGGCTGAGCGCGATGCTCTGGTGGAAAGTGCCATAGAACTGATTGGTCTTGGTGGGTACGAAAACGCCTGGCCCAAGGAACTTTCGGGGGGAATGCAGCAGCGCGTAGGGCTGGCGCGGGCACTTGTGGTGAACCCCGCACTGTTATTGATGGATGAACCTTTCTCCGCCCTTGATGTGCTGACAGCCGAGAACCTGAGAACCGATCTGGTGGAACTCTGGTCCGACAATAAGCTGCCCGTGCAGAGTATGCTGATAGTGACGCACAACATTGAAGAAGCGGTGTTGATGTGCGACCGGATTGTTATTTCCTCCTCCAATCCGGGGCGTATTGCGCATGTTCTGCCTGTCCCCTTCCCGCACCCGCGCAATCGGGAGGACGCGGCTTTCCGCCAGTTGGTCGATCATATTTATGCCCTGATGACCCAACGCGCCCCCATTATCTCGGAAGCAGACCTGATGCATCGCTCTGCGGCGTCTGCGTCTGTTGCACCCGCGTTCAGGGCGTTGGTTCCTGTCTCCATCACCATGATGATTGGTATGATGGAGGCTTTGGCGGCCCCTCCCCTGAATGGCCGTGCAGATCTGCCGGTCCTTGCTGAAAAGCTTCAGCTTGAACTTGATGACCTGTTCCCGCTAGGCGAATCTCTGGAGTTGCTGGCGTTGGCCGAACTGGAGGATGGCGACATTCTCCTGACCAACGAAGGCGTTCATTTTGTCCTGAGCGATCTGGAAGAGCGCAAGGCTATAATGGGCCATGCACTCAGGCACCATGTGCCATTGGTCAAAATGATTTGCGCGTTGCTGGATGAACGGCCGACGCATAATGTTAAGGCAGAGCGCTTCCGCGATGAGCTGGAAGCCTGCATGTCCCCCGATTATGCCCGGCAGACACTCCAGACCATTATCGGCTGGACCCGCTTTGCAGAACTGTTTGATTATGATGAAGAAAGTGACCGCTTTTTTCTGCCAGATGACAGCCGCGAATAATCAGGGATCAGAGCGCAGCAGTGTGCCCAGCTCCTGCCGGGCCTTTGCCAGTTTTGGCGCAATAACGGCCTGACAGTACCCAGCATGGGGGTGGAGCGCGTAATAGTTATGATGCTCCACTTCTGCGGGCCAGAAGACATCCAGCGGGCAAAGCTGTGTTACAGGCTTGGCCCCCCATAGATTACTGTCGGTTATGGATTGGATAACCTCTTTGGCAATATCGTGTTGCTGGGCAGAGGTATAAAAAATAACGGACCGATACTGGCTTCCAATATCATGCCCCTGCCTGTTGGGCGTTGTGGGGTCATGCAGAACAAAAAAACTTTGTAGAATCTGCTGGTAGTCCAGAGTGGTGGGGTCCCACTCCAGTTTGACCACCTCGGCGTGGCCTGTCTGCCCGGAGCAGACCTGCTGATAGGTAGGCTGTGCCACCGTGCCACCCGCATACCCGGGAATAACCGAGGTTATGCCGCGCATCTGGCGATACACGGCATCAAGGCACCAGAAACAACCACCACCCAGTACTGCTGTTTCTACCATGCCGGTCGTTCCTTGCGTTGTTGGCCCCGCTTTTGCGCGGGGCCGGGTTGGTCAGGCTATGCGGGACAGGGCTGCCTTCAGCCGCGCACATTCGCCTTGCTGGTTTTCCAGACGGTCGCGCATTTCCTGCACGATTTCTGGCTTGGCGCGGCTGACAAAGTTTTCATTCCCAAGTTTTTTTTCTGTCTTGGCGACTTCATCTTCCGCCTTGGACAGTTCTTTTGTCAGGCGTTCGCGCTCAACAGACAGATCAATCAGCCCTTCAAGGGGGATAATCACGGTGGCTTCATCCACCACGGCCTGCGCGGAGCCTTTGGGAATATCGCCAGTGAGCGAACTGGTCTGTGTTACCCGTGCCATCCGGCAGATGGCTTCCTGCCACCGTCCGACGCGCTCCAGTGTTAAAGGAGTTGCATCTTTGAGCAGTACTGGTGCCGTCTGGGAGGGAGGCACATTCATTTCAGCCCGAACGGTACGAATTTCCGTAATCAGGCGAATAATCTGCTCGCATTCTGCCACGGCATCGGCCGCACCCGTGGGGGCTTCGGGTTGTGGCCACTGTGCACCAATCAGGCTGCCTTCCTCACCAAACCCAAATTCGTGCCACAGGGTGTCGGTTACAAAGGGGACAACAGGCTGGAGCAGACGCAGGATAACCCCAAGCACATGGCCTGCAACGTCCCGGATTTCCGCTGCTTCCTGAACATTTTGGGAGTTGAAGACCGGCTTTGCAAATTCAAGGAACCAGTCGCAGAAGCGGTTCCATACAAAGCGGTAGCAGGTTAGTGCGTATTCATCAAAACGGTAAGCATCCAGTGCGCGGGTTGCATCTGCAATGGCTGTGGCCGCTTCGGCCAGAATCCAGCGCCCCAGAGGCGACTGGACCTGTTTGGGGTCAAAATTAACCGGGGCTTTTACACCGTTCATTTCGCAAAAGCGTGCGGCGTTCCAGAGTTTGGTAATGAAGGAGCGATAGTCCTCCACCCGCTTGCGACCCAGCTTGACGTCACGCCCGATGCCCGTAAGCGCACAAATGGTAAAGCGCATGGCATCCGCGCCGTAATCCTCGATCAGTTCGAGCGGGTCAATGCCATTGCCTTTGCTTTTGGACATTTTCTGCCCGTGCTCGTCCCGCACCAGACCATGGATGAAAATGTTGCGGAACGGCACATCATGCATAAAGTGCTGGCCCATCATCATCATTCTGGCGACCCAGAAGAAGATAATGTCAAACCCTGTTACCAGCACATCCGTTGGGTAGTAACGGTCCAGTTCAGGTGTTTTGTCCGGCCAGCCAAGGGTGGAAAATGGCCATAGAGCGGAAGAGAACCACGTATCCAGCACGTCCTCGTCCTGAGTGAGTGGTTCGTCCTTGCCGTAGTGGGCCAGTGCCTGTTTTTGTGCGTCTTCGGTGTCATGGGCGACAAAAACGTGTCCGTCCGGGCCATACCATGCGGGAATGCGGTGGCCCCACCACAACTGGCGAGAAATGCACCAGGGCTGAATGTCGCGCATCCATGCAAAAAAGGTGTTTTCCCACTGTTTGGGTATAAAGCTGGCACGGCCCGATGTAATGGCCTCTATGGCGGGGCCAGCAAGCTTGCCCGCATCGCAGTACCACTGGGTTGTCAGCCGTGGTTCAACAACCGCCCCGCCCCGCTCCGCGTGGGGAACCTGATGGCGGTGGGGTTCAATTTTTTCCAGCCAGCCGGTTTCTTCCAGTTTGGCCACAATGGCTTTGCGTGCCTCCTCGCGCGTGGTTCCGGCAAGGGCGTGTACAAAAGCGGGGTCAGCCAGCCCATCACACGCGCTGAGTTCACTTTCTATGTCGTCCAGAACAATCCGGGCCTGCTCGTCCAGAACGCTCAGCATGGGGAGCTGGTGCCTGCGGCCGACCTCAAAGTCATTAAAGTCATGCGCTGGGGTGATTTTGACCGCACCGGTCCCTTTTTCCGGGTCGGAATACTCATCTGCCACAATCGGGATCAGGCGACCTGTCAGGGGTAGGCGAACAAATTTACCGACCAGAGCCTGATAGCGCTCATCCTCGGGGTGGACGGCCACTGCCGTGTCACCCAGCATGGTTTCGGGGCGGGTTGTGGCCACTGTAATGGTCGCATCGCCCATGCCCTCAACCGGGTAGCGGATGTACCATAGATTGCCCGCGACATCCTTGCTTTCCACCTCCAGATCGGAAATGGCGGAGCGGAAGGCGGGGTCCCAGTTGACCAAACGCCTGTCCCGGTAGATCAGGCCGTCTTTGTGAAGGGAGACAAAAACCTCCTTCACCGCGCGGGACAGGCCCTCGTCCATGGTAAAGCGTTCGCGCGACCAGTCTAGCGAGGCACCAAGGCGGCGCAACTGGCGGGTAATGCCGCCACCTGACTGCTCTTTCCATTGCCAGACACGCTCAATAAACGCGTCGCGGCCCATATCCTGCCGGGTGGTTTTGCCTTCTGCTGCCAGAGTGCGCTCAACCACCATTTGCGTGGCAATGCCCGCGTGGTCCGTGCCGGGTTGCCACAGCGTGTCAAACCCCTGCATGCGCTTCCAGCGGATCAGGGTGTCTTGCAATGTCATGGTCAACGCGTGGCCCATATGGAGCGTGCCGGTAACATTGGGTGGCGGGATCATGATGGTAAAAGGTTTTTTGTCGCTTGCTGGCTGTGCGGAGAAAGCTTTTTTGCTTTCCCATAGCTCGTACAGCCGATTTTCTGTTTGTGCAGGCTCAAAAGTCTTGTTCAGCATATTTATCCAACCACACCACGTAAAAAAGGCGGAAGGCATCTAGCCCCCGCCTTTGCAAAGCAATTAACAGACCACAGGATTCCCCTCCATTGGCCCGCTCCCATAGGGTTACAGGCCGGTGGAGGGGAAGAAAACCTTACAGACCGCGCTGCGTCAGGCGTTCAACTTCCTTGCGTACAGCAGCCTGCACAATGCTTGCCAGATGGGCATCAAGCCATTTTTTGAGGAAAACGCGCACTTCCTGGCGCACGATGTCTTCAACCGTCAGAGACCCTTCATGCGTGACAGCCACTTTTCTCTCCTCATGTTCTCTAAGATATTTTTCCTGCAGGCTTTTCTGCAGAACAGCAAACGAATTGGCGGTATCGGAAACCGTTTCGTCATTCAGGGGGATGGGCAATGGACCAGACATGGTATGTTCAGCCTTTTTGTTAAGTTCGATCTGCCTGAGATCCGTTACAGATAATACTTCATCATGATCCACGGCCCGCGGTTGCACAAGGTCGGCCTTGCCGCCTGCCTGAGCTGTATCCGTGGTACGGGTGGGGACAGCGGGAGCTTCTTTTTCCCCCTGCTGCGCAGAGTCCATCATGGATGGAGAGAGGACAAGCACATCGTCGTCCTGTTCATCCTGCGGCTCCGGGGCATGTTCTGCTGTAGCCGAGAGGTGCTCATCATGCAGTACCTGCCGAATGGAAGACAGGGTATCCGCTACGGATTTACCTGTTTCTTCTGATGAGTCCTGAGGCGACACCATACAAACATCCCTGCCACTGCTGGCTTAACATTATCGACCCGGCTGGTTGAGCGCGTAATCGTTCAACCCCCATAACCGATCCTTTACCGCGTTATAGTATGCTTTGTCATCATAAAGGGGAACATTCAGCTTAAGATCGGATGCGGTCAGGCGCCCAATGGCTGCGGCCACGTTGTAGGAGGCAAGGACCATGCTGCTCAGGCTTTGCACAAGTGCGACCTGCGCTTGCAGCAGTGTCTCCTGCTGCTGCAGGACTGCAAGGGTTGTGCTTGTGCCAACCATGGCCTGCCGTTCTACCCCGCCCAGTGCCACTGTGCCTGCCTTGATGGCGATCCGGTTGCTGGCGATGGAAGCCTGATAGGTAACCAGCTTCTGCCAGTTGGAAACCGCGTCTTGTGCGGCCGCTCGCCGTTGCACGTCCACTTCCCGGTGGGCTTCCTGTGCGAGTTGCTTGGCCTGCCGGACTGCTGCATATTCCGAGCCGCCCTGATAAATGGGGACATTGAAATTGAGAGCGGCGTATTTGCTGTCGTTAATCTGGTTATTCAGGGCTTGGTTAACCTGCCGCTGGTAGCCCAGTGTTGCAGATACTTTGGGCATGATGGTGGACATGGCAACGCCCACGGAATCTTTGTGCGAGGCTTCGGTAAAAAGAGCGTGAATGACATCAGGGTTATTCCTGACCGCCATGGCAGCAGCAGTCTGCTCGTTTTTTACGGGGAGCACCAAAGGTTGTGGTGGCACAAGGTTTGGCGGCGGCGCCATGCCTACCACCTGCATGTAGGTCGCCTGTGCGGTCTGCAATGTACCTTCGGACTGTTGCCGTGTTGCCTGCGCGGAGGCATAGGCTGCTTCGGCCTGTGCTACGTCGGTACGGGTAATCTCCCCTACCCTGAAGCGTTCATTGGTTGCCCGTAACTGCTGCTGAAGAACCTGCTCATTATTAATATTCAGTTGCAGGATCTGTTCATCTTCAATCACGCCCACATAGGCGCTGACGACCTGTTTGAACACCTGCTGCTCAACCGAAATAAGGTGCGCGCGCGCCGCCATGACCTGATTGACGGCTGCATGCGTAGCTGCAGTAGTTTTGCCCCCGCTGTAAATCGGCTGGTTGATTGCAACCCCGGCGGAATACCCCGGTGTATTGTAACGTCGCAGGCTCTCATGCGTGCGCGGGTGGCCTATCCCTTCGTAGTCGTTGATCCCGTTGTAATAAGAAAGCCCGACCTCCCCGGTTACAGTGGGGTGCCAGCCAGCCAGAGCCGTGGGTACCTGTTCATCCGTGGCGCGCAGCGTTGCCCGTGCCGCCTGTAGGGTCGGATTTGTCAGATATGCGGCCGACAGTGATTCCTGCAATGTGTGTGGGATAAAGGCGGGGGAGCCGCTCCCATCGTATTTTTGCGCCCATGCGGTGGTCCCGCACAGGATGACCGCCATACTCAGGCCGGTTTCGCAAATACGCCGCATAAGGCTGCTCCTGCTTGCCAGTTACCGCAATGTGCTTACGGCCCCGTTCAATGCCATGATGTGAGATTAAATTCCAATTTATAGTTTGTGTGTTGCAAAAACAGGCTGCACTTATGCCACGATTCTAAAAGGAAAAACTGCTCTCAGGCGCCATGCTGGGCAGTAGCGGTGCCTGCGCTTCAAACAGGGGTGTTACTCTGAATGGCTTGGAATATCCGGGCTCCCGAACCGCGCTGAACGCTTCTGGCAGGGAGTGGCCTGTTTGCAACAGCCCCACAATACGGCCATGGCCGGTAAGCTGAGCAGCGCAGAACGCGGGTAGTGCCGCAATGCAGCCGTCAAAATAGATCAGGTCATAGGGGGCCGATTCTGCATCTCCTTGGGAGAGTGGTCCCTGCTTCCACACAACGCTGGGGGCATGGGCCGCACAGAAGGCCTTGCCGGTCTGGATGAGTTCAATATCCGATTCGAGAGCAGTCACACGCAGGCCCAGTCGGGCAAAAAGTGCGGCGGTGTAACCCGTTGCAGCACCCACAACCAGAACATGCTGGCCTGCAGATGGTTTGGCCGCCTGCACCAGACGGGCTGTTAGCAGGGGTTGTGGCAGTACCCGGCCCGGTGTCAGGGGCAGGCTTGTGTCCGCGTAGGCGGCATTGTGCAGATCAGGCCGCACGCAGTGCTCACGCGGGAGGTGGCGCATAAGGTCCAGAATACGCGAATCGGTAATTTCTGAGGGACGTAGCTGATCATCCACCATCAGGTCCCGTGCCTGAGCATACATGGGTGCATCCATTGACTGTTCTCCTTGGGGCATGGCGGTGGCCGCATGTACATTCATGTCGCGTAATCTCCTGATGGACCCTTTGCCCGGCAGACCTATGCCAACCATGGGTTAGGTCCCTGTCTGGCATACTGCTTTAAAATTGGCACAACACAACGGCTTGACCAATTTGGTGGAAAAGGACATAACACACCCACATTGCACCGCTGGTCCGGTGGCAGAATGGTGATGTAGCGGACTGCAAATCCGCGTATGTGGGTTCGATTCCCGCCCGGACCTCCACTCCCCCTTGAAAATGAATGACGCTTGTTGACATTTCTCGCGGAAAACTGCGCTTTGTCACTCTGTGCCTTATGACATGGAATGATGCCGGGAGACGGGGAATGACAGGTATTCTGGGGGTATATTTGGGGGTAGCATCTCCATGCTGGGGGTATCGGGGATGTTCATGCTGACTGATGCCGCTGCTCGTAAAGCAAAACCACAGGAAAAGCCTTACAAACTGGCCGACTCTGAAGGGCTGTATTTGTTGGTCCAGCCTAATGGTAGCCGACTGTGGAGAATGAAGTATCGCATTGGAGGGAAAGAGAAGCTTCTCTCCTTTGGGAAATACCCCGAGGTTTCTCTGGCTGGAGCCAGAAAAGCTCGGGATGATGCAAAAGCAGAAATCCGCTTATCCAGAGACCCTTCCCTCACGCGTAAGCAACGTCGCGCGGAAGCCGCGTGCGCTCAGAACCATTTACAATCTGTAGGTGAAAGCTGGTTGAACATGAACCGCTCCAACTGGAGTGCCGTTCATCTTGAGCAAGTTCAGAGAAGCCTAGAAAGGTTCATCTGGCCATCTTTAGGCAATATTCCGATTACAGAGATCACGCCGCCAATGGTTTTGGCAGTCATTGAAGGTATTGAGCGCAGCAATGCCAAAGAAACAGCGCGGCGCGTAAGGCAGAGGTTATCTGCTATTTTTACATACGGTATTGCCCGCGGCCTTGGCGATGCAGATCCAGCAGCCGTAATTAAGGGAGCACTGGCGCCTTTGAAAAAGGGGCGCATGCCGGCAATCACTAACTTAGCCGAATTACAAGAGATGTTGCGAATAGCAGAAAGTCTTCCCGCTCATCCGGTGACAGTGCTTGCTCTGCGGTTTCTGGCACTTACGGCTGTCCGCCCGGGAGAAGTCCATGCAATGCCTTGGGCGGAGTTGGAAGGCGATACCTGGACGATCCCGGCAGACAGAATGAAAATGCGTCGTCCGCATGTTGTGCCGCTCTCTCGTCAGGCCTTGGAGGTATTAGAGGCAGTGAGGACCCTGAGTGGCCGAGGCCCCATGGTTTTCCCCAATGCGCGGTGGGCTCATAGGGCCATGTCAGAAAATGCTTTGGGCTATTTTCTGAACAGAGCGGGCTATGCAGGAAGGCACGTGCCGCATGGTTTCCGGTCTTCCTTTTCATCGATCATGAATGAACGGCACCCAGAAGATCGTGCCGTTATTGACCAAATGCTTGCGCATACAACGCGGAACCAAGTCGAGGCAGCATACAACCGGGCTGAACATAGAGAGAGAAAACGGGAGTTGGCTCAGGAATGGGCGGACATTTTATTCGATAATTTTCCCGACCCGATAGAACTTCTGGGTAAAAGTAGACGGTAAGTCTGCATTTAATTCGTGATAATTACCTCGCCACGTCGCCCCCTGCCCTTTTCACTTCGACTGATCGAATAGTTCACCTCTACCGCCTCTACGTGAAACGCAGAGAATATGTCCCGTACTTCTGGCCTGTCGTTCAATGACAGGACAAAACGCCCCCTGATCTGGGCCAGTTGCTCCGCCATCGCCACGAACTCGGAGCGAGCAAACGGCGCATTGTAGTCCTTTTCGTTCCCATAGTAGGGCGGGTCCAGATAGAAAAGCGTGTCCGGGCGGTCATACCGGGCAATTACGTCTGTATAAGGCAAGCACTCGACCACCACCCGGCTTAACCTCTGGTGGGCCTCGTCCAGTATCTGCCCCAACTTATGCACATCAAAGCGAGCTGGATTGATAGCCACCCCGAATGCCCCATTGACTTTCCCGCCAAACGCTAAGCGCTGAAGGTAAAGAAAGCGGGCCGCCTTGTGCAGGTCCGTCAGCATGATGGGGTCGCTCTTACGCAAACGTTCAAAGTCTTCCCTGCTGGTGACCTGCCACCTCAACACATCCATCAGCGGTACGTAATGCCACTTCAACACCCGGAACAGATTGGCCACATCTCCATTCAGGTCATTGATCACCTCGCAGGGCGACACAAAATTCCGGCGGAAAAATACACCACCCATCCCTACAAATGGCTCGACATAAGCCCGGTGCGGTATGCTCCTGAGCAATGGAACAATCTTTTTGGCCAGCAGCTTTTTGCCGCCCAGGTATGGGGCTACGGGCGAGACAGGCGTGCAATCTCTCAGATCGCTCTCATTCCCACAGAAATTCTCATCCATACCTTTTGCCCTCCAATAATCTTGACTCTCATGCCTTATATGTTCTCTATACGTTCTCAATGGAGGGTACAAGCATGAGCGCACGCTATGCGGGAGATCGTACGACCGGTTTTGCCAGCCCGGCAGCAGATGCTGTTGAAGGGCCGATAGACCTTTCCCAGATTCTGGACCTCAAAAACCCCAGCCGCTACCCGGTGCGCGTGCGTGGCGCGACCTTTGCAGGGCGCGGTATTCTGGATGGGGATATTCTGATAGCCGATACCGCGGGCTCTCCGCAGGCAGGCCAACTGGTCATTGCCTGGGCAGCCGGGCGCGTGCTGCTGGCGGAGTTGCAGAAGCGCGACAAGACATGGTGGCTGCTATCGGGTGATGACACGCATCCACCACTTCAGGTTGATCCTGCGCGTGATGTGGAGATCTGGGCCAACGTCACCAGTGTGGTGCGCGAGAAAGCCTGATGCTGTACGGGTTGATCGACTGCAACAGCTTCTACTGCTCCTGCCAGCGCTCCTTTGACCCGGAGCTGAAGCACAGGCCGGTTGTCGTACTGTCCAACAACGATGGGTGCGCTATAGCCCGCACAGCGGAAGCCAAACAGCTTGGCATCAAAATGGGTGAGCCGTGGCATCTGGTCCGCCATGAACGAAAGCTCTCGGACGTGCGCTGGTTCTCCAGCAACTATCCGCTCTATGCCGATATGAGCCGCCGCGTCTATCAGGTTCTGCTGGATTACAGCCCAAGGGTTGAACCGTATTCCATTGATGAGATGTTCCTTGATCTTTCCGGCTTTGCCTCGGAGCTACATGCCCATTGCGGGGCCATGCGCCAGGCCGTTCAGAAGATCACCAAGGTGCCAACCTGCGTTGGCTGGGGGCCAACCAAAACCATAGCAAAACTGGCCAACGGGCTGGCCAAGGACAGGCCGGAGCTGGAGGGGCTGTGCGACCTGACTGATCTACAGACGCGCCAGAAATTTTACCGCAACGTGTCTGTGGGGGAAGTCTGGGGCATTGGCCGCCGCCTTCTTCCCAAACTGCACGATGCCGGAATGCGCACCATAGAGCAGTTTGTGGAGGCAAAGCCTGCGCATATCCGCAAGATCATGGCCATAACCGGCATAAGGCTGCAGGCGGAATTACAGGGGGAAAGCTGCATCCAGATATCGGAAATGGCAGAGGCCCGCAAAGGCATGGCCTGTACCCGCTCCTTTGGCCGCCCCATTACCACCTATAAGGAAATGCATGAGGCTATAACCGGATTCGCAGCCAAGGCCGCCGAAAAACTGAGAGCAGAGGATCAGGATGCCGCCCATATCGCTGTGTTCATTCAGACCAATCGACACAAGCGGGATGAGGGCTGGTACGCCAACCAATTCAGCATCAGTTGCGAACCGACCAATGACACTTTTACCATCTGCCAGCACGCCTCCCGCCTGCTGAAACGGATATGGCTCAATGGGTACCGCTACGCCAAGGCGGGCGTCATGCTGAATGATCTGGCACCACATGGGCAGCAGAGCACTCTGTTCAGCACAGCCAGTACGCAACCTGAGAGGGATAGCCTTCTCGCTGCCATGGACGGGATCAACCAGAAGTTTGGCAGCGGTACACTTTTCCCGCTTTCGGCAGGAATCAAGCGAGACTGGAAGCCCCGGCAGGCTATGCTCTCAGCCCGCTACACCACACGGCTGGATGAGATTATGGAAGCTCAGGCATGGTAATGTCTGCTTTCGCCTCATGGCGGACATAAACCTCCCATTCGCCTTCACTCCGAAGCGGACTGCCGCCGTATGTGCAGGCGTTCGGCAATCCGTTGCCAGATGAAGGCTTTTGCGTCAGATACCGAGAGGCCATGCCCAGTTGAAATAACGATTGTAGACGTCAGCTAAATCCGTTGGCGCGGCGTGCGATGTGATGGCTCTCGAATACGAATAATCTACAGTCGAAATCGAGGCGGAGAAGCTCTGCTTTATGTATGGATCGAAGGGCTCGAAGCCGTGCGACACCGCACGATAGTCAGTGTTGATGGTCTTCAGCCAGCTGACGCAGACCGCCTGCGCACCAGCGGCCTTCAGATAAGCTCGGGCGGCTTCGAAGCTGTTACCCTCGGTGCAAATGTCATCGACGACAAGGACACGCTTGCCGTTGCGCGTGGGCGGCGTCTTGTAAGGTCTTCCGCTGACTCCGCGAACCGGCGTCGGATTGAGCCTGATTGTATTGAGCTGATTGTCGAGGCCTACACTTTTGCCCGAAATGCGTGCTGTTTGCGATTTTACCGCCTTGGCATGACGCAGGATCAGATCGGGCAGATAGCTTTTGCGGAGCGACTGGCCGAGAATGTTGAGAGCATTACTGATCACGGTTTCGTTTGAGGTCGGCGAGTGGCCAGGATACGCGGTTATATAGTCGATTTCATCGACAAGGCCTGAGAAGTAAATTCGCGCAGCAAGTAAGCGCCCCCAGAAATTGGCATCACCCATGCCATGTTTGGAGGTGGCTCTGGCACTTTCGGAATAGGCGTGAGCCTGCGCATATTTGGGTGATAGGGTCGTAAATGGCGCGAGCGCATAGACCCTGAGATCCGCCTGCTCGAGGGTCCAGAACCAACTGTTGAGGCCGAGGCAGAGACAATCGACGAAACGCGCCACATCGAGCGGGGAAGCGAACTGAAAACCATAGGGGGTTGCGGCGCTGTGCCACATGACGTTCACGAAGAGGAGGCTGCCATTGGTGGCGGTCCTCATATCGTCGGTGGTATTGCCGACATATAGCACCTCGCGGCGCTGCCAGCCCTTCTCCGACAGGATATGCGCGGTGGAATCGGCACGCGGCTTGTAGGGCATTCCGTTCTGCCCACCGATATAATAGCTGACGGAGCCAAGCTTTTCTTCGAGCAAGGTTCGGAAAGGCTTCGACGTGTCTGGGCCAGTGACCGTCCAGTCATGGTTGCTGATAAATACCGGCTCGACACCGCGCATCTTGAGATAGCGCAACAGCCGCAGCGTTTCCTCAAGAAGTGGTACGTTGATCGTGCCCTTCATCACAAGTACATCGTGCAGCGAAAAGATCACCCCTTTGAGCACGGTTAGCTGTTCCCGAATAGTGAAAGTTGGCCCGATTGGGCGATTGAAAGTTTGCCGATCGCCGCGCGGACAAAGGCATCGAACCGAGCCTGATCGCGCGGGACGGTAAAGATTTCGCCGCTCGGGAGCCCCAAGCCGCGCTCCAGCACCACGCGGTCCTCGGGCCACTCGGGCAGGCGCAGGCAGGCAATCGGCCGGCCTAGGTTGGTGGCGAAGCGGACGGTATGAGCGGTGCCGCTGCGACGGCTCCATTCGGCGGGGATCAGAATGCGGCCGAGTGCGGCCTGGAGCCTGTTGCGCTGAACGAAATTTTCGGCGCTGTAGGATGTGGTCGGGAGATACTCGCTGACAATTGTGCCGCCCGTTCTTAGAATATGGTCGCGCAGTCGGCCCGATCCCTTGGGATAGTCCTCGAGCATGCCGGTGCCGAGCACCGCGATGGTCGGGACGCCGGCGCGCAGTGAATGTTCGTGCGCCAGTTGGTCGATACCGGCGGCAAGGCCACTGACGGTGGGCACACCCCATTCTCCGAGGCAAGCACCGACATAGCGCGAGAGAAATAGTCCGTCGCTGCTTGGTTTGCGGGTACCCACAATCGCGATTGACGGTTCGGCAAGGCGCTCAACGCTGCCTTGGAAGAACAGCCAATGCGGTGGGCGCTCAAGGTCGAGCAAAGCGGGCGGAAAGCCGGGCGAGTTACGAAACAGCAGCCCGATGCCGAGCGCCTCGAGATGCTCGGCTAGGCGCTCGCCCTGTTCGCGGGCATGCCCGCGAACTCGCAACCACTGCCGTTCGGATATTGGCTTGCCATCACTACCTGCCGGAATGGTCCCGCCCAGACCATATTCGAGCGCATCGGCGAACAACCTGCGATCGTCGGCCACGGCGAACAAGGTTTTCTGACCTATGCCGCGAATGGTCGAAAGAGCGAGAAAAGCGCGCTCCTCGTTGGTCGTGCTAATGCTGGGCCGCGTATGCGCCATGGGACGATGGACGTCGCTGGGCCTATCCATGGTTATAGCCCCTCAGAGGCAAACGGGTTGTCAGGAAACACCCGCCGCGCGACAAACAGGCCGATGATCGGGACATTGGGGAAGCGATCTGTGAGCAAGCTGTACATGGCCCGGTAATGTGTCCCGGCAGTCAGGACATCGTCGACGATACCAATCGCCTGTGGTGCCGGGGCGGCGATAGCTTCGTTGATCGAATACAGCTCAAGCAGTTGCTCGACCGTGACGCGGTCGCCTTGCCCGGCCTCATGCGATGCCGGGGTCGAAGCTACTTGGCGGACGAGATCGCGCACATCGGGCGGTGGCTGGCGCATAAGCCGGCAAATGCGCTCCATGCGGTTATCATATTCGGGATGACCGGTTACCTTTGAGCCAGGCACAGGCACTAGGGTGGCGCAAGCGAGCCAAACCGGATTGAGAGCGGCACCGAGCACGCGGCCACAGGTTTCGATCACCTGGCTCTTATACCGATAGTGTGGCTGGTCCGCCTGACTAGGTTTCTTCTTGAGATTGCTGATCAAATTGTTGGTGGCGCTGAAAGAATAGTCGCGGTGCGAGGTATATTCGTAGAGATAGTAGCAGCGGTCGTCGGGCGTCAGGTGATAATGATCCCCCCGGCTCGTTTCGTCGATCTGCGAGAGACGGACACCGCTAACCAAGAGCGCTCCAGATGTCGTCAGGCGTCTTCACGCGCACTGCACCTGCCGCTTCGAAGCGTGCCGGCCAGGTGATGTCGCTGCGCTGGAAGCAGTTATCGAGAATGAAGAGCTTGCGGCCCTGATGGAGCGCGGCACGTGCCTGGGTCAGCGTGCCCGACGTGTCGCCGGCCTCGACGATGATCGTACCCTCGGTAAGGGCGCTCATCGTGACATTGCGCTCCGGGAAGAAGAGCCGGTTATGTTGGGGCGACTGCCTGACGTAGCGAAGGACGGGAACCTGTGAGATGAGGAGATGATCGCGCGCGATCTCCTCCTGCAGCACGGCATTCTCCTTGGGGTAGCAAGACCCAAGCGGCGTGCCGACCACGGAAATGGTACGCCCACCGCGGGCGATCGCGGCGCGCTGGGCGGCGGAATCGACACCCCTGGCAAGGCCGGAGACGACGGTAAAGCCGCGATCAACCAGTTCGCGGGCGAGGCGCTCGGCGCGGCGGATGCCGTCGGGCGAGGCCTCGCGACTGCCGACGACGGCCACGCACCGCGTTTCGGTGATTTCCCAGGCGCCGCGAAAGTAAAGCAGTTCGACCGGGTGACGCGCATCGCGCAGTTTGGCGGGATAGTCACCGGCGTGGTGGATCCGGACACCGAACTGGTGGACGCCCGCCTTTTTCAGCTTCGCCATCACCTCAGCGGCGCATTGGTCAGCCACCTGCGGCGTCACGAAATCCGACGGAAGCGCTTCGGCATCGAGCGCGAAGCGATCGGCGAGTGTTTTGAAGGTCGCGCCTTTTTCGAGCCACAGAGCTTCATAGGCCCCCATCTCACGACGTGGTGAGATCGGAGCCAGCGCTGGGCTGGAGTCGCTGAACGCGAGACGCAAACTCATACTATTCTAGCGCCTATTAAATGTACCTGTTCCATCTGAGCTTGTCCCTTCCCTCAGTGCTAGCCTCAAGACTATAGATGCAAGGCTAAAAACGTCCCAGCGCAAGTGAAACGTCTGCTCCCCGTTAAGGGCACCATCGTGTCAGATGAAATGACAGCTGTTGCCTTTTAATGATGTTCCTAATGTGTTTGAAAGTCAATGTGGGGCTTCGTAAGGCGATCACGCTCGCATAATCGAAAGACGGCATCAGTCCGAATGAATGTCCAGTATTTTGAGCTTTACGCCGGAACCGGACATTCCGGTTCCCCCCCTGATCTGTCTGTCTGCTTAGTGATGCAGGAGCAGACAGGCAGCAGTCGCCCTCTCTCCAGACATGGAGGCGGTTGTCACAGTTACCCAAAAGCCGACACGCCCTAAACATTTGCTTATCGGTCGCACGACCTTTCAGCCTACATCCAATCCTGTAAGAGACTTTATTCTGTCTTTGAGAACTGCCTTTGCAACGGCGGCGAGGACATCGAAGGAGGCGCTACCGGCTTTCTCTTTCGTTTTTTTCCAGATGCTATCGTCCCGAATGGTATCTAGGAACTCTTGCCCTTTCCAAGACAGGGCTCGGAACGTGACTGCCGTCATCGCTCCGCCTCCAACACGCTCTAAAAAACCAGCTTCTTCAATTTTGGTGAGATGGAAGTAAATCTCATCAGATGTCCGACCGTCGACGGCGACCTCTTCAGAGTTTCCACCGATATGGAGAACATCGTGAGGCCCCTTCTCAATGCCTTCCAGCTTCAGAAGTAATTGGCGAACTAAATCCATATCGCGTCTCATTTCTTTCCCCTACGTTGACGCTCCATATTTGATGAGCCTGACATTCCTTTGGTAGTGAGACAATAATTAAAAATATCTGACCCACGCTCCAAATCGGATGGTCCGCAATCCCCCTATATCTGCCCTAATGCTCCCCTAACGTGGTAATGCATTACAGCCAACGGCTCTCCGCTGCCCATGAGCGCCGTTGGTCAGACCATTTTCCTGACGCCGGGGAAATGGTCTTGTCACTCACTTTTTAACGTCAAACGTGCTTGCTGCTCACATGCCAGCACTAAAGGCCGACAGGCCGAGTATGGCCCCAGCATGGTGCCGCTCGGCCCTGTGTATTCCACCTGCGCTACACGCCCCTGTTGCAGCCGGGCGACAAAGTGACATGTGCCATGGCCAGACAGGTCCAGCTCCAGGCTAAACGGCCCCTTGAAACTCAGCGGTCCCTGCACTTGCTGGTCCTGCCGCCATTGCAGCACCTCACCATCTGGCAGGGTGGCCACGTTGTCCGGCACCCCTGCGCAAGCGATGAGGTCAGAGCGGGCCATGCCCAGCAAGTCACGCTTGGCCTGTAGCGGGACGTTGGAGCAGGCAGAGAGGGCCAGTAGGCAGGCCAATGCTTTAATCTGCATCATCCTGCCCTTTCGTAAGTTGACCCCAGAAGCTGCCAGCGCTTGCCCGCCAGCGCCATATGAACGCCAGCAGGAGCATGCCGAGGCCGACAAACGCGCCCCCGGCAATGGCTCCGCATTCAAAGTCTGGCGTCATCCTATGGTCCGGCTGTACAGTGCGAGCCAGTAAACGCCCGCGAAGAAACCGACCACGAGCCCGGCTATGCCGCACCCGGTGGCAATCAGATAGGTCATTGTGAATTACTCGCGGCATAAGCATAAAAGACAAAACCGCCGAGAAGCCCTACGGCCACCCCGGCGATAGCGGTTGCTGTGAATGCAATGACTGTCATGCTGTCAGAAACTCCACATTCTGCGCTTTGAGCGCATCAATATCTGGCCCGGTTGGATACAGGCCGTTGGCCAGCGTGAGCTGCGGCCAGACAAGGCCATGGGCCTCCATGATCCGGCTGCGCAACCAGCCCCATGTGACCTTCTGAATTGCCCCCCACGTCAGCAGGTCCACCGTGTCAGAATCGGACAGGCCGCTATAACTCCAGCCCAGTAGACAATGGCCGCCAGCGCTGCCCGGCTTAGTATCCCCATATGCGCCGTTGTCCGCCTCCAGCACGCATGCGCCGTTGGTAGCCTCGATCTGGTTCATGTCAGACTGGGAGAGCTGGACACCCAGATAGGCAGTCCCGAGGCTGGCCATGATCAGAGCCAGAGCATTGCGGTCCTGTGCGTTGGCGGTGCCCCATAAGGGGTAGTAGTCCCCAGATGCCAGACGGTAGCCACAAACCACCGCAAATTTTAGAACATCGACCTCCACGCCACCCTGGTCTGTTTCCGGACAGCCCGGCTTGTATCCGGTGCTCTCGGCATAGAACTGGATAGCGTTGTCGTCATCCACACCGATCTGAAAGCCACCGAGGGCCGCCGTGGCACGCAGGGCATTGGCCAGCCCTACGCTGGTGCAATCTCCGATCTGGTCATTCCCCAACATGAGAGGCGCAGGATTGATATGCGACCGGTCCAGTACGGCAGGAGCCTTACGGGCCATCATGCGCAGACCGTCCAGGCGGGGCTGGCCCGGCAGAAAAACTGCCGGGCGGCACCCAAGTTTGCGCCCGCTCATAGATACCACGCCCGCGTGTAGACGCTTGCAACCCACACCCCGGCCAGAATGAGACCAGCCGAGGCAACCAAGGCGGATGGCCGCATTACTTCACCCCCAGAATGGCCAGAGCCTGCGCCTCGGTCATGCTTGTGGCGGGGTTAGCGGCCCCCACAAACACCATATCGCGGGTCATGCGCGCACGAACCGGTGCATGTGTGGAGGAAATGCCCAGCAATGCCTCAAACACACTGATGATAGTGACCAGGGCATTATCCGCCGTTTTGGCATCGGCAATGACCTTGGCGGACAGGATGGAGCCAGACCCGGCGATGGCGCTGTTGATCGCCCCGCCGACCGTAGTCATGCCAGTCAGAACGCTGCTGACACGGGTTTGCCACGTCGCATCATTATAGTTGATGGTCAGCGTGGAACCGGCAGCATCCGCAAAAGCTTTCAGCGCCCCGGAAAGAGCGGTATCGGCAACACTGATGGCAGCGGCATAGGGCGCGAGTGCTGGGAAAGCAGACAGGAAGCTGCTTACCGTGGCAGCCGCATTCAGACCTGCCTGCCCATAAGCTTTCACCTTTGCCACATCCAGCGTGATGGTGGTCACGCCGTTCGTAGTTGTAACAGCACAACCGGCCATAGTGGCAACGGCCACAAGAGCGCCGACCGACATAAGGGCATTCCCCATAAAGCGGCGCTTGCCCTTATCAACAGCCTCGATCTGAACGGCATGAACACTCTCGGGGGTGCCGGAGCGCAGGATATTGCTGAGGGAAAAGATTTTCATTTCGTATCGTCCGTGGGCAGATAACAAAAAAAGCCCCGCTGCGTTGGCAACGGGGCGCATGGGTCAGGCCGAAACCTGAGCGGGGTCTGTGGCAGGTTCTTGTGCAACCTGTGCGGCAACCGTGGTGCCCGCAGTCAGAGCAGCCAGTTTGGTCATGCCGGAGAAAATTTCGGACAGGGCCGTATCCACCCCGTTCAGGTCGAGTGCAGGATCCAGCCGGGGCACCAGTGTCTGCACCAGCAGGCTGACTGCTGTGCCCGCGAGGTTGAGGTCTGCCTTAACTGCGGCATCTTCATGTTTGCCAGCAATCTGGGAGACCAGGCCATTCAGGGCCGTGGCGGACTGAAGTTCGTTCATATGGGATTGCTCCATAAAAAAAGCCGCCTCTTCGGGCGGCTGTGCGTTGGGGGAGAAAAGCGGGGTTATTCCGGAGGACTGTCCCGCGCCAAAGGGCTGGACGGAATAATTGCCCGCCCTGCTACAACCGGGGGGCGAAGTCCGCTCCCCTTACTGATCCAGAGGGTTGTCAGCGCGTTGGCCGCAGCACCCCAGTTGCAGGCAATAAAGTTGAGCACCCGGTAGGCCAGCATCAGAACCACCTGCATGCGGCCATGGCCGGTAGGGGGTGTCAGATCCGTGCAGGCCAGTGCTACGGCAATCCATGCCAGCAGAACGTATTCGCGGTACGGGTCAGGAATACTGAGAACAATCCCGACCAGAACCGTTGGCTTGCTCACAGCTTTTGCTGTCAGCACAGCCGTTCTGGCGGGCTGGGGCGGTGTATCCACCATCAATTTTTCCCTGGTCAAAAGGCGCCATGCCAATTGGCGCAACAGAGCAAGCCGCATGGCTGGCTCCTTTCCTCAGGCTGCAATTGCCTGCTGGAACAACCCGACGTTGTGGGCCGCATTGGCGGCACCCAGCGCCGTGTTGTAATTCTGTTTGTGGTAGGCACTTAGTGCCGCCGCATCATTGGCGGCCGGCAGGGCAGATGGCGCCCGCAGGTACTTCACCCGTGCCATGGCGCATGCGTAGCGAAGGTTCCAGACCGTGGCTTCAGCATCAGGAGAGCCAGTCAGCCTGCATAGCATCAGGATACGCCGTGCCATATCTGGCTGATAGCGCAGCCAGTTCGTCCAGCAGTCATCATGCGTGGCGGGTTCCATCTGCCACAGGCCAAGTGCTGGTCCTTGGAGCTGGGCCAGATAGCTTAGCCCACTTTCCACCAGAGCCGTGCCAGTCAGCAGGTTAAGTGCCGCATCCCCACCCTGCCCCATGGCCTGAACAACAGGAAGAACAATGCGGGCTTTGAGCTGGGAGAGGTTAAGGCCGGTCATGCTGCCCAGCCTCCTGCTGGCCATCATCCATATGCGGGTGGCGATGAAGAAAATGCACGCTCCCGAAAGCCCAGTCATCCCATGTCTGACTGGAAAGGAGCGTTCCACCAATCATACCACCAAGGGTGGCAATTATGCCGATGACCGTCCCCCATATCTTGATCTTCTCACCACGGATTTTGACCGCCCGCAGTTCCTGCTCTTTCAGCTCATTCTGCCGCTTTTGTGCGCCAGTATGTTCAGCCAATTGGCGGACAAGCCCTTCTACACTGCCCCGTATATCCGAGAGCGCCGAGACTGAAGCCTCAGAACGGGCATTCCCTTCCGCGCGGACCGCTACGATCTCGCGCATCAGATTATGCTGCTCTTTACCCAGTCCAGCCAACCGGCCGTTAATCTGAGAAATTTCTTGTGCATGCTCACTTACGATTGCGCGCAGGTCATTATCAGATGCGCGCAGTCGCGCGCCCTGTGCTTCAGTCATTCGTTTTATCCGGGCATAAAAAAACCGCCTCACAGGGCGGCAGGTCGGTGCAGACGGGGCGGCGCGGGTCAGGCCGAGGCCGCTTCCATCACATCCGCAGGCTGGGCAGGCAGCGCCGTGCTAGTGGTATCTGTGCCATTGGCAATGGCGGCAATGGCTTTTACGTAGGCTTTCATGTCCGCTGTAAACACCTCGCTCATAGCGGCGGCAAGGTTGGCCTGCTGCTGAATCCATGCCTGCGCCGTGGTGGCCTGTGTTTTCAGGGGTATAACTGTGGGAGGGGGGCTATACACTACCAGCGTTCCACCACTTACTGCGTATGCGGCTTTTGCGCGTGCAGCCCATTGATCAGAACTCAACGGCAAAAATCCCGCCTTCGAGTAATCAATAGAAATATTGATATTGCTGTCATACCATGCCGCTACGGGGGCAGGCTGACTGATATCGGGATTATAGGCTGCATAATACCGTGCGGAATCAGTCATAATAAAACCTCACATGGCCCAAAAAATAATGCGCCAACTGTCAATGTTAATATTAGTAATCACCATATCCCCCATATTTGACTTACTACACATGCTTATGGCTGCGCCCCCCATTATGAGTGTTATGTTATCTCCCAGTAAGGACACAGGTATCGCAAATATGTAATACCCGTCTGTGACCACAGGGTCCGCCATAATTTCTCCTGCGACATATCCCAAGTCAGCAGTTACGCACTGCAATTGTAATCCGAACGCGGTAGGCGTTCGGCCAAGATTGTGGGGGATACTATAAATATACGAGCGTTGTATTATCTGCGGAGCGCTAACAAATATCCCCGGTATGTCAGTCAAATTGGCCAGTGCAGTTTCATTGGATACTGTCCGCCCATTGGCATCCTGCACAAGACTGGCAATGCGCGCCTGCCCCGTTTCGGGAACAGATGCCGGGTATCGACCATCGGCAACCTTCGCGCTCACTGCCTGTTGGGAGGTAAAGTCCTTCGCATCAGGAACAAGAACCTGTTCCGTCTCGCTGAGGTCCAATTCCTTGGCGGAAAGCGCCACACCGCCCTTATTGGCCGTGCCCGGTGTGCCACCGCTCACGGTGAGTGTGGCATCTGGGGTGGTATCACCCTCTGCTGGCGCACCTGCCGACCAGAAGCGGTGAGTGGTGGTGCCTGCGGTGGCTTTGTCACCCCAGTCCATAGCGCCAGTAACATTGCCACCAGTCAGCAGCAGGTAACGCAGGTCAGCCTGCTGCTGTGTCATGACGCCTGTGAAAAAGTTGACCCAGCCTGCATTTTCAGCGCCTGGCACAGTCAGATTATTTGCCTTGGTCGACCGCCAGTAATTACCTGCGGCATCAAACGCAATCGCACCCAACGGGTAGCCACCAATCAACTGCGCCAGTGAAGCACTGAATGGGGCCACACCGTATTGGGCAGGTGAAAAGATGGTCTGCATGGCTTTGAGAACCTGAGACCAGTCCGCATTGCTTGGTGTGATGCCAGCAGCTTTGATAACGGCCATCAACTCCGCCATCATCATATTGTAGTGCCATGCGGGGGCATCTGTTGCCAAAAGGCCGGTGGCGGGGTTCCCGTCTGTCGCCCAGCCGGGCGTTCCCGAGGCAGGAGCCGTATCGGCTTGCGCCTGCGCGACTGTGTTGGCTGCGACTAGCAGATCCATGTCAGTTCCCGTAATTGAATAAAAGGATTGTGTGGGCGGGGGCGCGGGCCTTCAACTCGCATTGCAGAACATTGTTGCTCCACTGCGCCCAGGGCTGGCCAAAGCTGTCCCCAAACTTCAGCCGATTGATTGTGAACTGGGGGGCGTTAACCTGCCACGCGTAGGCCCATGCATCCCCCCCAAATGGCGTGCCAAAGCGCGCCCCAAAGCGTCGGGGGGCAAACTGGGTGATGGTGATGTCGTAACCAAGGGCCTTGGCAAAGGCGATGAAATACGGGGCCGAGCACCCATTGGTATCCGTCAGCCGCGCCACAACCTGCGCGCGTCTTTGAGCAATGCTTGGATTGGTGCCTGCACACGGATCTGGCAGACCCAGTGTGGCCTCCCACTCTGGCAGAAGCTCCATTGTGCTGGTGGGAAAAGCATCGACAAGCAGATTAGCAGCCCGGTCAGAGCTGCGCGCAAAGCTCGCCGCCCACGCCGCACTCAGTTGGTAGAGCACACCGCCCGGCTCCCTCGGCCAGATCGGGCCGGTTGGCAGCAGGCTCATAAATGCCGAGCAGAACATATCCTTGGTAAAAACAGGTGGCATGTCAGCTCTCGTAGGTAGTGGTGCCCAGCATTGGCATGGCAGCGGCATTGACACCCGTAACAGGCCCCGTGGGCTGGGAGACGCTGAAAGTGTTCAGGTTCAGGGCGGACAAGGCTTCATCCCAGTTATTGGGATGGATTGTGCCTCCGGGGGCGGACAGGCGGAGAAACATGTCTGTCAATGCGGCCTTGATAAGCGTCTGGTTGGCAACCGTATTGCCGGTGCCCAGATCAGCTATGATAAAGTCCACAGGCTGGGCCACGGGGCTACAGACGATGACAAGAGCATCCACCGGCTGTGACTGATAAAGCGCGTTGGCAATGGCCAGTTGGTCCCCTGTAGCCGTGGCATAGCGTGTATCCAAAGCACTTGCGCCATCAGTCCCATTCGGGAAGCCACTACTGGCTGCATTGGCGTCATCCAGCATGGGGTAAACCACCACTGTTCCGGCTCCAAAGCCCAAGGGGTTTACCCATGCCCGGCTTACACCGGGGATAGCCAGAGCCCAGTCTATGTAATCCTGCTTTTTGCCGTTTTCTCCATCCCCTTGCCATGCGAGGAGGACGCGGGAGCGGAAGTCTTCCTCCTCCTCAATATCAGCACCTCCACCAAAGGCTGCAGATACCAGGCCAACAGTCTGGATGCCGGGCACAGGGCTGGACAATGTGGCAACGCTGCCAGATGACAGGTTGCCAGCACTCCCTGTTGCGCTGCATGTGGCCGGAGCCGTAGCAACACTATTGCTGGTTGTGCTGTCAGCTGTTGTTGTCGCCGTCAGGCCTCCGGCCAGTGCAATACCAGTGCCCGCTGGAATGGTGCCATCCCCCGTAACATTGAAGGAAACACTGCCAGAGGCTGCGGACGGTGCCTTGCGGGTAACGCCCCTCAAAGCCCCCCAGCTTTCCAGATATTCATCCGTTGCAGTCCAAGGAACAGCCTGTTGGGATATCCAGTCCAGATAGGCGTAATGAAGGTAGGAGAGGCCCGCCAGAGCGTAACAGAGCACACTGAGAACAGAAAAGCGCAGCACGGCGGAAACACCGGATATTCCACCATCCAGAACATCCTGCAGCGCCTGCTGCCGCAGGTCGGTCAGGGTTGGTCTTGCATATGGCATTACAGCCCCTTCCATGCCCATGAAAACAGGAACACCTGAGGCGCAACCTGCCCCGGCTCCTTTACGGTCACGCGGAATTCCACCGCCTGTCTGTTGGTGGCGCTCCATTGCGCGGCAACCACCACGCTCTGGGCCACGCCATCATCCACCAGCCATTGCAGCGCTTCCTGACATATGGCCTCAACCTCGCGCGGGACACTGGACCGCCCGGCCTTTATGGCCCGCTCCATCTGCCATAGCCGCGAGCCTATGGGGCTATCTGCCCAGGCATCGGCCCACCAGCCACGGCGGTTGTTTGTGCGGGATCCGGCGGCGCCAGCAGCGGGAGAAATTCCAAACGCGCCGTCGAGTGTAGTTATGGTTTCTGGCGCCACCCGGTCCGTGAACAGACTGACCATCACGGCAGAGGCCAGAGCGCTGCCAAGGAGCAGGTCACCGTTGCTGACAATCCATTTCCCTTCCGCACGGGCTACGTTCCACGAAAGTGCGATATCCATGCTTTATTCCGGTGCCCCTGTAGTGCCTGGTGCAGCCTGCACGGGGTGTTTGTGGTTGGTCAGGCTGATTTTGCCGGCCAGCACATCCCCCTTTGCCGAAATATCTCCGGTGCTGGTTATGGGGCAGTTAAAGGCCGCCTCAGACGCAGTGACATTGAGGGGGCCTGATGTGGAGATGGAAATGCTGCCATCCGCCTTGAGCCACACCCGAGCACCTGTTGTGACGTGGTAGAGGCATGCATCCCCCGGTTGCAGGTCCCGGGGGTAAGACCGTTGGTCCCCGGTCGCCACGGCAACACCGCGCGACCGGTCCCCCGCCTGAAACAGCACCACGACATCAGCCCCCGGAAGAGGGCGGCTGTGGAAACCAACCTGCTGGAGCAGAGGCACATCACTGCGGAGTTCTCCACCAGCCAGTGCAGCCTGTACGGTATGGGTGGATGCTGCCTCATCCGTATTGGCCGTCAGGCGGCCCAACCCCAGAGCCATGGACACACGCCTGCTCATGCGGCTGAATACGTTGGACATTAGGAATTCCTTGTGGTGGCCGCCACACCCTCGCTCTGGGCCAGAGGAAGGACCAGTGGCTGGGGTTTGAATGCCTGCAGGGGCATCAAAACCAGATTGGCGTGGGTGCCCCCCTCACCTTGTACAAACTCGATTTCGGCTATTAGCAGCTCCTTTTTGAAGCCTGTCTGGGGGCGCGAAACCGTACAGAGCGTGTTGGGTTGCCAGAGGTGCCCATTGCTGTCCCGCCAGCTATCGCTGGTAATTTCCAGCACCTGTGACCGTCCATACCGGCGCGCGACCTCCCACTGCACTCGCTGGCGAGCCACAGCGTAATCTGCATCCCCCGTTTCAACCGGAATGAGCAGTGTGCGCGGGCGCTTTACCCCGCTATCATTCGCAGATGCTTGTACGGGAGCGGTCTGTGCCTGCATCTGTTGCGTCTGCTTGTTCCCGTCATCGGGGGGAGTGAACAGCACCGCCATATTCTGAATGATGGCCTGTACATTACTGTAGCGGCCACTGAGCGAGCGAAGGACGGACATACGCTCGATATTTTTCCCCACCGTCAGGCACCCAACATTTTTGGTGCCCAGAGGAGCCAGCACGATGCTGCCATCCGGCTGGTCGTAAAACAGGCACCCAGCCAGGCGCGTAGCGCGCTCGATGACCTCATACGCAGTCTCGGTCAGAATAACGGAGAACTGCTGGATATTGGTATCCCCAGCCCCGCCAATGGACCTGACCTGTATGCCCGCCTGCTGGCAGACCTGCTGGGCAATGCCCAGCACGGTCGAGTTGTTCATCTGGTAGGTGGAAAACAGGGCCGAGCATTCCACCGCATCAACCGACTTGGACGTAGCAATAATCCGCAAGGAATGCTCTTCAGGCCCGATATCCTCGGCAATGCTCTGGACATAGCCGGTCAGGACCTGATCCTTGCCGATAAGGATGCTGCAGGCATCTCCCTCATTGATTGAAAGCGCGCTCCCACCCGAGGCCGTTGGTTGCCAGCTTGATGTTTCCAGCATGGCTGCCCAGGGCATGATTTCCAGCCCGATGCGAATGGAAACCCGCTCCCAGCCGGTAATGGTGTATTTGCCAATCCTGATTGTGGCACCCTCAGCGGTCTTCCCGTCATACCCCAACGCAGAGGAAACACTGCCCAGAAGGCTCATGGGGAACTCCGTAAGATCAGGAAGACAAAGCCTGAAAGCTGGCAGGCATGAAGGCGGGGTGGATAGGGTTGGCCCTGCCGATCAGATCATCCGACCGGGAACCATCGGCATAAAGCTGTTGTGCCAGCACAAGGGCAGGCACAGGCCCGTTGCGGGTAACTGTAATCTGGTCCGGCAACTGGCTGGCCTGCTCGGCCAGAAAGGCGGTCAGGGCCGAGCGAAGGTCCCGCAGCGCAAGCCAGACGTCCGTGTAGCCCTCATCCGCTGCCTGGGTTGCGGCCGCATCCATTTGCGTAGCAACCAGCAGACGGAGCGCTTCTGCCTGATCGGATGATGTTGGGTTCCAGTCCGCACAGGCCAGAGCAATGGATGCCAGAGCCATCTGCTGGCACATGGCCGCCGTGGCTGAGCGGGCCGTGGCAATGGCCGCCCCAATGGGGGCCAGTGTCGCGCCCGCGTCCACTTTGAATGTGGCAAGGGCAAGCAGCGCTGCCAGTTGTGCTCCGGGGTCTGCTAAAGACGTGCGTACCAGTTCCGCCACGTTGAGCGCGGCACTGGATAAAGCATCCGCCGAGCCACATGCCCCCAGATCCGCCACAGCACTTTCCATGGCCATGCGCGACGTTGTCAGATCAGCCAGAACGGTTGACACCGTGGCTGTATTGTCGACCACAGCGGCATTTCCTGCGGCATATCGGCCATTATTTCCGGGCAAAATACTTGTGGCTGAGACCATGGCACGGGGTGAGCGGATAGCCTGATGCGCCAGCCCTCCCCACCCTGCTGCCACGGCCTGAGCCGCGGCAACAACCGGCTGGCCGACAGCCAAGGCTGCTGTTGCCGTTTTGGCATAACTGCTGGCTGAAACCGCCTGAACAATAATCGCGGCCGCCGCAGCAGCAGCATCAAGAGCAATCTTGATTGTGCTGCCCAGCAGATCCTTCTGCTCGAGGAAATCGAACGAAACATCAATCCGGCCCGTAATGCCGTCTGGCTCGCCCCATGAAAAATTCATGCATGAGGCTTTGATAACACCAATGGTAGGGTGGATCAGCAACCCCGGGCCTGCCGTTTCTGCCGCCATGACAAGAAGATCACGCTGCACTGCGGCGGTGGAACCCGTTACAAACCCATGGATATGATAGACCCGACCCCGTTTCCCCAGGTCCTCAACATAGACCCCATCTCTGTAGGGGTATTGGTGCACAGCCTGCTTGCGCCCGGTCTCCCCCCCACTGCCCTGAACGGCAAACGGCACCGCCCGGAATGAGCACTGGAGAAACTCCAGTGCTGTGCTGATAAGTGAACCGGACATATCAGTTACCTAGAGCGGTATTGGTTGGATCCATAGCCCGTTGTTGCGAGATGGACGCCACCTTCAGGTTGGAACTGGCTGAGGTGACTTTGACTGAAGACCCGGGCGGGGCATTGTCATGGCTGATCTCAACCCGCAGTCGAGAAATTGTGCCATCAAGGCCACCGCCAGCGTCCTGCTTGGGCGGCGTGGGCATCTGGGCTGGTGGAGCTGAGAGAGCGTTATACCAATCCGTGCCCATTCCTGCCCGGTTGCTCATCTCGCGCAGTTGGTCCGCCTGAGTCCGGCCCGGACGGAAATAATTCACAGACGCCAATGCCGCAGCCTGTGATGCTGTTCTGGCATGACGGATTTCATCGCCCCCCAGATAACTCTGGTGGTCGAGTTCCCACTGCATGAACTTAAGCTGATCTTCCCGGCTTGAACCGTGAATATCGCGCCCCATAACGCGCCTGAAATCGTCCTGTCTGTCCTTATGCCACTGGGCAATCCCGTAAGCTGTTCCACTGTCCCCGACCTTGCCCGGATCGAAGCTTCCATCCTCCTGCGCAAGGTTAGCCACCAGCCCAGCAGCCTGAGCCGATGAGTAGCCATTGCGCATAAAAAACTGCTGCACGCCGCGAGCCGACTCTTTGTTGGCAGCTGAAGCCTGATCTATGGCAGCCTGCGCTTGCTTCTGTTGTTCGTATGAACGCCCCAAACCCAGATAGCTGGCTGCATTATCAATGGCCGAAGCGCCGGGTATGGTTTTGTCAATCCATGCCCCAAGGCTGTCATTGGGGTCATATTTTTTCAGTGCTTCATCAGCAACATATGCGCCGCCACCAGCGAGGGCACCCGCCAGCCCCCCTTTAAGCCCAATGATGGTTTTCATAGCGCCGACAACGCCTAGCAAAGCCGTTGTGACACTCAAAATACCCGTAAGAACTGGAGCACCCCAAAGCACGGCCAAGGCGATAGCCGCATCCTTGGCTGCACTTTCCCAACCTCCCAGCCTGTCAACTACAGATGAAATTGTCTGAAGCAACCCGGAAATTTTACCCTTAATTTCATCCCAACCGCCATTTTTAAGCCAGTTGACCAGCTGCCTCACGTACCCAGCAATATCCTGAGAAATCCACTGGCGGTTTGCAGCGATCCACTCGGCCATCTGCTGGAGCACGGGAGTAATTGCGGGCTCGACAGCCTCGGCCACACTGTAACCAAATCCCTCCACCGCCAAGGATAGCTGCCGCTGGGAATTCTGCATGCGGGCAGCGGCGTCCGCGCCCTTCTGGTTCATCACACCATACCGCTCGGCTAGGCGGATGTTCTGCTGATATTCCTGTGCCGTTTGCTGGAAAACGGGCAAAAGGCCCTGCCCTGCCTCACCAAACAACTTGAGGGCCGCAATGCTCTGGGCCGCAGGATCCTTGATAGCGCGAATCTTGGTGGCGATCCGATCAAACAGTTGCTCGGGAGAGAGCTTCTTCAGCTCCTCCATGGAAATACCAAGAGCCTGAAACTGCGCCGCAGCCTCCGGGGCAAAGCCATTTACGGCTTCCCACTTCTGGGTGGAAAGCTGACCCAATGCGCCTGACATGGCATCAGCAGAGCCACCAGACAGACGAGCAGCATTGCGCAGGGCCATAAGTCGGCCGGGGGCCATACCCATGCTGCGTGCAGAGGTGCGCAGGTTAGTGCCAACCTGCGCCCAGGCGCTGGCCAGTTTATACACCCCGGCAATAGAGGCGGCCCCAGTCAGCGTTCCCATTTCCGGCACCAGCCGACCGACTGAGCGGAAAGTGTTCAGGGTTGAGCGGGAGAGATCCTGCATACCTTTGCGCAGACGGGTAATACCCATCACATCAGAGAAGCGGACCAGAGAACGCTGTAAATTTCTAACAGGTGCCTGCATGGACGCTACGCGGTTATTAACCGTATTGAGCATCTTACTCGCCCTGTCCGTGGCAGACAGAACAATGCTAACGGTTGCGCCCATTTTTTGCCTCTTTACGCTGCCGTTCAGCGATACGGTTGGCTTGCCCAACCCAATGCACCAGCATCTGGCCGCTCAGGCCTTCTGCTTCGGTCAGGGACATGCCAGAAAAATAGGCCATCAGATCGGCTGGGAGGGATTCCCAGTTTGATGGCCAGTCATAAAAAAACCGGTCAGATAGTCTGCGCCCTTGGCAAACTTGCTGATCGGCATTTTCAGCACTGCCGCCATAGGCCAGCCACTTATGGCACTGACAAGATTAATCTCGGCCTGCAGGAAGTCAGCAAAACTGCCCTGCGATTCCGTGGCCTTGTACTTGCGCCGTTCGGAAACAACTGGCTCACGCAGTGCCATTTCCGAAAAAGACTGATTGACGGCCTCAATTGGAGGCGTGAACAGCAGGATCAGGCTTTCCGGACATTCAGGCTCTTCATTCTGTTTGCGCCGGGCATTTTCCTCAAAAGCAGAAGCGTAGGCCACGGCTTTATCCAAAATGCGTGTTGGTAGCTGATCTACCGCAAGCTTGGGCCAGCCTGAAATACGACAAACCATATCGATCTGGCTGTCATAAATGCTTTCGATGCTCGGCTTTTTGCCAATGACCTTGGCAGACTGCAAGCAGTGGAAAACCGTAGGCTCACGCAGGCGCAGTTCTTTCCATTCCGCACCATCCTTGGTTGTGATGGTGTTGTCCGGGTAGAATACGCCGTCCGCAACCTGTTCGGCATCATCCTGCTCAGCCACGGCGCACAGGACTTCAGCATCAGTCAAAGCGCTCACGATGCGGTATCCTCCGTAACGGTGTCGCTTTCGACCTTCAGCTCGAAGGTGCCTTCCTGCGTGTTGACGTTGATCTGTTCAACCTGCCAGCCATTCACGCAGGTAATCACCTTACCGTTGGCCAGAACAGCGATGATTTCCAAACCGGATGCGCCCTGAAAGTCGGATACCTTGCGGTCGCGCCGGTCACGCAATGTGACCTGAATAAAGCCCTGCCCGGGCATGGACTGAAACCCCTCGACCATGGACTGGCCCTTGAGGGTTTCGTTTACATCCCCGGAAGGCTGCCACTGCAGTTCCCCGACCACATTCCATGCCTCACCATTGATCGTAAGGGAGGCAGACCCCGCGAGGGGGCCACGATAAACACTCATGGTTTCTTTCTATCCCTTAAGACTTGGTGAAGCGGATATCCGCCGCCAGAACCCAGAGCTGGTTGGCAAAGTCGTACGGCAATTGCAGCATGACCTGCCCGCCCCCGGCATTCTCCCAGACAATCTTGGATGCGAACGTATCCGGGTTCTGGACCCAGAGCTGTGTTGCCTGCCAGCGGTAACGGGCAACGGCGGATGCCGCGATCAGCTGGGCCGTGGTTGCCTGTGCGCCTGCCGGGATCTTGGTCCCATCCGCCACAAGGATGTAGCGACCATACAGGGATGCAAGATATGTCCGCATGTCCTGCATGCAGACCTGAGCGGTCAGCAGCGTTTCAATGTCCAGATAGCTGTCGTCAGGCACGCCAGAGGCGTTTTCCTGATAGGTGGTCACCAGCCGTTCGGTCAGGACCGTTCCGCTGTCATCCACCGTAAAGGTGGCCAGACCATCGTGGAGGAAGCTGTTACGCTCATCAAAGGCAAAGCGCCCTGCATCCGTGGGAGGCATGACAGTCAGCGCCAGACCACGCACAGGCAATGCGGGATTTTCGCGCATGGATACCGCAGTAACAGCGGCCAGCTGCGCTGCCCATGACATGGGAGACGATGGACTATCCGATATGGGCATAACGGTCCCGTGCGGGTCGTTCTGCGCCAGACCAAACGTGGTGGCCTCACCATAGGTGCCACGAAGGGCGGTGATGTGGTGCCCATAGAGTTGCTCCATGGGTGACCAGCGGCCAATGCTGTTATCGAACAGGTCCTTGAACGCTGTCAGGCTGGCCGTGTCGGTATAAGGGTGGGCCACCAGATCATAAACACGGGTGCCCATGCTGGCCAGAGCCGTAGCAAGGCTGGTGGGGTTTTGTGTTCCGCCAGAAGGTTGGGCAATGGTCACGCTCAGACCGGACGGAATGCTCTGCCCGCCTGCGGTCCCCAACAAGGAAACGCCGAGCTGGATACCATTGCCAGCCAGCCCTTTGTTCAGGGCTGTCACCGTGACAACATCTGTTGCTGCCGTCACACTGACTGGCAGCCCTGTCACACCCTTGGCCGCGATCACCACATTGGCTGCCACAGCCGCTGCCGTATCCCCGACTGACACGCCTACCGGCACAAGCTGGTCGGCAACATACAGTGCCAGAGTGCCGGCGGATGTGGCTGTGCCCGCCAGCGTAAAACTCCCCACGGCGGGCTGGGAGGCCGCATCGTCCAGAAGAGGCAGGACCCAGACTTCGCCAGAGCTATCAATCGTCCGGTAATCACGGACCATGATATGGCACTGGGAGCCCTCGCCGTATTTGGCAATGGCATCACTGACCCCACCCGAAATTGCCAAAGCACCGGGTGTGCCTGTGCCCGTGGGCAGCATTTGACCGACCAGCAGAATGCGCCGGGCGGCACTGGCCGTGTTGGCCCCTGTGTTGTCCAGAGCCAGATAAAAGCCGGGCACACGGTTGCTGGTTGAATAGCCCGGAACCATGATGCTGCTCATGCTGCGGTTCCTTTTGGCTCAATTGTGGCGGGCTGTGCTGTGGCCGGGGCCTGCACTGCGGGAGAGGCTTTCTGCACATCACCACACGCCAGAGCGCGCAGCCAGAAAGCCGTGGACGGCACCTCGGCCCCCTGTTCAGACAGAAGACGCAAGGATGCCGGCCACCGGACCGTACGGCCCGGAGCTGGTTTTACAAACATGTTGGCGAACCTCAGTTAGAGGAAAGAGGCACCTTGAACCCGGCAAAATCGTCATTGCCGTTGGCCTGCACCTGCCCGATGAGCTCAGTGGCGGGCATGCCCTCTTGGGGATAGTATTCGATGTATTCCAGCCCCAGCAGCATACGCACTTCGCCAGTATGCTCGGCTGTCTGGCTGTTGATCATCAATTCGGTTTCAATGTCCGTGATCTGGGTAATCATGCCTTGCAAAGTCGGGTCAAGCACAAGGGCAAGCTCAATTTGCTCAGCGAATATATCCAGATTGGCAGAAACCTCTGTTGGCGTTTTGCCACATAGCAAGGCGCGGATGGCCAGCGTGCTAACACGGGTAAAGCCTGGCCCATTGCGGCCTGTACTGGTCGCCCTGTCCCGTGGAGCCGTTAAAAGTATGGCGGGCAGCTTATCAGGCGTTGCTGGCAAACTACGATCGACCATGATGTTGTCACCGGCAAGAGTTTTACCGGCAACGAGTGCCTTGGCCGCCGCATCCTTGAGCAACACACGATAGAGAGTCATGAGCTGGCACTCGCAACATTAAGGAAAATATCTGCCCCACCATGGCTATCTTTCTGGACTTCCCTGATCGTGTATGTCTTGCCCCGGACCACCATTATGTCGCCCTGCAATGGCTCAGTCGGGAAGTCAGAAAGGGAAACGCCAAGATGTGGCACGCCTGTAGTCAGGTTTGTCGGCATAAGACCGTCGGCATCGTCAATGACAGCGAGCGGTCTGTAGCCCTCATCAAATATGGCTGGAACCTGCTGTGAAATGCCACTGGACGCAGCCGTCCAGATGACAGGACCCTCCCTCTCTGGATCCTCGCCAAAGATACGGAGATTGGGGGCAAGAACCAGACTTGCCCAATCTAACGCCATGGCTACTCAGCCGCCGAGACGGCCAGACATCAGGATTTCTGGACGTGTGCAAATATGCAGCGGGTAGGAATAGGCCTCCATACGCCACCAGAAATTACGGTCACGGTCAAAAATAGGAATGATGTAAATGGGACGGCCGAGGGTATTGACCCATTCCACTGCCTCCCCCGGAGCCAGTGCGCGCTGGAACACGCCGGGAGCTCCTTGAGGGAAGAACTTCACCTTGTCAGTGGGTACCGCAATGGTGGAGTTGTCGTTCGAGCCACGATAGTTGAACCAGCTGATCCCGCCAAAATCCATGGCTTCAAACGCGGTGCCCTTGCGCAGTTCACGCGCGGCTTCCCAGTTGAAGTAGGTGGTCAGAACGTCTTTATGGGCAATCAGATAATCCCAGAAGTCATCGCCGCACATGGCCATGACACGGGTGGATGGAAGCCATGCCCCCTGCGCCTGACGTGCCATATACCGCACGATTTTGTTACACTGCTGGCGCAGGCTACCCAGCACAGGATCAGCCGCATCAAGGTTGAAGCCAATTTCCTTCGGGCGTGTGATGCCAAACTCTTTTGCCCAGTCAAAGAGCAGCGTGCCGTCCGCGTCCAGCAGAAGCCCCTGAACTGCTGCAAGCCGGTGCAACTCCCAAGTGTATTCCATGTTGGCCGTAAGACCGGTTGGGCCGGACAGACGGCGCGCCACTTCGGTCTGGACCTGCATCAGCACGGATTCCGTCCCGAATTCACGCACGTTCTGCAATTCCGTGGCGTAAACAGTATCGCCATGGGCCAGACGTGGCGCCTCAAAATAGCGCATCTTGCGCTTTTCCGTACGGCGTTCGGTAAGGGGGGCACCACGGTCACTGGTCGGAATAACGATCAGCTGCTGATCGCGGTGTTCGACCGCGAGTGCCGTGGTCCGAATAGGCAGATCTTCAAAAAGACCAAGATCACCAATGCCAGTCGGCAGGAAGGGGACCCGGTCCACATAACTTGTGAGAGAAATGGAGGTAAACGGATCCTGCCGGAAGACGTCAAGAATACTCATATGCCAGTCCTGAGCTCACAAAAAAACCGACAGCCTTCATGCTGTCGGTTTGATGAAGAGCTATTGCTTCAGGTGAAAAAGAAACGAGGTAAAGCGCGCCTTAGCGCGCAACAATACCTGCGACGGCCAGCTGGTTCAGCGCTTCGGACTGTAGCGTTGCAACATTGGCTGCACTCGTAACGGCAGGATCCCAGCAGAGCTCCTGTTCGTTAACTTCTGCCAGACGTGAGACAACGGCTACGTGCCGGGCCGTTTCGGCCTCGACATACACACGATCAAACAGCACAGCGGCAGCTGCTGCCGCCCCCGTATAAGGTACGTACTGCTTGGGGCCACCGGGTACGACAACAATGGTGAACGTGTCCCCGGCAACAAAGGCCGTGGTTCCTGCGGATACAGTGAAGGACAGCCCCCCTACATCGAGCGCAGTGCCTGCTACCCCTACCCCAATCTGTGAGCCATCCGGCCCGGAAACGGTGTAGTTTGTCGCATCCGTAAACGCGATTTCGTAATTGGAGGGCTTTGTGCCTGCTGCAACGGTAATCGATCCGATGGTCCCATTGCCAGTATTGCTGCCACCCACCACAAAGTCGGCAATGACTGTCGAGACATCACTGAGGACAAGCCCGGCCTCAAATGAAATATCGGCCGAGGTTTCGTTTACCAGCTCCCCTTTGTCGCGTGAGAGATAGCCATTGGCTTCACGGACAAGGAAGGCACCAGTGTAAAAATGTTCGTTCAGAACAGGACTGACCATGTGGGCCGCCTTTGCTTTTCCAAAGTGGTGGAAGAATTACTTGCGGGTAACGCCTGCGCGCTTCGCTGCGGCATCCCAACCGGCATCAATGCTGGCCTGGCGCGACATGCCGGGAGCGCTGGCGCTCACACGCTGCTGGCCAAACTGGGCCATGGCATCCGCCAGCGCGCCTCCACGGCGAGATGTCCCTTTTGCTGCTGCTTTTAAAAGACCTTTGGCCTCAGAGCGGGGAAGTGACGTGTTGAAGGCAAGGTGAGCGGCAAGGTCTGGCCGATCCGCTGCAGCCTTGGTTGCAAAGATGGCGGCACAGCGGGCACGCTCCCGCGCACGGGCTGCCCGGGCTTTGGGGTCGTCGTTATCTTCTTCGTCGTCTTCATCATCTTCCGGATCTCCATCATCGTCCCCACGGGCACGGCTGCGGCCAGATGGCGTGGCGTTGTCGTCATCATCATTGCCGTCATCCCCACGCGCACGGCGGCCAGAGGGGTCATTGTCCTGATTGTCGTCACCGGGGTTGGTGTCGTCATCATCACCACGGGCACGGCGGCGACCAGACGGTGTGGCGTTGCCATCATCTTCCGGATCACCATCATCGGCACCGGGAGGGGCGTTATTTTCCTGATCATCATCCTCAGCGCGGCGGGCACTGCGGCCTGCTGATGCGCCACCAATCAGGTGAGAGAACGAGAGAGCACTCTTCAGGCGTGATTTCGCCATTCGGGTATATCCTTGAACAGACTGCACATGCGCAGGTCAGAGAGAGCGGATGAGGTTTGCAAAAGCTGCGTCGGGTGCGCACACTTGGTCGGCTAGTCCGGTGGAAACCCCGGAAGCCCCCATGAATGTGCGTGCCTCAAACCCTTTTACGACCGAGGTTTTCAACCCCCGGTTGCGGGCAACCGTTTCGCAGAACAGTGTGCCCATCTGGTCAATATCGGCTTGGATACGGGCCAGTGCGCCTTCAGACAGGCTCTCATATTCGGAGCCTTCCGCTTTGTAAGCGCCATACCGCACCATTGTGACCACCACCCCCGCCTTGGAAAGCGATTGTGAGAGGTCAACATGCATAAGAATGACGCCTATGGAGCCGGTACCACCCGTGCGCGGCACAGTGATACGGTCTGCCGCCGAGGCCAGCGCATAGGCAGCGCTGAAGGCATTCTCATCCAGAATGGCATGAATGGGCTTTTGCCCACGAGCCTGAAAGATGAGATCCACCAGATCAAAGCAGCCGGCCACTTCCCCACCTGGACTGTCAATATCGAGCACAATGGCTTTGACTGACTTGTCATTCAGGGCGTCAAGAAAGTTGAGGCGGATGCCATCATAGCCAGTCATGCCTGAAAAAGGGCGAAGGCTATTCAGTTTTTGCACCAGCGTGCCCTGAATGGGGATAACCGCAACACCAGCCACTACGTCATAGGCTTTTTCGGCGGCGCGGTCTGTTTCGTCCAGAGCAATCATGCCCGGCCCCATGGCAATGGACCGGCCATCATGGAACATATGTGCAATGCCCAGACGGTCCGCCAAGGCCGCTACAACGATCTCGGCTTTCTGCGGATGGATGGCAATGGGTGTATTGAACATCCGCTGTGCAAGGTGTGGAAGGCGGCTCATTGTGGATCCGGTGTTTGTGTTGTCTGGTTCACAGGCGCCCCCACGGCCCACTGTGGGAATGGAAGCCCGCGCTCTTTCATCATCTGCCGTTCAGCGGTACGCTGATCGAGCACCTCTTCATAATCAAGACCCTGCTCGGCGCATTCGCGTTCAAGCGTGCCAAAACCTGCATCCAGCCCCAGCACGGCACCTTGCCGTTCGGACACCGGGTCAACCCACCCACGACCTGGGCCAATCCAGTGGCACCGGGAGTAAGCTGTCCGGGCTTCAAGAAAATCCGGTGCATTATTGGGGAGTGGCAGGCGCTTCTGGTCGAACATCTCTTCCAGAACCGAGCAGTAAACCGGGTTGGCAAAACTGACAGCAAAGTCGCCCCGCCGGCGGTTCATAGTCTTCCACATTTCCAGCATAGATGAGCGAGAGGAACTGTAGTTCGTCTTGGAATAATCCATGCTCAACTGTTCGGCAGAAGTGCCAATAGCGGCTGCAAAATTACGAAGAAAGGCACTCTGAAAGGCATCAAAACCGCTGTTTGGTCTTGTGGACGCAACAGTTTTTACCTCTTCGCCTGGCGGCATGACCGGCACCCGGACACCGCCAATAGTCAGGGGGTTATCCTTATGCCAGCCTTCCCGCAGGTTCTGGTATTCGGTCAGTTCGCCATCTTCCATGCCGGACCGCACATCTTCGGGATCGTACGGGCTTTGCACAAACGTGGCGAAAATGGTCTGGACAAGGGCTTGCTGGAGTTCGGCCTGATCGTACCGTCCAAGCATGCGAAAGCGGTTCAGAATAGGAATAAACACACTCAGCCCGCGATGCTGGCCTGCATCATCAAAGTCATAGGAATGTACGACAATGGAACGCCCCCACGGAGTAAAGCGGGGTATGCGGTCCCAGATCATGCTTTCCACCGCATCGAAATAATCGAATTGGTGGGCCTGGCGGATATGATAGGCGATGTGCGCCCCATTATCGTCTACTTCCACCCCGCCACGCATCGTGTGCGTATCCATCTGCTGGTACGGGTTGGAGAGCCGGTCCGGGTGAATGAGCTGAAGGGCAGTCGCGTAATCGGCCCCCTGCTCTATCCGCTCCGGTAGCCAGCGCATGACGCCCAGAGCTTCTCCGTCTTTCATCTGATGCATGAAGGCCAGACGAAAGAGCTGGGTAATTGTCAGCTTTTGGGCCGCATCACAAAAAAGCAGAGGGTTTTCTGACCACATGCGCCATTCAGCTTCCGCAGCCTGCCTGAACTCACGAAACCACACGGCATCAAATGCTTTGCCATATCGCCCTTTCAAAGCACGATAGTCAGGCTTGGCAACCAAGCGGAACTGGGCGCCTACCACATTGTCGGTAATGCGGTTGATGCTTCCACGTGCCCACCCGTCATTACGGAACAGGTCCCGCGCACGAGCAACCATGCGGTCACGGTCGAGATTGATCTCCGCATCAGGAGAGCGCAGCCATGGGTTCCATTCTGAGCTTTCATTGCCCATCATGTCCGCGCCGTCATAGGCGAACATACCGCCCATGCCCCCCATCCAGTTGCCGGGCAACGTCATGGGAAATGAAGCCTTTGCACCCTGACCTGCACCTGAACCGCTCAGGCTGTTCCAGGCGCGGCGTAACAGTCCGGGTTTTTTCAACGGTAGCGTATCCTCATCGCCCGCCGTGAGGTACTTACCCCCAAGAGGGTGTTCAGTTCACGCAGGTTGTTACGGAGTTGAGCTTCAGAAGCGCCAGCAAATGATACGTTCCGGCCACCATCACCCTGATTGTAGCCAGCTGACATGGGCCGTGTTCCATTGAGCAGAGACAAAAGGGCCTGCTGCGCCGCATTGCGGGCTTGGGTAACCTGTGCCTCCGTCATGCCTGCATAGGTGCCCCGGGGCACAGGAAAGACAGATTTTGCCATTAGTAATTCCAGCGTGATCGACGGGGACCTGTGGTTATGGGCTTTGCAGGCGCCGCATCAGTTTTTCTCTGGCCCGGTCTTGCCTGAGCCCGCCGTGGTGGTGCCGCCTTCCGGGCCTCTTCAGGTGGGTTTTCTCTGGGCTCAAAAGGCACGTGCCCACTGGCCCGTTCCTGCTCCATGAGGTCTGCTCGTTTGTTCAAAGAGAAACCTCGATAAATCAGCCCGCACAGGGCTGCGTAGCTGTACACGGCAAGGTCAAGGGCTTCGTTGGCGCGGCCGGGAATTTGCTCCCATACACGGTATATCTGGCCGTTTTTATGCTTTCTGACTGATCGTTCGGCCAGCAGCTGGGCGAAGTAGTTAATGTCCCGGTCTGCGGGGAAATGCATGTAACCGGGTGCCGGTTGCCCCGGTTCAGGCAAAGCAAGATGCAGGCGGCTCCGGATGACATCCTTGGCCGCATTGACGCCAATGATGATGGGCCGAAAGCTGGCCTTGCTGCGCGATGTGGGGCGCTTGGTCGGCCACACGGGGGAGCGTGCACCACCGCGTGCGGACTCCCCTTTGACGGCCCATATTTTTCGCCCAAGACGCGCGCGACAGAACTCATAGACCTTCTGGGTATGGTGCCCGCCGGAATCTATGCATGCAGCCATGACGGAGAAAGGCCTGCCATCAGCCCTGAACCAGTGGCGCTTTAACGCTTCATCAACCCTATTCCATAGTTCAGGCCCATCAGGATCACCCTCAATAACGATATGGGCGATAGACCACCGTTCTTCGTTTCGGCCCCAACCTACAAACTCCAGCTCAACACGGTCATCTTGCACGTCCCCACCAACGGTGATCAGCACCACACCATCAGGAACTTCACCCGGCCAATTCTCTACTCTGGCAACGAGAGCAATTTCATTCAGTGCACCGTCGCCCCTGTCCTCATATGGCAGACCAAGGGCTGTATTGATGAAAGTTTGGCGCTCTAGTGGTTTGTCTTTAACCTCCAGCCATTCGGCCACCAATTTTGACCATGCAGCATTCGGAAACAGAGAATACCCAGCCCAGATATGGAACGAGGCGTGGCCTTTGAAAGGACGTGAGGCCACCCATTTCCCCTGGGCAACCATGTCTGCCTTCTCGGCTTCATCAATGACGCAGCCGCAGTGCTTGCACACATAGTGGGCAGTCTCTGGCAGGTGGTGGCCATCCGCGTCCTTATCCCATTTTATGCCATAAGGTGTGTCTGGCCCGCCCCATTCCAGTGCCTGGAACTCATGACAATGCGGGCATGGCACGTGATAGTAGCGGCCATCGCCTTGATCAAACGAGCGCTCAATGCGGCTTATGCCAGCGACAGTAGGAGTGGACCCCAAGGCTATCAGCCGGTTCCAGTAGGTCTCTGCTCGTTTGGAACCAAGGGCGATCTGGTCACCCTCTGAACCAGCGCCACCCACCGGGTAACCATCCACCTCGTCAAACAGCACAATACGCACTGTGATACGACGAAAACCGCCCGGGCTGTTTGCTCCCACAAGGGTAAGGGAGGCCCCATTGAGAAGGGTCTTTTTGAGCAGTGTATTCTCACTGCTCTTGGCCTTCGGGTCTCCTGTTAATGCCGCAAGCTCGGGAGTATCACGCAACATGGGCGCGATTTCGGACTTGCTGTAACTCTCCGCATCGCTCTCACGCGGCTGCACCATCAAAATGGGTGATGGGTCCTGATGCAAATAGTAGCCAATGGCGTGGTCAAGTATCTTGGTATAGCCCACGCGGGCGGACTTCATGACCGAGATCTTCCCCACAGTGGGATCTGTGAAGGCATCCATGATGCCAACCTGATACGCAAAGGCTTCAAACTTGCCTGTTTGCGCGCTGGTCTCTGCTGAAAGCACAGCATATTCAGCAGCCCATTCGCTCAGGGAGAGTTTGGGCGGGGGCTTAAGGTTAGCCTGCCGTTGCGCCACCAGAGCGGCGACAAAATTCTTATACCCCTGTGGGTATCGTAGAGCCTCCATCTGCGGTCAGTTCTTCCAGGGCTCGTGTGATGAGAACCCTTAACCTCTCCTGCACGTCTGCAACTGTTTTACATCGATGGACTGAAGGGGCATGCTCTGCTGGCAACGCCAGAAGTTTGCGCCGCACAGCAGCGTATTCCTTGCCCACTCTGGCCGTAACAACGGCAATTTCAACCACAGATCCTGAGCGCTCATCAAAATCCAACTGCTTGATGCGTGCCTTTGCATTCTGCTCAAGCAGCAATGCTGATTTCATGTCCAACAGGCTGCCTGCCGGTGGCTCAAGGTCAGGTGAACTGGAACGATCCGGACTGACCACCTGAGGTGCAACCTCTGGCGGGGGTTGCACCTCAGGTGGCAGGGGTGGTTGCACCCCTGAGTGTGTCTCCTTTTTAAGGTCGAGCCATTCATTAAAAGAGGCAAGATTTACGCGGTTGCCTTCTGAAATAATTCTTCCAGATGCAAGATGTTTTTGAATTGCCGACCGGCTTACACCCGCGCGCCTTGCCGCCTCACTCTGGCTAATTGTGTCAGCACTCATGCCTAAACTGCCACCTGCAACTGCAACCCGAAAAAAAATTGTTAGCTAGGGATCAAACGAGCTCGCGCAATACCCGTGATCGGGGCACCCCCCAGGAGGGACCCAAGAAGGGGGGGGGTACCCCCTGTGATGGGAGGGGCCAACGTGCGGGTCACCGCGCCGAGCGGATCGCCTTTTCCACAGCAGCCTCAAGTGCCTTGGTCCCCTGCTCCCGCACCAGCTCGAGTGCGACCTGATCAAAGCCCAATCGCTTTCTGACGGGTCTGTTGGACTTAAACGCATAGAGCAGCTTCAGCCCTGTCCTTTTTCCACCAACAGTCTCAAGCTTTCCTTTGGTCCCGCGCTGGCCATTACGCTGATTACCTGTTGGCGGACGCTGCCATATCCCGCGAATACCTCGCACAGTCCCAACAAAAACATCAGGCCGCGCTACCAGACGCTTGATCAGCCCTCTTGGTATTTGACCATAGGCATCGGTCTTGCCATCAACAGGCACGAGCAGATCCCCGTCCCCACCTTTCGCACCGACCCAATGATCACCACCCGTTTCATATGGAGACAGGTATTTATCCTGTGCAGGCCTGATTGAAACCACTGCAGTCAGATCTGACTTGCTCGCCTTCTTCTCAACCTGTGTGGCGCGCTGGGTGAAAGGCCTCGGGTCCTTGAAGATATCAGACATGGCCGAGTTCTCTTTGCGCATGACTTGAAAGGCCAGGTCATTCAACGCAACAGAGGCAGCAAATGGTATCTGTTTGGCCATGTCTGAAAGCTGCTTCTGAGCAGCCTTCACATCGACCTTGATGCGAAAGTCAGCCACAGTCCCTGTTCGCCCGCTCCATACAGTCAGCCACCCGCTCTTTGGCCCAAACACGAATGCCCGGACGCCGGTCATTCTGGCTCATGTAAGCATAGTGCTGGGCCGCCCGGATCCATACGGCATGGTCCGATGTCTGCTTGCTTCCATGGAACGGGTGATTGCGCTTCGGGCGTCTGTTGGAATGACTGTTACCTTGCTGCTTCATTTCTTCCTCTCAACAGACCGACCGGCCTTGATAATCAGTTCATGCAAACGACGAATTTCCACGTGACAGTCCCGCAGAAGCAGCTCTTTACGCCCCAACTCCCGCCTAAGCCTGAAGTTGTCCCGACGGCCTGAAAGTACGTCCATGAGCCAGCGCTTCATGCCTTGGCCAGATCCAGCGGTACCATGTTCCATGCCTGATCCGGCGTTTCCCGCGTATGCAGCCTGAGATAGGACTTGGTGCAGTCGGAGCGGATACTATTGGCAATCGCTTCCATGGCCTCTTTCCACTTAGGATCCGGCACATCAAGCCTGCGCAGACCAAGGATTTTACTGGTCTGCATCTTCCCTTCCTTGCCCACGTCAAACGCATCCATGACGACGACCCGGAGACTGGCATTTGCCCCCTCGGTCCAGCGTTCAAAGAGCTGGTCCAGCAGCGTCTTGGCCACATGGATTTCCGGGCCGAACGTAATGCTCTCGCCCATGGCAACAGTCACACGCAGGCGACCGTCATAGGTGCTGAGCGTGATGTTGCCCTTCTGGCCGCCCATGCTGACCCCATACTTTTCATGCAAGAGTGATTGCAGGGCAGCTACATCAGCAAACCCGGCGCGCTTGAAGGCGGCAAGCTGCTCCGCAAGCTGCGCGGCCGCTTCATGCAGGCGGCGCACAAGCTCATCTTCCAGAAGGTGTTCAGGCTTGACGGCCTCAAGCGGCACCAGTCGCCCCTTGGTATCCTTCATGTAGCCTTCGGGCACGGTATCGGAAGCAGTCGTCATGGTGATCAATCCAAATAGTTTGCGGAGCCATCCCCTTCTCGGACGTGGCTGTATCTTGTCGTCGTGGCGAGCGATGCGTGCCCCAGCGTGGCCTGCACCACATGCACCGGGGCATTGTTATCGAGCGCGTGCGATGCATGGGCGTGCCGGAGCCAGTGGGCCGAAACAGCCCCAGATAATCCGGCACGCCGCGCCGCCCGCTTGACGATGCGGTGGGCCGCATCATGCGAAAGCGGGCGGCCATCGTGACCGGGGACAACGGGCGCATCCGGCCCGCTATCAACCCGTAGCGCCACGAGCTGCTTGTAAAGCTTTGCAGGGACCTGAACGGCCCGCGTCTTGTTGCCCTTACCGAACACAGAAGCCACGCCACCCTGCTGGCGGCGCGTAACATCCCGCCAGCGCAGCGCGCAGGCCTCTGAGATGCGCAGCCCCATGCGATAGAGCACATCCAGCAGCGCCCGTTTGCGCGGTTCCATCTCGGCCTCGATCATGGCCAGAACCTGCTCACGGGTGAGAATGCGCTCATTCAACGTGTCGCGCCCACGCTCCAGCCGGAACGCTGCCCCGGCATTGTGCGTGAGAACGCCTGTCCCCGCCGCGTAAGCCAGCAGGGATTTTGCAGCGGACAACTTGCGCCGCCGTGTGGCATCGGACGCATCGCCCATGCTGTCGTACCATGCTTGCAGGTCCGCCAGAACAATCTCAGCCAGTGGCTTACCCGCATGCGCCAGCAGCTCGCGGGCATCACGCTCATAAGCCCGCCGGGTGTTCTCCCCACGGTTGTGAAGCCACGTTCTCAGCACGAGATTATCAGCAGAAACTGAGGCCGCTTTTGCAGCCCCCGGCGCGGGCGATCTTGCACGATCTCCGCTAACCATATGATTTTCCTACATTAGTGGTCTATTTCGACCCCTCAAAATCCGCGTGATAACTGCACTTATCTTGCGGGTTTATGGGGGTGACTGCGGGTTATCTTGCGGGTGCCGCACGAGCGGGTGCAAGATAACTCCGGGTTATCATTGCGGATTACTCGGACGGCACGCCGCCGATTTTCCGACCACAACTCCCCCATCGGGGAGCGCGCCAAGTGGACCGAACCACACCTGCGGGAAGCTGCTCACTGGCCTGGCATTCCATCTCACGCCGTGCGGCACGTTCTACACGCTGCAAAATACCTTCCCCAACGCAAAGCAACCCGTCAGCCATAGGCCGCAGGTCCGTAACGCGGCAGCGGAGTAAATCCGCCGCGCGCACAATAGTGTTGCGTAAAAGAAGGGGCGTCTCGCTCAGATCGATATCGGAGCGATGCCGGGCTGTGCGTGGAAGGTGCAGCTTTGCCGCAAGGCAAACCGCGCCATCCAGCGCCAGTATCAGAACAGGCTTTTTCCCATACAGTGCAATTTGGCCACGGCAGAAACTCTGCCCTTTGCCCATGCAACCGCCATTTTTTCTTCTGGAAACAAAAAAGCCGTGAACCCTTACTGGCGCACGGCTCTCGATATTATGGCAGTTTGTGATAAAAAACGGGTAACCGTCAAGATATAATTCTCAGGAGTATTATAATGACCGAAAAATCGTATAGAGAAATCCATACAAACACTGCCAAAGAATTTTTTTCTGAATTAAACCCAGTTACTGTTAATCACCACCAACCAAGTAATTTAATTTACAGAGGACAAGGAGATGCCAAATGGACGCTAACGCCAAGTATTTTTAGGGTTTACAGAAAACAATTATCGACTCGGCCTCCAATTTCTTTATCCATCCTTGAATGTGAGATGTTGAGTAATTTTTCTAGTTATTTGGGCGGGATAAATCTATCAGACCACAGAAGCAAATCGTTGAATGAATGTTTTTTAAAAATATTAAAAGAAACACGCAAAAAAAGCACATTAGACGCAATAAAAGATTGGCCCGATATAGACGCATTAGAGTTTATGGCTCTATGCCAGCATGCAGGTGTTCCGACCCGATTGCTCGATTGGACTTATAGTCCATATGTTGCAGCACATTTCGCTGCATACTCATCAATATTAAACAATGAATCATCAGAAAGAATAGCTGTTTGGCGCTACGATAAAGACTATACGATTGATGCGCGCACAGGACCCGCAAGCGGTGATTTTGCAACCGATGTATATAGACTTGAACCCCCTTTTTGGGGAAGTAATCCAAATGCTATCGCACAAAGTGGGTGTTTTTTGTTTGTAAAGGAAATTACATCAAACAAATTTTACGATTTGGACTCATATACAATTATTAATACCGACCCAACACAAAATCCTCTTGTAAAAATCACAGCCCCTTCATCAGAAGCAAATAAAATAATAGAGTTATGCGATTTATTTGGAGTGTCCAGATCGAAATTATTCAGAACATACGAAGGATGCGCCGAACAACTAAAGCAAAAAATTCCATATATACTACGTTTGTGCGGTTTTAGTTGACTAACGCACTGTGAACGAGGTCGATTAAACATATTTACATCCGCTTTTATCAATCCGCCCCCCAAAGGCGTCCCGGCATCACCTGATACGCCTCAACCAACTGCTCCAGCAGCAGATCAATCGCCCCTGACACCCTGAG
>JBDNSL010000003.1:0-90243 GCA_047719095.1 Acetobacter sp.
AGCCTACATGAAGGTTAGAAAAGAACAGGTATGGATGGAATGTTCACGGATACCCTGCATGACGAAAACGTGAAGAACGCAATGCGAAAAGGACTCCGCATTGTGGGCGATGTGCATGGGGACATTGAAGCCTTTCGCCATGCCGTAGCCACGGACCGTTTTATCATTCAGCTGGGGGACCTTGTGGACTACGGGCCAGACAGCGCGGGCGTTCTGCGCCTGATGTTGCAGGTCCAAAATGAAGGGCGCGGCCTGTTCCTGATTGGCAACCACGACCGCAAGCTCGGGCGTGCCCTTATGGGTAAAAAGCTCCGCTCATCCCCCCATCTGGACGACACACTGGCCCAGCTTATGGCCCCCGATAACGCGGATGTCCTGCAAGAGGTGCTGCCCGCGCTGGAACAGGCCCCGGCCTGGCTGGTTATGGGCCGGACCATTTTTGTGCACGGCGCATTTGAGCCGCATATGCTCAACGAACCCCCGCCCCCACCGCTGGCCCGCGTGACCTACCTGCTCTCACGCGCCCTGTTTGGTGAGACCACAAGCCGCATGCAGGCCGATGGCTACCCCGAGCGCACGCTCAACTGGGTCAACCACATTCCCAACGGCTATACAGTGTACTGCGGGCACGACCAGCGCTCGACCAACGGGTGCCCGCTAACCATACCCGGCCGTGCTGGTGGGCGTGCCATTTTTGTGGATACGGGTGCTGGCAAGGGTGGGCATCTGGCATGGGTGGACCTGCCTTTTCCACCTGTGGAAGAAAATCACCATGTCTGTTAACGTTGTGGCGTTATGCGTTTATAACGCTTTCACAATGTTTTGACCTGCAACCAGAGACCCCGATCACCGTGACAAATCAGCCAAGCCCCCCGGAGGCCCTGAAGGACCTCCGCCGCAGCATAGACAATATAGACGCAGCCCTTGTTGCCATGCTGGCCGAACGCTTCCGCTGCACAAAAGCTGTGGGTGCCCTTAAAGCGCTCTACAAACTCCCCCCCGCAGACCCCGCGCGTGAAACACAGCAGATCGCCCGCCTGCGCAACCTAGCCGAAGACGCCCATCTGGACCCTGACTTTGCGGAGAAGTTTCTCAACTTCATCATCCACGAAGTCATCCGCCACCATGAGGCCATTGCTCTAGAAGCATCTCCCCTCCCCCCCAAACCATAACATCATGTGGTCTTATGCCTGTTGTTTCTAAGCCCCGCCGCCTGATTCTCCTCCGTCATGCAGAGGCAACTCCATCTGATCTGGGCAGCTTTTCCCCCGAGTCCGACATGGCCCGCACATTGACGTATGATGGAGAGCGGGCCGCCATGCGCTGCGGTATATGGCTGCGCGAAAACAACCTCTCCCCCGATACGGCCCTGTGCAGTCCGGCGGTCAGAACCCAGCAGACACTCTCTGGCGTGCGAAGCGTCCAGCGCCCGCCCACCATAGACAATGTGTTTTTGTGCCCCGAAATATACGAAGCCGAACCCGGAGCACTGGCCATGGCACTGTGGCAGGCACCAGCAGAGGCCCGTACCGTGCTGATGGTCGGGCATAACCCCGGTATTTCCGAGTTTGCACGCTGGCTGGATAACAGGAACGAAATGCTCGATCAGGGATTCGCTCCAGGCTCCCTTGCAGTGTTCAAGATGATCGGCAGCGACCTTGTTCCAGACCAGACCTCTTGGGCAAACTGCAGCAGCATGAACCTCGTTTTGCACACATTCACGCGACCCTGAGAGAAAAAACCCCAGTTTCCTGCCGACACGGACGCATGATAACGCGCGGTTTATCGGGATGAACCTTTTTGTTTGCTCTCGAATGGGAGACAACACTCAAACAGCAGGCCGCAGCCGCGACCGTGACCCCATTATGCAAAAGGAAACACCATGAGCGTGTCGCAGAACGAGGGTAAGCAGTCCACCGCTACCATTTCGATCGGTGGCAAAACCGCCGAGATGCCCGTACTTTCTGGCAACCTTGGGCCGGATGTTATTGATATTCGCAGGCTGCCCTCGGAACTGGGCGTGTTCACGTTCGACCCCGGTTACGGCGAGACGGCCTCCTGCAACAGCAAGATCACCTTTATTGATGGTGACAAGGGCATCCTGCTACACCGTGGCTACCCTATTGCCCAACTGGCGGAAAATGCTTCCTACGAAGAGGTAATCTACCTCCTGCTCAATGGCGAACTGCCCAACAAGACGCAGTACGACGCTTTTTCCACCACGCTGACAAACCATACCCTGCTCCATGAGCAGATCCGCAACTTCTTTAACGGCTTCAGGCGTGATGCCCACCCCATGGCCATTCTGTGTGGCACGGTTGGCGCTCTTTCTGCCTTTTACCCTGATGCCAGCGACATCGCCATTCCCGCAAACCGGGAACTGGCCGCCATGCGCCTGATCGCCAAAATCCCGACCATTGCGGCCTGGGCTTACAAGTACACACAGGGCGATGCCTTTATTTACCCGCGTAATGACCTGAACTACGCGGAAAACTTTCTGTCCATGATGTTCGCGCGCATGTCCGAACCCTACAAGGTCAACCCCGTTCTGGCCCGCGCCATGAACCGGATCCTGATCCTGCATGCCGATCATGAGCAGAACGCTTCCACCTCCACCGTGCGTCTGGCAGGCTCCACCGGGGCCAACCCGTTTGCCTGTATTGCCGCAGGCATTGCCGCCCTGTGGGGACCCGCCCATGGCGGGGCCAATGAAGCCGTGCTGAAAATGCTGGCCCATATTGGCAAAAAAGAAAACATTCCGGCCTTTATCGCTCAGGTCAAAGACAAGAACAGCGGCGTCAAGCTCATGGGCTTTGGCCACCGCGTTTACAAGAACTTCGACCCGCGCGCCAAAATCATGCAGCAGACCTGCCACGAAGTTCTCAAAGAACTGGGCATCAAGGATGATCCGCTGCTTGATCTGGCAGTCGAGCTTGAAAACATTGCACTCAGCGACGACTACTTCGTGCAGCGTAAGCTCTACCCCAACGTGGACTTCTATTCCGGCATTATCCTCAAGGCCATGGGCATTCCCACCAGCATGTTTACCGTGCTGTTTGCGGTTGCGCGCACTACCGGCTGGGTAAGCCAGTGGAAAGAAATGATCGAGGAACCGGGCCAGCGTATCAGCCGCCCACGCCAGTTGTATCTGGGTGCTACGGAGCGGGATTTTGTCCCCTTCAGCAAGCGCTAAAAGCTGATTGCTCTGGTGTTATGAGAAACTGGTCCGCGGCAACGCGGGCCAGTTTTTTTATTCATGACAGAAACCAGACTAACGCCGTACCGTTATCAACCATAAAAAAAGCGGATGCTCATGTCCCCATGAGCATCCGCCAAATCTGTCCTGTGCTGTCGGCCAACCAGACGGACCGCTCACACCCGATTACTTAGCTACAGTTACATCCGGCGGTCGGGCCATCTACCTTGCGCACCATATGATGGTCAATCCATTCGGAGACCAGCATGCGCGCTTCGCTCAAAGACGATTCGGGGTGATGAATACGGTACAGAGTGGTGCAGGCGTTAAACGCAGCAACATCCGCCGTACCCACTTCGCGTAGTTCTGTGTAAGCCGTGATGACGGCCCGCTCGCATTTTCGTGCGATCCGACTTGCTTCCATAGCCACGACATTCACCCTTAACTGATAATCGATCTCAACTTCGGCAATTAGACGCCACATCCAGCCCCAACGCAAGGATTAAGTTCTATTTTACTTTACACATAAAATCACAATCTGCTTGTGTCCGTTGTTTTGCTGTCCCGTGCATAAATCCTCCTTATTAACGGCCCATACTGTGCAGCAAATCACATATACAGGCAGATGAGGCATGGATTTTCGGCCCGGCTAGAGGTATGCCAATCCAACTTTAACCACCATAACTTTCAAGGAATCTGCCATGATGTCGCCAGCAGGCATTGCCTCTCCCACCGGAGAGTCCAGCGAATGGGATCGTGATGCCGCCCTCACCACCGCACGCCTGTTGCTTGAAATCAAGGCCGTCAATTTTCGTCCCGAAGAGCCTTACACCCTGACATCGGGCTGGAAGTCTCCGGTTTATATTGATTGCCGCCGGATTATCTTTTTCCCCCGTGCCCGCGCAAAAATTGTGGAACTGGGCGTGGAAAAAATTGGCCGCCATGTTGGTTACGAAAGCCTTGAGGCCATTGTAGGCGGAGAGACAGCAGGCATTCCGTTTGCCGCATGGATGGCCGACCGCATGCTGCTGCCTATGGCCTACGTGCGCAAAAAGCCCAAAGGCTTTGGCCGCAACGCCCAGATTGAAGGCGACGTGCCAGAAAACATGCGCACCCTGCTGGTGGAAGACCTGACCACCGATGGCGCCTCCAAGGTGCAGTTCGCTAATGCCCTGCGCAACGCTGGCGCCATTGTAAACCACGCTTTTGTGGTCTTCTACTACGGCGTTTTCCCCGGTGCCCAGCAAACCCTGACAGACATGAACGTGTCCCTGCACTCCCTGTGCACATGGTGGGATGTGCTCGAAGCCTGTGCAAACCGCCCCTACTTCTCTGAAGAAGCCGCCTCCGAAGTCCGGCGTTTTCTTGAAGACCCCTGTGGCTGGTCCGCCCGCCGTGGTGGTGTTGGCAGCTTGGAAGAAGCTGCTGAATTCAAGGCGCGCAAGGACAAATAACACCGTGCAGACGTCTGGCCCCGCACTGAGTGGTCCCTACCGTGTTCTGGCGTTTGACTCAGGCATTGGTGGACTGGGCATTGTGCGGGCCATTCGCGCACTTTCCCCCCTGATCGGGGTGGACTATCTGGCCGACACCGCCGTCTTTCCCTATGGCGAGCAGGATGATGCACTCCTTACCGAGCGCATTGTCTCCCTAGTTTGTCAGGCGGTGGCGCGCCTTCAGCCTCAGGCCGTTATTATTGCGTGCAACACAGCCAGCACATTGGCGCTGGATGCCTTGCGTGCAGCCTGCCCGGCCATTCCATTTATTGGCTGTGTGCCCCCCATTCGCTGGGCTGCACGCCAGACAAAAACCGGCGTGATCGGCCTGCTGGCTACCCGTGCAACAATCCGTCGCCCGTACCTGTCCCGCCTGCATGCACTCTACGCGCCAGACTGTACGCTGATCGCCCATGCAGCCCCCCATCTGGCAGGCTACGCGGAACAGGTTTTTCGTGGGCACACTGTGCCAGACAGCGCCATTTACAAAGATATTGAAGGGCTGTTCAAACACCCAGATTCCGCACGGATGGATGCAATCGGCCTCGGCTGCACACATTACACATTCATGCTGGACCTGCTGCGCAGGTTAACTCCACCCACCATCACATGGCTGGACCCTGCGGGCGCTGTTGCCCGGCAGTGTTGCACGGTTTTGCAAACCCTGCCCCCAATTGCCACGGGCTATCCCGCCGCCGCCGAACAGGCGTGGTTTACCGCCTACCCGCAGGATGCAGCAGCTCTGGCAGCGCATCTGCCTGCCTATGGGTTTAATGGGATCAGCTTGTGGGATGAGCAAACGCTCCACCCCTGCCCGGCTTAAAACCGGGTATGCCACAGGCATGGAACAGAGCGTTACCAAGTTGCCAGCATGGCCTGACCGCTCCCGCTGCCAGACCACACCACAACAGACTGCCGCCTCTGCTTAACTGGCGCGGCTAGCCGAGTAACTGGCTGTTTCGAGCAGAATGGCCTTGAGGTCGTTATCGGGGAAGTCCCGCAGTGCCTCACGCGCCAGTGTTGCGTATTCCTCTGCTTTGGCCAGTGTCACACCAATAGCGTTGGTCTGGGCAATACGGGCCAATGCGGCGTCCAGATCCTCTGGGGCCTGTTCGCACTCCTCAATCACCCGACGCCAGAATACCCGGTCTTCCTCGCTTCCGGCCTCATAGGCCGCCAGAACGGGCAGCGTAACCTTGCCTTCCTTGAAGTCATCCCCGACTTCCTTGCCCAGAACGGCCTGATCGGCTGAGTAATCAAGCGCGTCATCCACAAGCTGGAACGCCATGCCCAGATTGGCGCCATAAACACGCAGGGCCTCACGCTCCCCAGATGTTACGTCTCCAATAACTGCGCCGGATTCGCAGGCTGCGGCAAACAGGGCCGCAGTTTTGCCGTAGATCACCTGAAGATACTGCTCAACAGAGGTGGTCAGGTCATTTTGCGTGGTCATCTGCATGACCTCACCTTCGGCCAGCGTTGCGGATGCGGCAGAGAGAATCGCCATAACATCGAGCGAGGCATCGGCAGTGAGAATCTGGAACGACCGGGCGAACAGGAAGTCCCCCACCAGAACAGAGGCCTTGTTGCCAAAAATGGCATTGGCACTGGCTAACCCGCGCCGTAGCTGGCTGTCGTCCACAACATCATCATGCAGCAGCGTTGCTGTATGTATGAACTCAACACACGCGGCAATTTCCACATGCCGCATGCGCCCGTCCTGATTGTTGTAGCCACACAGGCGTGCGGAGGCGAGCGTCAGCAGTGGTCGCAGCCTCTTGCCGCCAGCGGCCACAAGATGCGCCGCTAACTGCGGAATAAGAGCTACGGAACTTTGCATGCGGTCCACTATGACCTGATTGCATGCCTGCATATCCGCAGCGAGATAATCAGCCAGCGCCTTAAGGCCAGCTTCTCCTGGTTTACTCACAGAAACTCCAGATCCATGCTGGCTCGCGGCACTGTCCATTTCCGACAGACTGACTGCAACACCCAAATGCTATTCCCCCAGCCTCGGGATGAGTTGACGTTCTCTTATATGCGAGGCACCTGAAAAACGGTCAAGCACCAACAAATTCAAGCCAGCCAGATACAGTGATGCACCCAGCCCCATCAAGCCACCTTCCGACAACCTCACACGGCACCCTATTGCGTGGACGTATAGCCTATAGCCAGTTCCAGCAAGGCTATCGTACAGGGCTTGAACCTATTCTTATGGCCGCAGCCGTACCCGCCCGCCATGGCCAGCATGTGCTCGAGGTTGGCTGCGGCGCGGGTGCAGGGCTGTTATGCCTGATGCACCGTGTGCCAGACCTGCACGGAACCGGGATAGAGAAGGACTCCGAAACCGCCGAACTGGCCCGTGCCAACATACTGGCCAACAAAAAAGAGCAAGTCTCTGTTCTTGCGGCATCTTTCCCCGAAGGTGTGCCCGAGCACCTGCGCTTTGACCATTGCATGACCAACCCGCCATGGCATGCCACAACAGGTACGGCCTCCCCCGAGCCACGGCGCGACCTTGCCCGCAGGATGGGCATGCAAACCCTTCCCCTCTGGGTTAAGGGGGCGGCATCCATCCTGCGCCACAAGGGCACCCTGACACTGGCACTGCCCACGGCCCTGACCGACAGGGCCGTGGCCGAACTGTCTGACAATGGTTTTGGGGGCATCACCCTTTACCCCTTCTGGCCCAAAACAGACCGCGAGGCGCGTATTCTGCTTGTGCAGGCCCGACTGGGCGTTAAAAGCCCCGCCCGCGTGCTGGCCGGGCTAACCCTGCACGAAGCGGACGGTGCCTTTACCCCACAAGCGCGCGAAGTGCTGGAAAACGGCACGGCCCTACCCGGCCTGTAAACCGCACCCCAGCACGCGACCCAGCCCCGATATTACGAGAAGACCGAGCTTTCAAACGCCTCTTCCCATGTGCCCAGTGTGGACGCACGGCTGTATTCGGTTGAGCGGTTTTCAAAGAAGTTGGCGTGCTCAACCGCGTTCAGCATATCGTCCAGCCAAGGCAGCGGGTTGGTGGTCGTGTTGTAAACCGGGTCCAGCCCAAGCTGGGTCAGGCGGCGGTCGGCAATAAAGTGGATGTAGGTTTTAACCTGTGCGGCATCCAGCCCTTCTACCGGCCCCATTTCAAACGCCAGATCAATAAAGGCCTCTTCGTGCTCCACAATGGTTTTGCAGATCTCGGTCAGTTCCTGCCGCAACTTATCGGTCCAGATATGCGGGTTTTCCTGAATGAACACGCGGAACAGGCGGATAATGGACAGGCAATGCAGGGTTTCGTCCCGCACCGACCAAGACACGATCTGCCCCATACCCTTGAGCTTGTTAAAGCGCGGGAAGTTGAGCAGGATGGCAAAGGAGGCAAACAGCTGTAGCCCTTCGGTGAACGCGCCAAAGGCTGCCAGTGTTTTTGCGATTTCATGCTTGCTGTCCACATTGAAGGACTGCATGTAATCGTATTTATCCTTCATTTCCTTGTACTTAAGGAACGCGGAATACTCTTCCTCGGGCATGCCCAGCGTGTCCAGCAGGTAGCTGTACGCGGCAATATGGATGGTCTCGATATTGGAGAAGGCCGAGAGCATCATCAGCACTTCAGTCGGTTTGAACACCCGGCTGTAGTGCTTCATGTAGCAGTTGTTTACCTCCACATCCGACTGGGTGAAGAAGCGGAAGATCTGGGTAACAAGGTGGCGCTCGCTGTCATTGAGCACACGGTGCCAGTCCTTGACATCGTCGGCCAGCGGCACTTCCTCGGGGAGCCAATGCACACGCTGCTGCGTCAGCCACGCATCATACGCCCACGGGTACCGAAACGGCTTGTACACCGGGTTGGCTGTAAGCAGGTCAAACCGCTGCTCCTGCGGCTGCTGTCCGGCTTTGTGCTCGCTCATTGCGCCTCCATCGGGCGGCACCACCCAAGGAAACCGCCACACAACTTAAAAAAAACAGATGTTGACCGGCCAGCCTTACTGGCAGGCCAGGCACTCGTCATAATTATTGCCACTCGCGGCGTGGTCCGCTGCGGCCTGTTCGGCAACTCCTGCCCCCAGCACCTCGGACTTGGCAAGCACATTGCTGACCGTATCCGCCCGCTGGATGGACAGGCTGCGGCAGTAATACAGGGACTTCAGCCCTTTTTTCCATGCCTGAAAATGGATCTGGTGCAGATCGCGCTTATGCACATCCGCAGGCAGGAACAAATTGACCGACTGCGCCTGACAGATAAAGGGCTGACGGTCGGCTGCGTGCTCCACCACCCAACGCTGGTCCAGCTCAAACGCGGTTTTAAACACGTCCTTCTCCTGCTGGGTCAGGAAGTCCAGATGCTGCACGCTGCCTTTGCTGGTGGTGATGGAGGACCACACTTCGGGCGTGTCCTGCCCTTTTTTCACCAGCAGCTTCAGCAGGTGGCGGTTACGCACCGTAAATGAACCCGAGAGCGTTTTTTGCAAGAACACATTGGCCGCAATCGGTTCAATCCCCGGGCTGGCGTTGCCTGCAATAATGGAGATGGACGCCGTGGGCGCGATAGCCATCTTGTTGGAAAACCGTTCTTTTACGCCGTATTCCTCGGCATCGGGGCAGGCACCGCGTACCTCGGCCAGATGGCGGGAGGCTGCATCGGCCTGCTCGCGGATATGCTTGAAGATCTTGCGGTTCCAGACCTTGGCGATCACGCTCTCGAACGGAACATCCTTGGCCTGCAGGAAGGAGTGGAACCCCATAACCCCAAGCCCCACGGAGCGTTCACGCATGGCTGCATATTTGGCGCGCTCCATGTCCTCTGGCGCACGGTCGATAAAGTCCTGCAACACGTTATCGAGGAAGATCATGACGTCCTCAATGAACTGAGGATTATCCGACCATTCATCCCACGTCTCAAGATTGAGGGAGGACAGGCAGCACACCGCCGTCCGTGCCTTGCCGTGGTGGTCTATGCCTGTTGGCAGCGTAATTTCGGAACACAGGTTGGAGGTCTTGACCTCAAGCCCCGCAAGCTTGTGGTGCTCGGGGCGCGCGTTGTTCACATGGTCGGAATAGACAATATACGGCTCGCCCTGCTCCATGCGCGCGGTGAGGATACGAATCCACAGCCCACGGGCCGAAATCTTGCGGATAACCGAGTTATCCTTGGGCGAGAGCAGTGCCCATTCCGCATCCGCTTCCACGGCGCGCATGAACGCATCAGACACCAGAATACCATGGTGCAGGTTGAGCGCCTTGCGGTTGGGGTCCCCCCCTGTCGGGCGGCGGATTTCTATGAACTCTTCAATCTCGGGGTGCCAGACAGGCAGATAAACTGCTGCCGACCCACGGCGCAACGACCCCTGAGAGATGGCCAGCGTCAGGCTGTCCATCACACGGATGAAGGGAATAACCCCCGACGTTTTGCCGTTGCGGCCCACATTTTCGCCAATGGAGCGCAGGTTGCCCCAGTACGAGCCAATGCCCCCGCCCTTGCTGGCCAGCCACACGTTCTCGTTCCACAGATCGACAATGCCTTTAAGGCTATCATTCGCTTCGTTGAGAAAGCACGAAATGGGCAGCCCACGCGTTGTGCCGCCGTTAGACAGCACAGGGGTTGCGGGCATAAACCAGTGGCGGCTGATATAGTCGTAAATCCGCTGCGCATGGGCAGCATCCGCCCCGTAATAGGACGCCACGCGCCCGAACAGGTCCTGATAGCTCTCATCGGGCAACAGGTAGCGGTTATCCAGCGTGGCTTTGCCAAAGGGGGTCAGCAGCGCATCACGCGTGCGGTCCACGCGCACCTGATGGTGGCCGGGAAGTTGCACCATATCCTGCATCTGCTCGGCACCGAACAGATCGGGTTCCTCAGCCGAGCCTGATGCTCCTGAATGGGAACGACGAACGTCATTCTCATGCACGTCGATCAGACTCATGGCTTTTGCTCTCCGGTTTTTTACGAACGATTATGGGGTTTGTGTATGGCGCAGGCCGAACACACCATATGTCGCGTTTCTTACTCTACTTTGCCCCCATATCTAGATTTTTTTTTGATGAATTTGACCAATTTTAGACTTGCTCTTTCAAAAACGGCAGTTTTCTCCCGCGCCGCCAGACCTGCCCACATCAGCTCCCGCCGATCAGTCCGGACTGCTCCATAAGACTGCGCGAAGTGGTTATGCCATCCGCCACGGCAAGAGCTGCGGCCAAAGCGCGCCGCCCGGCCACCGCATCCACCACAACGGGCGCTCCATGTAGGCAGGAGGCCACAAAGGCCTGATGTTCGGCAAACAGCGAATCATGTTCCTTCCAGCTTATGCTCTCGCGCCGGAAGCCACCTGTGCCCGGTAGTGGCAGGCCACGCTCGCGCCCGATCATGCTCAACTCACGTTTGACAAAATCGGCCGATAGATACCCCTCCTCGGAAAACAGGCGCATCCGCCGCTCGGTCTTGAGCGAAATGCGGCTGGCGGTAATGCTGGCCACGCACCCGTTTTCAAACCGTACCCGCGCATTGGCGATATCTTCGTACTCGGAGCTGACCGCAGCCCCCAGCGCGTCCACCTGTGCAATCGGGCTGTCCACAATGGCCAGAACAAGGTCCAGGTCATGGATCATAAGGTCCAGAATAACCGACACATCCGTCCCGCGCGGCTTGTAGGGGGCTATGCGCGTGGCCTCTATATACAAGGGCCGGGTTATGCGTTGGGTGATGGCCTCATGCTCGGCGGAATAGCGCAGCAGGTGCCCTACCTGACAGACCAGCCCGCTCTGGCGCGCCAGCGTGACCAGCATGTCCGCCTGTGCAAGCGTTGCCGCCACCGGCTTTTCCACCAGAACATGCCGCCCCGCCCGCAGGGCCTGCACCGCCAGATCAAAATGAAATTCCGCCGGGGCTGCCACCACCACCGCATCGGACTGGGCCAAAAGGGTGTCCACGTCCGCAACGGCGGGGCACCCCGCCTCGCGCGCGACCAGTTGGGCACGGGCGGGATCGGGGTCAAACAGGCCGGACAGGGTCTCCCCCGGCACATCGCGTATTTTCAGGGCGTGGTACCGCCCAAAATGCCCAGCCCCAATAACCCCTACACGCAGCGTTGTGCTCATCTGTTACCGCCCTTGCCCGATCTGGCCAGTTTTTGTCCTCTTATGGCGTAGCAGCCCCGCCCCCGAATGCAAACAACCCCGCGCATGGCCATGCCCATGCGCCATGCCAGCCCCCATTTGCCGGTGGGTGATGCGCCATGGCCACGAAAAATGAACGAAAACGCACAGCATTCCACCCATATATGCGCGAACGGGTTGCATCTGTTGGGGTTGGACGGCATGGTCCGGGCAGCAAAACTGCAAGCGATCAGGTGAGAATGTATTACAGCCGCCTTAAACTGGCCTCGGTACTGGGCGTATGCCTTTTAGGCCTGCTGCTGTGTCTGCCTAACGGCATGCGCAAGCCGCTCCCTTCCATACCATGGCGACAGATCCATCTTGGACTGGATCTGCGGGGCGGTTCCTACCTGCTCATGCAGGTTGATCTGCAAAGCCTGACCCATGACAGGTTGCAAACCCTGTCTGAAAACACGCGTGACGCCCTGCTGGGCGCGCATCTGGGCTACCAGAACATTACGGTGGATACCGCCAAGGCCACCATCTCGTTCATGCCACGCACGGCGTCCGAAGCCGATGCGGACGTGGCAGCCCTGAACGCCCTGCCCCGCACTGTGGCCAACGAATTCAGCGTAAGCAAACGCGAGGATGGCAGCATTGCCCTCGTACTTGCCCCCGAATCCATCCGCGTGCGTGCGCGTGAGGCCGTCACCCAGTCGATCGAGATCGTGCGCCGCCGTATTGACGGCACAGGTGCGGTAGACCCCGAAATTACCCGCCAGGGTGATGACCGCATTGTGGTGGAACTGCCCGGCATAAGTGATCCGGACCGGATCAAGGCACTTTTGGGCACCACTGCCAAAATGAGCTTCCATCTGGTGGATGCAAACCCCCTGCACGCCACCTACCCGCCACAGGGTGTTAGCCTGTTGCAAATGGCCGACCCTACGGACGGTGGCCCCCTGCCCGTTTTTGACCATGTGGATGTGGATGGCTCGGACCTGACCAATGCCGGTGCGGTTATTGACCAGCAGAGCGGCAAATGGGCGGTCAGCTTTTCTTTCGATTCGGTAGGCACACACGCTTTTGCGGCTGTTACGCAGGCCAACGTGGGCAAGCGATTCGCCATTGTGCTGGATAACAAGATTATTGAAGCCCCCGTGATCATGAGCCCCATAACCGGGGGCAATGGCCAGATTACCGGCGGCTTTGACGCACAAAAGGCAACCGACCTTGCCCTTATGCTGCGCGCAGGCGCACTCCCTGCCCCGCTGAGCGTTATTGAACAGCGTTCCATTGGCCCATCACTGGGTGCGGATTCCATCCGCGCAGGCATGATCAGCCTGGCTGTGGGCTTTGTTATGGTCGTGGTCTTTATGGTGCTGTTCTACGGCCGCTTCGGCTGGTACGCAGACTTTGCCCTGCTGGCCAACCTTGTGCTGATGGTGGCCATTCTTTCGCTCTTTGAGGCAACACTGACCCTACCCGGCATGGCGGGCATGCTGCTGACACTGGGTATGGCGGTGGACGCCAACATTCTGATCAACGAACGCATCCGCGAGGAAATTGCCCGTGGGCGCACCCCACTGGCCGCCATGCAGACAGGGTTTGAAAAAGCGACCTCCACCATTATCGACAGTAACGCCACGGCCCTGCTGGCCCATGTGATGCTGTTTGTTTTTGGCACAGGTCCGGTCCGTGGGTTTGCACTCACCATTACCATTGGCATTGTGACCACCCTGTTCACCACCCTGCTGCTCTCCCGCATGCTCATGGCCCGCTGGTACGCGCGTACGCGCCCCACCAGCCTGCCTGTTTGAAGAAACGAGGCGCTACTTATGTTCGGACGTCCTCTCCTGCGTTTTGTCCGCAAGGATACGCACATCAACTTCATGCGCGGCCGCTTCATGGGGCTGATCGTCTCGGCCGTGCTCTCCGTCGCCTCCCTTGTCCTGTTTTTCCACCCCGGCCTTACGCTGGGGCTGGATTTTCGCGGGGGAATTGTGGTGGAGGCCCAGACCGCAGGCCCTGCGGACTTTGCCAAAATCCGCACGGCTCTGGCCGAACACGGGGTACAGCACGCCTCCTTCCAGTCCTTCGGGTCTGCCAATGACGTGCTGATCCGGCTGGATGCTGGCTCCGAGCAGGACACGCAGGCCATTGTGGACAAGGTGCGCCACACCGTGGCCGAGGCCCTGCCGGGCACCACCATCCTGCGGGCCGATGCGGTGGGGGCTTCGGTTTCTGCCGAGTTGTTCCGTAACGGCATGCTGGCACTGGCACTCAGCCTTGCCATGATTCTGGGCTACATCTGGTTCCGGTTTGAGTGGGAATTTGCCCTGAGCGCGGTAATTACCCTTGTGCTCGACCTGACCAAAACGGTGGGCTTTCTGGTCCTGACCGGCTTTGAGTTTGATCTGGTCATGGTGGCTGCCATTCTGACCATTCTGGGCTACTCCACCAACGACAAGGTGGTCGTGTATGACCGCGTGCGCGAGAACCTGCGCAAATACCGCACCATGCCACTGATCGACCTGATCAACCTGTCCATTAACGAAACACTGAACCGCACACTGGGTACGTCCTCCACGGTCTTTCTGGCATCCCTGCCGTTGGCCCTGTGGGGTGGTGCCACGCTGTCCGGCTTTGCGTGGACCATGCTGTTTGGCATTGTTGTTGGCACGTCCTCCTCCATCTTCATTGCAGCCCCCCTGCTTTTGTTTATGGGGGAAGGCCGCCTGAAGCGGGGTGCCAAAAGTGGCAAGGCCACCTCCGCGTCATCCTAAAAGGAACGCATACAGGTGCAAACAAAAACGGAGCCATCATGTGGCTCCGTTTTTTTATGCCTTAATGCTGGGAAAGAGGGAGTGGCGGGCCAGAGGGCACCACCACAACACTGCTCTGCAGCCCCACGGGCTGGTCAATAACAGCCAGAAAATCTTCCACCTTTTGGCCCGCTGCCATAAATGCACCATTGCTCGGGTGGTCCCTGAAAAACAGGATGGCGGCAAGGGCTGCACGGTCTGCGGTAACAATATGTATGATCTGGGGCAGCGTCATACCCCCACTCATTAACTGTCCGCGCGCCATGCCATTAACAATGGCGTAGCTGTAAAGCAGCGTGCTGGGTGTCTGCTCGACTTTGAGCTGATAAGGCACGCTCTGGCACCCCGCCACGGCGGCAAGGGCAGCTATGGCTGCAAAAACTGGCGCTTTATAAAAAAAGCGGAATACGGGGCGCTTCATGTTTGGCAGCCTACCCCATATTCCTTCAGCCGAAAATACAGCCAGCCCCCACCGGGGGCCACCTGCCATGTTATCCGGCGCAGCCTTAGCCCTGCGGGGTTGCCTGCTGGTTGTTCCGCGCAGCCAGTTCATCACGGATTTCGGTCAGCAGGACCTCGGTGGGGGTCGGGGCGGCTGGGGCTGCGGGCTTGGCTTCCTCACGCACGTGCAGGCGGGTCAGGGCCTTCACCATCCAGAAGATCGCCATGGCCACGATCAGGAACTGGATCACGGCATTTACGAACAGGCCAAGGTTAAGGGTGACCGCTCCTGCTTTTTGTGCCGCTTCCAGCGTTGCTTCATGCGGGCCTTTAAGGGTGACAAACAGGTTGGAAAAATCAATCCCGCCAACCAGCAGACCAATAAGGGGGTTGAACACGTCCTTGACCAGACTGTTCACAATACCTGTAAACGCCGCACCAATGACCACACCAACAGCCAGGTCCACCACGTTGCCGCGCATGATAAAGGCGCGGAATTCGCCCACCCAGTTCGGTGTCCGTACATGCGCTGCAAGGTCAGTTTTAAGATCAACCATAAATAACCATCCTGTTTTGTGACGTTTTATACAAAGATACTGATCTGTATCCGCCGGGCTTGCTGTTTCTCAAGCCTTATTGTGGAAATATCCAAAAATCTTTGCACCAATGACCTGTAGCGGACCGCTATTGGTGCAGATTATCCAATGCGTTACCCAAACATGACCGCCACATGTCGCAAGGTTGGGGCAAAAGGTGTGCAATCAACGGTTGATCCGGCTCGCGCATACCGTTATATGCACGGCAATTCGGCCCGGTCGGTATCGGGCCTTCGTATGCTGTAAAGAAAGACCTGCCCCATGAAGTCCGGCATTCACCCCGAATACCACGAAATCACCGTCATCATGACCGACGGCACGGAATACACCACCCGCTCCTGCTACGGCAAAGCTGGTGACACCATCCGTCTGGACATTGACACCAAGTCCCATCCGGCGTGGACCGGCGTGCAGCGCATCATGGACACCGGGGGCCAGGTCGCCAAGTTCAACAAGCGCTTTGCCGGGATCGGCACCCGTTCCAAAGGCTGATTTTTCAAGCCTTGCCGTGTGCTTTTGGCCCCGCCCTCTTGAAAAAGGAGGCGGGGCTTTCCACGTTTGGAGCATGGCTGACGCCCCAAGGGGGTTAGCCAGAAAGACCTGCCACACAGGCCGCCTTATGGGGCCTGCTGTACGGCAGAACCTTGCTGAACGAGGAGGTTCCACATGACTTATGATTTTGCGCCCCTGTTCCGTACCGCCATCGGCTTCGACCGGCTGGCACAGGTAATGGACACCGCAGCCCGCAATACGGGCACACCCAGCTATCCCCCCTATGACATTGCCAAGACCGGGAGCGACAGCTACGCCCTGACCATGGCCGTGGCAGGCTTTGCCCCGGATGATATTGAACTACTGGTGCAGGACAACACTCTTGTGGTGTCCGGCCGGGTCAGTACCCCACTGGACGAAGGCGAAGTGCTGCACCGCGGTATTGCCCGCCGTGCCTTTGAACGCCGCTTTGCACTGGCTGACCATGTTGAGGTCACGGGGGCGGACATGAATAACGGCCTGCTCCGCATTAGCGTGCGCCAGATTGTGCCAGAAGCGCTCAAACCCAGACGTATTCCTGTCAATGCAGGCCAGACAGAGGGGCGCAGCGTGGACAGGGTTTCCGCACCATCCCATCAGGACCACGTGCCCTTTGCCCCCAATCCCACGCTGGCAACCTCGACCCCACCGCATAACCAGAGCGTGCCAGACGCGGCCTGAACCTGCCTTGCAGGCCAAAAAGGGAGTGGAACTCCGGTTCCGCTCCCTTGTGTTGTATTTTTGCGGCTTGACCTGAACGGGCTGCTCCCCCCATATCGGGGGCATAGATGCGCGTCGGCAGGCACGCAGGCTTCGGAAAAGGTTCCAGGCCGTCAATTTTACCGGTGCCTGCGTGAGCGCCGCCCGACGACAGGATAGAAGCCAAATGACGACCTTACCCTTGATGCCAAAAGCAACCGCTGTGTGGCTGATCGAAAAGACCGCGCTCAGCTTTGAACAGATTGCCGCTTTCTGCGGGATGCACCCGCTGGAAGTGCAGGCCATTGCCGATGGTGAGGTCGCTCAGGGCATTGTGGGCTACGACCCCGTTGCCAACCACCAGCTTGCCATTGAAGAAATCCGCCGTTGCGAGGCAACGCCCACCGCGCGGCTTAAAATTCTGGCCACCAACAACCCTGTCCGCCGCCGCTCCAAGGGGGCGCGTTATACGCCGGTTGCCAAACGCCATGACCGCCCGGATGGCATTGCCTTCCTGCTGCGCAACTATCCTCAGCTGAGCGAATTGCAGATTGTCAAACTGCTGGGCACCACCAAGGACACCATTGCCAAGGTGCGTGACAAACAGCATTGGAACACACCCAACATCAAACCGCGTGACCCGGTAACTGTTGGCCTGTGTAGCCAGACAGACCTGAACGCAGCCGTGGCCGACGCCAATGCACGCCTTGAGCGCGAAGGGGCGGAAATTCCAATGCCCGCACTGGACGCAGGCGATCTTGATTTTTCTGCTGAATAAAAGTCTTCCGGTCCTGTCTGCGGCGCGTGTGTACGCGGCAGACAGGACCGTATTGCGTTTTTAGCCCGCCAGCCGTTCGATTTCTTCCTTGATCCTGAGCTTTTGCAGCTTCAGGCACATCAGAACCCGCTCGTCCGGTCTGGGCCTGCCCCCTTCGGAGGCTATTTTCTGGTCAATGTGGGAATGGCGGTATTTGAGGGACTCTATCCTTGCTAGGCGCGCCATGGCTGCCTCCATTCGGTTAGTGACTCTCTTACGCTAACGTACAGGCGGCCAAAAATTTCATGCTAATTTCATATTCCAATGCGCACCGATATGCGCTGCACACATGGAACTTTTTCCCGTTTGCGCATACCGGGCTGGCAATGCATTGTTGGTAAAGCGCACCATAAGTGCGACAACCAGAGCTATCCGATTGAATGCACGAGTCAGATGCACACAGGGAGAACCAGCGCCATGATGCAAGACCGCGAGTCACTACTGGGGCAACTTCTTGAACTGCGAAGCGAGCATCGTGATCTGGATACGGTCATTAACCGCATGACCAGCGAGACAGCCTTTATCGACCAGTTGTACCTTCAGCGGCTGAAAAAACGGAAATTACTGCTCAAAGACCGCATAACGCGGGTTGAAAGCCAACTGATACCCGACAATATTGCCTGACTTTGTAACAGGACCCAGACAAGCAAGACCGGATACCCTACCCCTGTGAACACGACAGCCCCCCAGACCACCACCTCCCGCCCAGCAGACAACAGCGCAGCCGCCACGGCCCCCAAGGTTGGCATTATCATGGGAAGCCAGTCCGACTGGGACACCATGCGCCACGCAGATGCCATTCTGAACGACTTGGGCATCGCGCACGAAACACGCATTGTCTCTGCCCACCGCACACCAGACCGGCTGGCCGACTATGCCCGCACGGCGGTGGAGCGTGGGCTGTCCGTTATTATTGCAGGCGCAGGTGGGGCTGCCCACCTGCCGGGCATGTGCGCGGCATGGACCCGCCTGCCCGTGCTGGGTGTGCCAGTGGAATCCCGCGCGCTCAAAGGCATGGACAGCCTGCTCTCCATTGTGCAGATGCCCGGCGGGGTGCCTGTTGGCACACTGGCCATTGGCTCGGCCGGGGCCAAGAATGCAGCCCTGCTGGCCGCCTCCATTGTGGCCCTGCAATGCCCAGAACTGGCCGCACGGCTGGAGGCATGGCGCGCCGTACAGACCGCATCGGTTGCAGACACACCAGCGACAGAAAACGAATGACCCATACACACGCAGCCCTTGCCCCCAACGCTGTTATCGGCATTGTGGGTGGGGGGCAGCTTGGCCGCATGTCTGCTGTTGCAGCCTCCCGACTGGGCTATAAAACCCACATTCTCACGCAGGATGCCTACGGCCCCGCCGCACAGGTGTGCAGCGCCATGACCATAGGCGCTTATGATGACCCCGTGGCACTGGAAGCCTTTGCCAGTGCGGTAGATGTTGTCACTTTCGAGTTTGAAAACATCAGTGCGGATGCGCTGGACCGGCTGAGCAGGCATTGCCCTGTGCGCCCATCAGGCGATATTTTGCGCATCAGTCAGGACCGACTGGCAGAAAAAACCTTTCTGGCTCAAGCAGGCGTGCCGCTGGCACCATGGCACGGGGTAACAGACCACGCGTCCTTGCATGAGGCGGCCCGTAAACTCGGCTTTCCACTCATTCTCAAGACCACCCGCAACGGTTACGATGGCAAGGGCCAGCGCCGTGTTTACACCGAGGCGGAACTGGAGGACGCGTTTGCAGCCCTTGCCCCGCACCCGCTGGTGGCTGAAGGCATGGTGGATTTTGCCTGCGAGTTAAGCGTTATGGTCGCACGCGGCACCAACGGCACAACCCGCTGCTTTGACACGGTTCTGAACCACCACTGGCACGGCATTCTGGACCTGACACTCGCCCCCGCCCCCGTGGCGGAAAGCGTGGCCCACGAAGCGGGCAGGCTGGCCGCCCTTATTGCCGAGCAGTTTGATCTGGTCGGCATTATGGGGGTGGAAATGTTCCTTGTGCGCGATGGCTCACTTATGGTGAACGAGGTTGCCCCCCGGCCCCATAATTCGGGCCACTGGACCATGGACGCCTGCGCGCAGGACCAGTTTGACATGCACATACGCGCTGTTGCGGGCCTGCCTCTGCCCACCGCCCACCGCCACTCCGATGCGGTAATGAAAAATCTGGTCGGCCCGGAGGATATGGCCCTGTGGCCCGCCATTTTGGCCAATCCGGGCCATATTCCCCACCTTTACGGCAAAAAAGATGCCCGCGAGGGCCGCAAGATGGGGCATGTGAATATTCTGTTCCCCTTGGGGGCACTCCCCAGTGACTGGGGCATACAGGCAGCCCTTGGCCCACTGGCCACCAAATGTGCAGCCCCCCCTCAGCCGGACGAGGACTGAGGGGTAAAACAAAACACGCAGGGCATAAGGGAGGCCACCTACAGCAACCCCGCCTCCTTCATGCTCAGCACATGCTCCTTACCCACAATCAGGTGGTCGGCCACGTGCAGGCCAACAATGCTGGCTGCGGCCACAATCTGGGCTGTCATGCTCACATCCTCGGCCGAGGGCATGGCATCCCCGCTTGGGTGGTTGTGTACCAGCACAAAGCTGCCTGCGCGCAGGGCCAGTGCGCGCCGCACAATCTCACGCGGGTAAACGGGGGCGTGGTCCACCGTGCCGCGCCCCAGCACCTCATCCGCTATCAGCCTGCATGCTGCATCCAGAAACAGCACACGCATCTGCTCGGTTTTTTCACGCGCCAGCAGCGCCAGCAGATAGGCGTTTAGCGCGGGGCGTTCAGCCAGCACATTCCCCCGCTGCAACCGCGCACGGTGCAGACGGAACGCGCTCTCACGCACAAGGATCAGCAACACACGCACAGCTTCGGGGAGTTGGCGTACACTCCCCTCCTGCTGCCCGGCTGCCAGCAGCACGGCGGACAAGGTGCCATATTCCGCCATAAGGGCCACAGCCTGCACTGTTGCCCCTGTTGCATGTGCGGGGTCTGCGGCCCCCAGTAGTGCGGCAAGGTACTGCCTGCCCTCCGCCCACCCCTGTACTGGCGCGCCTACAGGCAAACTGCTCAGGGCGTCTGCCTGTGTGCCTACAAAAAAGGCGCTAGCATCGGCCACGCCCGGCCCGGAGTGGGGGGCGCTCACCAGTCCACTCCCGTCTGGCGGGCGCTGGCCCAGCCTGTTCGCCCAACCACCAGATGGTCATGCAGGCTGACCGCCAGCAAAGGAGCGGCCTTACGCAGGGCGGTTACAAAGGGGGCATCATTGTTAAGGCGGGCTTGTACCTCCTGCTCGTTTTCAACCAGATGCACGCTAACAACGGCACACGCCTGCACCTGAAGGGCACGCTGGAGAACATGGGAGACCGCCTGACGCAAGGCTTCTGCTTCTGGCGCAACCGTAGGCCACACCAGTTGCTCATCCAGCAGCAGGGTATTGCGGCTATCCAGAAACAGTATGTGCCTGTGCGGGCGTTCCCCGGTTTTTAAAACGGTGGTGCAATACTGCACAAGGCTGTCCCAGTCGCCCATGTAGGGGCGCGGGGCGTGCCCGTCGCTTACCAGATTCGCGGCAATCCCGGGCAACTGGGCACATAATGCGGCAGCCTTGAGGGGCACTCCCCCACCCTGCAAACCCGCCACACCGGATTCGAGCACAGCAGACAAGGAGCCAAACTGGTTGATCAGGCTTTTGGCCAACGGTTTGGTATCGCGCCGGGGCACGCCATAAAACAGAAGCATTTCCAGCAGTTCATAGTCTGCTAGCCCGCCCGCACCATGGGCCAGCACCTTCTGGCGCATGCGTTTGCGGTGCCCCACTGGCCCGGTAGAGGCAAACACCGCACCACCACCAGACACAGCGGAGGGGGCTGTCGGCGGCACCTTTGCTTTTGCCATCACATTGCTCCGATTGGCCTGACGCGGACATCACTATATAAGGGAATGGTGACGACATTCGAGCCCCCTTCTCATCCCGCCTCCGACACCGCCCCCCAAAGCGGTACCTCCTACCTTGCGCGCCTGAACCCCGAGCAACGCGCGGCCATTGAGACAACCGATGGCCCGCTGCTGGTTCTGGCCGGTGCGGGCACGGGTAAAACACGTGTGCTTACCACACGCTTTGCCCATATTCTGCTGACCGAACGTGCCAAACCATGGCAGATTCTGGCCGTAACCTTTACCAACAAGGCCGCGCGTGAAATGCGCGAACGTGTGGCGCAACTCCTTGGCAGCCCGGCGGAAGGGTTATGGCTTGGCACCTTCCACGCCCTGTGCGCGCGCATGCTCCGCCGCCATGCCGAATATGTGGGCCTGACGCAAAGCTTCACCATTTTAGACACGGACGACCAGCTCCGCCTGCTCAAACAGGTTATGGAGCCATGGCAGATTGATACCAAACGCTGGCCCGCACCCGGCCTGCTGGGTGTTATCCAGCGCTGGAAGGACCGGGGGCTGACCCCAGCACGTGTTACCCCTTCGGAAGATACGGATTTTGCCAACAACCACGCCCGCGCCATTTACGAGGCGTATCAGGCCCGCCTGAAGCAACTCAACGCCTGCGACTTTGGCGATCTGATGCTCCACGTAACCGAAATCCTGCGTACCCACCCCGATGTGCTCGCACAGTACCACCGCCTGTTCCGCTACATTTTGGTAGATGAATACCAAGACACCAACACCGTGCAGTATCTGTGGCTACGGCTGCTGGCCAAACAGGCCAATGGCACGGCCAACATCTGCTGCGTGGGGGATGATGACCAGTCCATTTACTCCTGGCGGGGTGCGGAAGTAGAAAACATCCTGCGGTTTGAAAAGGATTTTCCCGGCGCACAAATTGTCCGGCTGGAGCGTAACTACCGCTCGACCCGCCACATTCTGGGGGCCGCCGCAGGGCTGATCGCCCATAATGGGGAGCGACTGGGCAAAACCCTGCGCTCCGGGCGGGATGACCCATCGGATGGGGAAAAAGTGCTGGTAACCAGCGTGTGGGATTCAGACGCGGAGGCCCGCAGCGTATGCGACATAGCCCAAAGGCTGCACCACAAGGGCCAGTCTCTGGCGGAAATGGCCATTCTGGTCCGCGCAGGTTTTCAAACCCGCGCATTTGAGGAACGGCTTGTGCAGACCGGCCTGCCCTACCGCATTGTTGGCGGTGTGCGCTTTTACGAACGCTCGGAAATCCGCGATGCGCTGGCCTATATGCGCGTTGTCAGCCAGCCTGCGGATGATCTGGCATTTGAGCGGATTATTAACGTACCCAAGCGCGGGGTTGGCCCCGCCAGCGTACAAAAACTGCGCGAGGCCGCCCGCTTTGCCGCAACGCCGGTAAGTGTTGCAACCCAGACCATGCTCGACACAGGCCAGCTCAAGGGCAAAATGGCCGACCAGCTCCGCACGCTCATGAACGCCATTAGCACCACGCGTGATATTCTGGGCCGTGAAGGCCATGTGCTTGCAGTTGAACACCTGCTTGAAGAGAGCGGCTACCTTGAGATGTGGCGGCTGGACCGCTCGCCCGAGGCCCCCGGACGGCTGGAGAACCTGAAGGAACTGGTGCGCGCACTGGCTGATTTTGGCACGCTGGGCGAATTTTTGGAGCATGTCTCCCTTGTGATGGAGACGGACGAAAAAGCACAGGATGCCAAACTGTCCATCATGACACTCCACGGTGCCAAGGGGCTGGAGTTTGATACGGTGTTCCTGCCCGGCTGGGAGGAAGGGGTTTTCCCCTCCCAGCGCACGCTGGATGAAGGCGGGCTTAAAGGGCTGGAGGAAGAGCGCAGGCTGGCCTACGTGGGCCTTACGCGCGCGCGCAAGCAGGCCATGGTCTTCCATGCCGGGAGCAGGCGCATATACGCCAACTGGCAGCCTTCCATGCCCAGCCGTTTTCTGGACGAACTGCCAGAAGAACACGTCAGCCGCAAAAACGAAGGTGGGGCTGCCCGCCGTGGCCTGTTTGCCGAAGAAAGCCTGTTTGACAACGGCCCCGTTGTGGCCCGGCGCAAACGCCAGCCCGAGGCCCAACCCGCGTTTGAGCTGGGCCAGCAGGTGCGCCACCCCCGCTTTGGCGTGGGTATTGTGATTGCCGCTGAGCGCGACCATCTGGAAATCGCGTTTGAAGACGCGGGAACAAAACGACTTCTTTCCTCCTTTATTGAGAAACTATAATGGCCCCTCCGACCCGCCGCCACGCCACCAGCCTGGAAACCATCTCCGTCACCGTGCCCGAAGCGGCTGTGGAGGCGTATGAAAACGCAATAGGCAGCGTCTGCACCACCGTTGGTATTTTTGAAGCCAACCCCGAAGGCACCCAGTGGCGGGTTGAAGGCGTAAAAGACACAGGCCACATGGAGGACGAGCTGGGGCTGGCCCTTATGCTGGCCGAGTTGACCAGTGGCGTCTCCGCCCCTCTGGAACGTGCGGCAACCGAGGCCGAGGGCTGGCTTGCCCGCACGTACGAGGCTTTTCCCGAGCAACAGGTCGGCAAGCGTTTTGTTGTGCGCGGCACACATCTGCCTGACGCAACCGAGGCCACCCGCATTGTGCTCACACTGGATGCAGGCGTAGCCTTTGGCTCGGGCGAACATGGTTCCACCCGTGGCTGCCTGCGCGCACTGGAGCGCATCGCCCACCGCCGCCCGCGCCGTATTCTGGACCTTGGGTGTGGCACGGGCATTCTGGCCATGGCCGCCGCCGCCCTGTTGCACCAGAAAGTGCTGGCGGTGGATATTGAGCCATGGTCGGTCCGTGTTTCTGCCCAGAATGCACGGCGCAACCGGCTGAACCGCGCCCTAACCTGCCGCCTTGGCAATGGCTGGCAAACCCCGGCCATTCGCAAAAATGCACCGTATGATCTGGTGTTTGCCAATATTCTGGCCCGCCCGCTCTGCCTTATGGCCAAAGACCTTGCACAAGCACTGGCCCCCGGCGGCACGGTTATTCTGGCAGGTTTATTGCAAACACAGGTGCGCATGGTGCTGGCCGCCCACCGCAGGCAGGGGCTGGTGCTTGAGCAGGTTTTGACCGAAGGGGACTGGGCAACCCTTATTCTGCGCCGTCCGGCCGGTTATTTTTCCGCCTGATCTTTTTTACGGAGCATTGGCATAGGCCTGCCCCCGCGCGGGCCTGCTTTGCCTGATACCCCACCATTTTGCGGAGTAATACTATGGCCTCCCTATCCATAACCCGCCTGACCTCACTTCGCGCCCTGTTGGAACAGAACGGGCTGGATGGGTTAATTATTCCGCATGGGGATGAATTTCTGGGTGAGTACACCCCCGCCTGCGCGCAACGGCTGGCATGGATAAGCGGTTTTACCGGCAGTGCGGGCACGGCCATTGTGCTGGCAGGCAAAGCCGCGGTTTTTTCCGATGGGCGCTACATTACCCAAATGGACCAGCAGGTGGATGGTACGGGCTGGGAGCGCGTGCATAGTGGGCACGAACCCCCCGCCACATGGCTTGCCGCCAACGCTCCTCCCGGAGCGAGCATTGGCTACGACCCGCGCATTATGGGCGAGGCGGAACTGGCCCCCTACCTGCAACACAGCCAGCTTTGCCTTACGCCCACACAGCATAATCTGGTGGATGCCCTCTGGCAGGACCGCCCTGCCCTGCCCGCTGGCCCCGCCTTTATCCACCCTTTGCAGTATGCGGGAGAGAGTTCAGCCAGCAAACGCAACCGCATTGCCCAAAGCCTGAGCGAACTAGGCCAAGATGCGGCGGTGCTAAGCGATTCCGCCTCCATCGCATGGCTCCTGAACATTCGGGGGGCAGATATTCCCTGCACACCCGTGGTGCTGGCCTTTGCCATTATCCATGCCAATGCATGCGTTGACCTGATTATTCAGCCAGACAAAATTCCAGCAGACGTGCAGGCATGGCTGGGTGCAGATGTGCGCGTGCATGCCCCCAACACGCTGGAAAGTGTGCTGGCCACACTGGCAGGGCGCACCGTAGGCGTGGACCCGGCAAGCAACGCCGTATGGTTTACGCAAACGCTGGGCCGCCACAATGCAACCATTGCCCCCACCCCCGACCCGTGCCTGCTCCCCAAAGCCTGCAAAAACACGGTGGAACAGCAGGGCATGCGCGCAGCCCACCTGCGCGACGGTGTGGCCCTGTGCCGCTTTTTGCACTGGATGGACACCCACGCCACCACCACAACCGAACTGGACGCAGCACAAAAGCTTACCGCGTTCCGGCGTGAGGCAGCGGAGTATGTGGAAGATTCGTTCACACCCATTTCGGGTGCGGGACCAAATGGGGCGGTTATCCATTACAGTGTAACCGAGCAGAGCAACCGCGCCATACACCCCGATGAGGTGTACCTGATTGATAGCGGCGGCCAGTACCCCGATGGCACAACTGATGTAACCCGCACGCTCTGGAGTGGCCCAAACCCCGCCCCCGCAGCCCTCAAAGCCGCATTTACCCGCGTGCTCAAGGGTAATCTGCGCCTTGGCCATGCGCGCTTTCCCGCAGGCACCAAGGGCCACGCGCTGGATGCGCTGGCACGGTATGACCTGTGGCAGGCCGGGCTGGATTTTGACCACGGAACAGGCCACGGGGTTGGCAGCTTTTTATCGGTGCATGAAGGCCCGGTCCGCATTTCCAAGGCCACATCCACCATTGCGGTGCAGCCGGGCATGGTGCTGTCCAACGAGCCGGGTTTTTACCTCCCCGGCGCATACGGCATTCGGCTGGAAACCCTTGTGCTGGTGCGCCCCAGCCCACAGGCAGACTCCACACGGACTTTTCTGGAGTTTGAAACCCTGACACTGGCCCCCTTTGACCGCCGGTTGATAGACCCCACCCTGCTGGGAGCGGCAGATACCGCCCTACTGGATGGCTACCATGCAGAAATCTTGCAGCAGATTGGCCCACACCTGCCAGCAGATGCCCAAAAATGGCTGCAAACAGCCTGTGCGCCTCTCAACAAGGCGTGATAGCAGGCGTTTGCCACCAATGGTCACGTAAATGGGAATCGCCTGTGCGCCCAAAGAAGCGCAGAACAGGCACCGAAGTTGAAAGGGAGCTTCTCAGAATGACAGCACATAGCAAGACCATTCCCGCCACACTTATTCCCGGTGATGGCATTGGCCCTGAAATTGTTGAATCGGTTATCGAAATTCTGGACGCGGTTGACGCCCCGTTTGTATGGGACCGTCAGCTGGCCGGCATGGCTGGTGTAGATGCGGTTAACGACCCACTGCCCAAGCAGACCATTGAGAGCATCCGCCGTACGGGCCTTGCCCTGAAAGGCCCGCTGACCACACCGGTCGGGGGTGGCTTCAAGTCCATCAATGTGACGCTCCGCCAGGAATTCGGCCTGTTCGCCAACCTCCGCCCCACCAAGACCATTGTGCCCGGCGGCCGGTTTGATGACATTGACCTCGTTCTCTTCCGTGAGAACCTGGAAGGCTACTATGCCGCCATGGAGCATTATATTCCCGTGGGTGAAGACCCCAAGGGTATTGCTCTAAGCTCGGGCTTTACGTCCCGCGCGGAATGCCGCCGGATTGTCAAATACGCCTTTGATTATGCCGTCAAACATAACCGCAAAACGGTTACGATCGTGCATAAGGCCAACATTCTCAAGCTGCTGACCGGGCTGTTCCTTGAGGAAGGCCGTAAGGTTGCCGAAGAATACAAAGGCCGTATTGCCTTTAACGAACGGATTGTAGACGCCTGCGCCATGCAGCTTGTCATCAACCCGTGGCAGTTTGACGTGGTTGTCACCACCAACCTGTTCGGCGACATTCTGTCCGACCTGACCGCTGGTCTGGTGGGTGGTCTTGGCATGGCACCGGGTGCAAACATTGGCGAAAAAGCCGCCGTGTTTGAAGCCGTTCATGGCTCTGCCCCCGACATTGCAGGCAAAGGCATTGCCAACCCGCTGGCGCTGCTGCTGGCTGCGGTCATGATGCTGCGCCACGTTGGCCACGACAAGCAGGCCGACCGGATTGATGCCGCAATCAAAAAAGTCATCACCGAAGGTGGTGTGCGTACCAAGGATCTGGGCGGCAACGCCACGTCCAAGGAACTGACGGCAGCCCTTAAGCAGGGTCTGTCCTAAGTTACAGGACACGGCCTCTGCCGCTGGCTTGCCCCGCGGCAGGGTTGATCCGTAAGGGGGTGCCTCTGGCATCCCCTTTTTTTATGGCAGGTCCACAGGCTGCGCGCAGGCTAGAAGCCTGAGGCTGACCAGAGCGTGCTCGAATATATCCTGCTGCTGGGGGGGCATACGCGCCACCTGCCGGTCCAGCCAGCGTGCTGTCTGGGCTGCTTTTTGGGTTACGACCACACCATCATCTTGCTCCCAGTGCCGCAAAAAGGCCCGCAGAGCCTGCTGCACGGCATGGGGGGTTGTGGGGGCCAAGGCCAGCTCACGCAGTAAAATAACGTGCATGCCACTCACCATGCCCGAAAACTGCTGGCGGGCAAAAGCATTGCGCTGTGCAAGAGGAATACCCTGTGCGCTGCGGATAATCCGCACCAGACTGTCCGCATTACCTGACAACCACTGATAGACCGAGACCCGGCTGTTGGCAGAGGCCAGTTCCTGCAACTGCCTGCCAGTCCAGCGGGCTGTACGCAGCATATGGGAGTCTAGCCGAAAAGGCAGAACAGTGCGGTACGTCCACCCTGCCACCAGTACCGCCACCAAAAACGCCAGTGAGGTGTTGAGGAAAGAAAGTTCGTCATACCGTCCCTGATTATTCGGCCCCATCAGGACAGGCAGGAACATGTTGAACGAAAACGCATAGCCCGCTGTAGCCGGGTTACGCGCAGCCAGACCGCCTATGACCATAGGCACCATCATGAGCAACACCAGCATTTCGGGCGTACTGAGCGCTGGCAGCACCAGAGTGACGTACACACCCGCCACCAGCACACACCACACAGCCCCCCGAAAAAACGGAGCCGAAGCCACAACCGGGTTTTCCCGCGTGGCCAGCAGGCCATAGACAAGAGCCAGAAGCGACATAAAGGTTGGCCCCGCAGGCCATGCCGTAACCTCCCACAACAGCCAGCCGACCAGAATACCCGCACAGGCCCGAACCCCGTTTTCCACCGCCTCCAGCGTGTGCCTGCGCGAACGGATACGAAAGCGGAAACGATCCCCACGCCTGTGCGTCAGGCATGCATCCACATGCGCGTGAATACTCCGCTCATCTTTGCGAATGGAGGGAGGCACCTTGTCTGCGGGTAGCAGCTTGAGCGTTGCCAGCCCTTCCGCCCGTGCCAGCATAACCAGCAACCCGGCCAGTGCCGCACGGGCATGGTCAGCCATGTGGCCATAACCACCCGCTTCCAGCACATCGTACTCAATCCGGCTGCTTGCCGTTGTCAGCTCACCCAGCAGGGGGCTTTGATCCAACTCGGTCGTGGGGTGGCCTTCCACAAGGCAGTCAACCCGTTTGCGCACAAGGCTTTGTGCATCATCAAGCCGGGTTTTCAGCCGTGCGCGCGCACGCGCCTGTAGTCCGGGCATAAACAGCAACGCCAGCAGTGCCTCGCACACCACGCCCAGCACAATATATGTGCCGCGCGACATGGCGATATCAAACACCTGATCAGGCTGCATAATAGCCCCGGTCGCCACAATGGCGGAGGTAAAGCCGGTCAGGACCAGCCCATAGGCTTTATACCCTTCCAAAAACGTGGCCATGCCGCAGCACAGACCAATCCAGCAGGCCAGAACACCAAAAAACAGGGCGGGGCTTTGGGGGAAGGCAGCAATAAGCCCCACGGCCACACAGCAGCCCAGAACCGTGCCTGCAATGCGCCAGCGTGCTTTGGACAGGCTCTCCCCGCGGGAGGACTGGGCAACCACCCACACGGTCAGTGGCGCCCACTGGGGGCTGTCCAACTCCATGGCCATGGCAATGACAAGGGATAACCCGGCAGCAAAGGCCGAACGCACGGCAAAGGCCACATCCCCCCACGTAGGGGCGAACAGCCACTTTAACTTATCCCCCCATTGCGGGATAAGCGCCTGCCACGCAGCAAACAGTGGTAGCCCTCCCAGCCGATGGGCCGGGGGCATGCCTGCATCGGGGTCCATATTGCTCATGGTGTGCTTACTCTGCCAGCCGGGAAAACAGCACGATGTTCAGACACACGCCATAAGTCCAAGCGTTTGTTCTGATCAGATCATAAGTGAAAGTTATGATGAAGCCGCAATCCGCTAAGCGGTATAAATGTCATCAAGTTCCAGAGTGGCAAAAACATGCCAGAGCCGGGTCAGTAACGCAGTGGAATTGGGCTGGTTCAGGCGCAACACTCCCACCTCGGGTGCAGGGGACGGGTCCAGCCTGCGCACCTGCAATGGCCCCATAACGCCCATACGCTCGGGCAGTGCGGACACAGGCATGATCCCCGCAACCTTGCCTGCCCTGATTTCGGCATGCAGCAGTTCGAGCACATTGGTCTCCAGCATAACCCGTGGCACCACCCCGGCCTGTGCAAAACAGGCATCCACCAGTTGCCTGCTGTGCATGTTGCGGTTGAGCAGGCCCAATGGCAGGGCTGCCGCCTGCTCCCACCCACAGCCCCGCCCGGGAGGCAATGCAATGGAGGGGGCTGCGATCAGCACATATTGCTCGGCATAGAGGCGCTGGACCTCAAACGGTCCGTCCTTGGGCACCTGGTCCAGATACATCAGGCCCAGTTGAATGCGCTGCTCCCTGAGCTGGTGCAGGATTTCCGCATTGGGGTACACCGTCACCTCAACCTGCAAGGCGGGGACCGCTCCGCGAAAATGCTCCAGCAGAAGGGGCACAACCTGCACGCCCTGCGGCATAACACCAATAGAAACAAAGCCCCCCGCCACATCCTGCGCAAAGGCTGCCTCCTGCCGCAGGCTGTCCAGATCAGCCAGCGTTTTGCGTGCCCATATCAGCACGCGCCGCCCTTCTTCCGTCAGCCCGAAAAAGCGGCGGTTGCGGTTGATGATGGTAATACCCAGCTCGTTTTCCAACTGCCTGATGGCAGACGACAAGGCAGGCTGGGACACACCACACGCCTGTGCCGCGCGCGAAAAATGGCGGTGCTGCTCCAGTGCGATCAGGTAACTGAGTTGCCGCAAAAACACCTGTGCGTCCGCTCCCCTAAGCCGTAGGAACCCACCCCTGCCCGCTGCCTGCCCAAGCCCCACCTTGCCAGAGCAGGCACTGGCACTGGCATAGTGCCTGCTACAGCCAATTAGCCGATATCAATCCCGATCTGCTTGATATCATGGAACTTGATATCGGGGTTCTGTTCCTCTGTCCGGCGCATCATGAAGTTGGATGTCGCCAGAAAAACCGGGTCATCATCCAGATCATCCGCCATGGCCGAACGGTTGGTGCCTGTAAACGCCTCAATTTTATCCCGCGGCCCGGTTATCCAGCGTGCAAGGGAGAAGGGTGTGGAATCAAAACCGATGCCAACACCGTATTCCGCCCGCAGGCGGGCCTGCAACACGTCCAACTGGAGCGTGCCCACAACGCCCACAATAGGAGGCGCACCATCCTGAGGGCGGAAAAGCTGGACAACCCCTTCCTCCGCCAGTTGCACCAGAGCCTGTTTAAGCTTTTTGGCTTTCATTGCGTCATCAAGCCTGACCCGGCGCAAAATTTCGGGGGCAAAATGGGGCACACCCGTAAAGCGGATTTCCTCCCCTTCGGTCAGCGTGTCCCCAATACGCAGGGTACCGTGGTTGGGAATACCCACCACATCCCCCGCAAAAGCCTCCTCCGCCAGATGCCGGTCCTGTGCAAAAAAGAACTGGGGCGTATGCACCGCAAAGCTTTTGCCTGTGCGGGTGTGCTTGAGCTTCATCCCCCGTGTCAGGCGGCCTGAGCAGATACGCGCAAAGGCTATGCGGTCGCGGTGGTTGGGGTCCATATTGGCCTGAATTTTAAACACCAGAGCCGTCATGCCCGGTTCATCCGCTGTAACCGTACGGTTTTCGGCGGCCTGTGCGCGGGGGGAAGGACCAAAAGCCACCAGCGCGTCCAACAGGTCGGTCACGCCAATTTCCTTGATCGCACTCCCAAAAAAGACCGGGGTCAGGTGGCCTGCATCAAAGGATTCGCGGTCGAATTCGGGCAGGGCTGCCTCAGCCAGTTCCAACTCCTCGCGCATGTGCACAAGCCGGTCATCGTTTTCGGCCAGCGGGGTCAGCGTGTTGAGCTTGCCGTTAAGCAGGTCATACGTGCCAATAAAGGTGGCCGCCCGGCCAACTGGCCATGTTGCGGGGCATGTGTCCAGTGCGAGGGAGGACGCAATTTCGTCCAGCAGGGCAAAGGGGTCCTGTGCCTCGCGGTCCATCTTGTTGATGAAGGTCACAATGGGAATATCGCGCAGGCGGCAGATTTCGAACAGCTTGCGTGTCCGGTCTTCTATCCCCTTGGCCGCGTCAATCACCATAACGGCCGAGTCAACGGCGGTGAGGGTCCGGTACGTATCTTCGGAGAAGTCTTCATGGCCCGGCGTGTCGAGCAGGTTGAACACGCACCCGCCGTAATCAAACGTCATGACCGAACTGACAACCGAAATACCACGGTCGCGCTCAATGGCCATCCAGTCCGAACGTGTGCGGCGGCGCTCGCCTTTGGCCCGCACGTTCCCCGCCAGCTGAATGGCACCCCCCGCGCGCAGAATACGCTCGGTCAGTGTGGTTTTACCGGCGTCGGGGTGCGAGATGATCGCAAACGTACGACGGCGGACAATTTCCTTACCCAGTTCAGGATTGGCGGTATCAGACATAAATCAGTTCCGGGGCTTCTGGCATGAATAAAAACGGCAAACGCCGGATGGAGAGAAAACCCTCCACCCGGCGTCCACAGGTCGAACCGGAGTTCCCGATTAACGGGAGTAGAATTCGACCACCAGGTTCGGTTCCATCTGCACCGGATACGGCACATCGGAAAGCTGCGGGCCACGCAGGAACGTGCCCTTCATCTGGCGATGATCCACTTCCATGTATTCCGGCACGTCGCGCTCGGCGGACTGAGCGGCATCCAGAACGATGGCAAGCTGCTTGGACTTTTCACGCACTTCGATCACGTCACCATCCTTAACGATGTAGGACGGGATGTTCAGCTTGCGGCCGTTGACCAGAATGTGGCCATGGCTGATGAACTGACGTGCAGCAAACGGCGTGATCGCGAACTTCATGCGGTAGATAACCGCGTCCAGACGACGTTCGAGCAGGTTGATCAGGTTTTCAGACGTATCGCCCTTGCGGCGCACGGCTTCCTGATAGTAGCGGCGGAACTGCTTTTCCGTGATGTTGCCGTAGTAGCCCTTGAGCTTCTGCTTGGCCATCAGCTGCACGGAGAAGTCAGAAGGCTTGCCCTTGCGGCGCTGACCGTGCTGACCCGGACCGTATTCACGACGGTTAACGGGGGACTTTGCACGGCCCCACAGGTTTACGCCAAGGCGGCGGTTGATTTTGTACTTGCTCTCAAGGCGCTTGCTCATAGTGCGCTCTTCATCTCTCAACAGGCGGGCTGGGAGAAACAGCCCGTCATTACACCGGTAGTCTCCGTCCACCACGGATCGGAGCGGGCGCACACCGCATTACCAGCAAAAAGGCGCTGGCCGGTCTGTCCACATTCCCGGCAATGGTCGCAGGATTTACGAGAACGTCACCGAACTGTCAACAAAAGCCATGCGGTTGGTACGCATTAGTGGCCTGCGGCCTGTTTTTGCTTTGTATTAACGTGGCGTAACATACTATCAGAACACCACTCTTTCTCTGGCACGCAAGGATACAATCCATGCCATTCGCACACAAATGGGCCCTTTTTGTCATACTGGGCATAGCACTGGTCATACTGGGCTTTGTCGCCTGTATTGACGCGGTGTCCGTAACCCTTGCAAGCACCATGTTTATTGGTGGCCTGCTTATTTTTGCCGGGATCATGCAAGGTGTACATGCCCTTGCGGTCAAGGACTGGGGCGGCTTTTTGTTCTCCCTGCTCTGCGGCGGTCTGTATATTATTGCCGGCGCACTGCTGATTAAGGAGCCCGTGTCCGGCTCCGTGGCCATTACGGTTTTTGCCTCGGTCTGTTTTGTTGTGGTGGGCGTGCTGCGCTCGGTTATGGCGTTGCAGTACCGTGGCCTGCCGGGGTGGGGCATTATTCTGGGCAGCGGGCTTATCAGCCTTGCGGTTGGGGTGTGCCTTTACCTGAGCCTGCCGTGGTCTGGCCTGTGGCTGATTGGCACATTTATTGCCGTGGAACTGATTGCAAGCGGCATTGGCTGGGTGCAGTTTGGCCTGGCCCTGCGCCAGACCAACACACGCTAAAACCACCCCAAATTCTGTAGCGAGAAAAACAGGTGCGGCAGGTTACTCCGCACCTGTTCCTTTATCGGGAGATGCCCCTTCGCCCGGTTTTTCCGGCGGCATCAGGGCCAACACATCTGTGTTGTGGGCCAGCAGTGCTCTGGCGGCCAGACCATCCTCATCCATAGCCGCTATTTTCTGCCTTGGCAGAAGCGATGTCGGGCGCTCTCCCGCCTCACGCTTGCGCAGGATGGTTTCTATATTCTGCAAAACAACCGGGTAGTCATCCACCAGACGGCGGAAGCGTGACGCCTTGATGGCCATGAAGTGCCCGAACTGCACGGCACGCACGTTGCCCACACACCGCCAGCGGTGGAGTGCCTCCTGCGCGCCAAGCAGGTCCCCTGCCCCGTACAACTCATCCACACCGGCGACATGCGCTTCCACCAGCCCCGCGCTAATGAAGTACACGTAGCGCATTTTCTGCCCCTTACGGCACAGCAGTTCCTGTGGCGCCACAAACCGCAAGGATGTGGTTGTGGCCAGATCGTGCAGCTCCGCCCCCGGCAGCCCCCGGAACACGGCGGCATTTTTAATGCGGTCTTCAATCCCGCTCCGCAGGTCAAAGCTCAGCCGCTTGTTCAGCCGGTGCCTGCGCCGTTCCAACTCCTTGAGTAGCTCGCGGTTGAGTTCATCACTGATCAGGGATTCTGCGAGCAGGGTATCGTATTCCTCCCCTTCCAGACGCAGGGCAATCTGGCGGAAAATACGGTTCTCCAGTGCCTCGGCATAACCATGGTAGTGCAGGCGCAGGGTTTCCAGCGCTTCATCGAGCAGTTTGCGCTGGCGCGAGAGCACCTCGGCCACAATCTCCCCAATACGGCTGCCCAGTGTTGGTTCCAGCCGCTCGCGCATGAACCGGGTGAGCGAGATGGAAATAAAATGCGCGACCATCAGCATTTCAAACCGTTCGGCCATGCACAGCATCAACGGCCGGTCCCAGCGCAGGTAATTATGTATCCACTGCGCCAGATCAAAACGGAGGGACGGGCTAAGCCGCCGCCGCAAAGCCCGCACATACCCCAGACGCCCTTCCAGCCGTGCGCCATCTATCGCGGCCTCGGACGAGCGGAGCAGGGTTTCCATCACCCTGCGGGACAGGCCCTGCATACGGAACAGGTCCAGCAGCATGGAGCGTTCCTGACTGGCAATGGTGATCAGCGCCAGATTGACACGCTGGGTGTCGGAAAGGGCCTGATCAAACACATTGGCGGCCTGCTCCTCTTCCGAGCGGCGTTCGATCTGGTCCAGCACAGGGCGCGTGGCATCCGTGCCAAAGCCCAGTTCGCCACCCAGTTTTTTTGCCCGTTCGCGCACATTGCCAAGGCCAATGCCCAACACCTGATGGCGCATGGCCTCATCAATGGGGGAAAGCTGGTCAAGCTTCAAAAACAGAACAAGCGAGCGCAGGGTTGTGCCATTGACCAGCAGGGTGATCAGCACAAAGCCCGTGGCGATAATACCAATAAAATGGGCAATGGGCGTTGCTACATGCTCGTTTTCTGTAACCGCCAGCGCCAGCGCCAGCGTAATGGCCCCGCGCAACCCGCCCCACACCATGGTCACCTTGAACGGTGTTGGCACAGGGGGGGAAAGGCGCGACCACGCCAGCAGTGGCAACATGCCAAACACCACGGCTGCACGCGCGGTAAGCCCCGCCACACTTGCGATCAGGATAAGCACCCAGTCCCAGCGGGTCATGCCGACCAAAAGATGCGGCACCAGCATGGACGCCAGCACAAACACCAAAGACCCCGCCCAGAACACAAGCTGCTGCCACAACTGGTTAAGAAAGAGCCATGTCTGTGGCCGCACGGTTGACGGGCCGTAAACAGAGAGCGTCAGCCCCGCAGCAGCCGTTGCCACCACGCCGGACACACCCAAAAACTCGTCCGAGAGAATGTACACAACATAGGGCAGTGCAACACTGAGTGTAATTTCGGCCGCCGAACTGCCAATGGCCGACATCATGGCCAGCGTAAGCCGCCCACACAGCACCCCCACCACCAGCGCCCCCACAAAGGACACCACGAAGGAGACAACAGCCTCCCCCGGATGAATGGCGCGGTGCAGCGTAACTGATGGCAGCAGAATGGAGAAAATGGAAATGGCTGCCGCATCATTCAGCAGCGCCTCGCCCTCCACCAGACGGGTCAGGCGGGTTGAGGCCCCAATATCGCGGAAAATGCCGGCCACGGCGGACGGGTCCGTGGTGGCCACAATGGAGCCAAGCAACAGGCAGACCACCAGCGGCATACCCGCAAACGGCATAAGGGCAAAGCCGATCAGGGCGGTGGAGAGGGCAACCGCCACCACCGCCAGCAGCAGCACGGTTGCCGCCTCATGCGCCAGACGGCGCACATCAATAGCCAACGCCCCCTGAAAAACCAGAACAGGCAGAAAAATAAGCAGGAACGACTCACTGCTTATAGGAAAATCCAGCAGGGTTTCGGCTATGCCGCTCAGGGCGGACACATAGGATGTCCGCAACGCAAAATCGGCCAGAGAGCCGATAATAATACCCACAATGGCCAGCAGAACCGTCTCGGACAGTTCAAGCTTGCGAGCAATGGGCTGCACGGCGCTAACAACAACCAGAAGGAGCGCAATAACAAGTAGTACCGCAGCCAGACCTGTTACCGCCATACCCATGCCCCTCTTTCCAAAAAACTGCCTGATTCTGCCCTTGCTAACACAATGATAAGGCAAGGAAATGGCAGATACGGCTTTCTGCTTCCGCTTTTAACAGGCAAGACGCAACCATGCCACACCTGCAAGCGCCAAGCGCAAATATGCGTGTGTCGCATACCTGCCTGTTTTGGAGAACCTGTCGAGCACATAAGGCAGGACCGCAAACCACACACGACAAGACTTTTCGCCCGGAAAAATTAGGCGTATGCTCAAAAGCATGAAACAGATGATGTGGCCCCTTTCGCGGCTTGCCATTCTTGCACTGGTCATCACAGGTCTTTCGGGCTGTGCAGATGACCCACACGCGCATTATTACCACCCACACAGCCATATGGGCCAGGCCGCGCCGGGCTGGTACACACCACCTGCCAGACCCACGGGGCCGTCATGAACGATAACGACAAAACAGAAAAAGTTGTTCGCATAGCCATTATTGCCGGCTCCATCATGGTTGGCGTTATTGTGCTTTGCTCCATGTATTCCGGATTTGCCGCCCTTATGACCGGACAACCCATGCCTGGGCAGCCTGCCCAGACCATGGGCCAGAATGAAGGCCATTAAGCAGCACCCTGTTTGCCTGCTGGCGGGTGTTCTGCTGGCCTGCCTGCTGGCAGGTCTCCACCACCCGGCCCTGTGCGCCACGGCGCCAGCCTCCCCCCTGCCCCAGCCCGAACACGGCGGCGGCACGCTCCGGCTGGTTGCCGCAGCCTCTGGCGGCACACTGGACCCCCAGATCAACTACACTGGCAAATATATTAACCTGTTCGCCAATGTGTATGACGGGCTGACCACCTTCCGCAAAGTTACTGGCCCTGCGGGCCGGGACGTGGTGCCCGATCTGGCCGAGGCCCTGCCCACCCCACAGGATGGCGGGCTGACCTACACCTTTACACTGCGCCCCGATATTTACTTCTCAAATGGGCAACGTGTGACCACGGCAGATGTTGTGGCATCCTTCCAGCGGCTTTTTCGGATTGGCGCCCCCACGGCGGGGTCTTTTTATGGTGCGATCACAGGGGCCGATGCCTGCCTGCGCGCCCCCGCGCACTGCACACTGGACCACGGGATAGAAGCAGACGCCACAACCAGGCGCATAACCTTCCACCTGACCCACCCCGATGCAGAGTTCCTGCAAAAACTGGCCTTTACCCACGCCGTTATCCTGCCTGCCAGCACCCCTGAGCATGACACAGGCAATACCCCCCTGCCCGGCACCGGCCCCTACAGGGTGGACACGTATGACCCCAACAATTTTTTAACCCTGAGCCGCAACCCCGCCTTTCATGTCTGGAACCCGCAGGCACAACCCGCAGGCTACCCCGAGCGGATAGAATACACCTTTGGCATACCGGAGGAGGCAGCCGTAACCGCTGTGGAAAACGGGCAGTACGACTGGATGGCCGATGCCATTCCCCTTGATAGGCTGGGCGAATTGGGGAGCCGCTTTGCCGCGCAAACACATGTCATGCGCCACCCCTCCCTCTATTTTTTGTCCATGAACATGCACGAAGCTCCGTTTACGGACGTAAGGGTACGTCAGGCGGTCAACTACGCACTTAACCGCAGGGCCATGGTTATTCTGTACGGTGGGCCGGGTATTGCCCGCCCGGCCTGCGGCCTTATCCCCTCTGTTCTGGATGTGGGGGCACAGGACTGCCCCTATACACGCGCAGCCTCCCCCTCTGCACCCGCGCAGCAATGGCGTGCCCCGGACATGCCCACAGCCCGCAAACTTGTGCAGGAAAGCGGAACAAAGGGGCAGAAAGTTACACTGGTTGTGGCAAACACCAGTACGGACATGGCCATGGGGGTATGGGTCCGCGACATGCTGCAAAGCCTTGGCTATCAGGCCGTTTTACGCCCGCTTAGCAGCAGCCTGCATCTGGCCTACATCCAGAACACGGACAACCATGTGCAAATATCCCTGACAAGCTGGTCGGCGGACTATCCTTCCGCCTCCAATTTTTTGGATGCTTTGTTCGGATGTGAAAACTTTCACCCCCACTCCGATAGCTCCATCAACATTTCCGGCTTTTGCGATGCGCCCGCTCAATCCATAATGGACCGCGCCCGCACCGATACCAGCCTGAGCACGGAACAGCGCAACCAGCTCTGGCAGGATGCCAACAGGCAGATCATGGAGCGCGCGCCCGCAGCCCCGATGATTGAAAAAGACAATGTGGTGCTGACATCCGCCCGTGTTCGGAACTTTTTTTATACCGAGGTCAACCAGCTTCTGTTCTCTCAGGTCTGGCTGCACTGATCCGGGGCGGATTGGGGTTATCCACAGAATCTGTGGATGAAATACAGGACAAGTGTGGAATGAGCGCGGGATAACACCCGATAACCGGCTATTCCCCGCCAAGCCGTTGGAGCACGCGCGCCCTGATCTGCTCGGGCAGTGGCACATAATCAAGCTGCTGGGTTACAGTAGACCCATCCACCAGTCCCCACCGGAAAAACCGCCGCACCGCATTGCCCATGTTATCCGCAGTGGCCGTGGCCGGGAACAGCACATAGGTGGTGGTAATAATGGGCCAGCTTTCCGCCCCGTCCACGTCGCTCAGGGCTGCGGTCAGGTCAGCATTGTCCCACTGGGCGGCTTCGGCTGCATGGGCAAAACTACTGGCTGACGGGCTGACAAAAACCCCGGCATGGTTTTGCATCTGCACAAGAGCCAGATGGTTGCGCGCGGCATAGGCATATTCAAGGTAACCTATGCTGCCTGCGGTGTTTTGCACATACGCGGCAATGCCGTCATTACCACGCGCACCGGCCCCAGCTGGCCATGAAACGGATGTGCCCTTGCCCACACCATCTTTCCATTCAGGAGAGACATGGGCGAGGTAGTCTGTAAAAACATAAGTGGTACCCGACCCATCCGCCCGATGCAGGGGCGCTATCACCTGATCGGGCAGATGCAGGCCGGGGTTGAGGGCTGCAATTTTGGCATCATTCCACTGCGTAATGGCCCCTGCGTAAATGGCTGCCAGCACAGGCCCGCTCAGGCGCAGGGCACCATTGGCCACACCGGGAACATTGGCCGTTATCACCACCCCCCCGATGGCTGATGGCACCTGCACCAGCTTGCCCGCTTCCAGCCGTGCGTGAGACATGGGGGCGTCTGAGGCCCCAAAATCTACCGTGCCAGCCAGAATCTGGTTCTGCCCGGCCCCCGAACCTATGGTCTGGTAATTAACCCGCACGTCCACGCCAGAGGGGGCCGCAGCCGACCACGCCTGATACAGGGGGGCAGCAAAGCTGGACCCCGCCCCTGTAATGCCATCCGCCTGCGCGGCATGTGGCGGGGCAAGCCCGCCACACAGCAACAGAACGGCAAAACCGGCTTTAACACCCCAACTGCGTGCGTGAGCGGGATAATTCCATGCCATGATCGTGCTCCTTCTGTTACTCCCTGCCGTTATCGCAGGACAGCACCCGTTGCCTTGCTGACAGCAGCCACAATACGCTCGGACACTGCTTCGAGTTCAGCATCAGTCAGGCTTTTGTCTGTGGGCTGGAGGGTAACCTCCACCCCGACCGAGCGCATACCATCCGCCACATGCTGCCCGGTATAGATGTCAAACAGGCTGACATCGGCCACAAGCTGGCGGTCTGCTCCGCGCACTGCACGCAAAACGCTTTCCACTGGAATATCCTGCCCAAGCACAAATGCAAAATCACGTCGTACGGGCTGGAAGGCAGAAAGGGCTGGCGCGCTCTTTTTCTTCTTTTTGGGTTGGGGCACGCTTTCCACAAACACTTCAAACGCCACAACCGGCACATCAATACCCGTTGCCTGAAGCACCGATGGATGCAGTTCGCCAAAATACGCCAGAATGTTTTTTGGCCCCTGCCGCAGCACACCCGAGCGTCCCGGATGGTACCATGCGGGCGCGTCCGCCGTGGTGGTCAGAACGTCCGGGTTAACCCCATACCGGCGCAGCAGTTCCAGTGCATCCGCCTTGGCCGCCCAGAGCGAAACCCCATGGCTGGTCACACCGGGGTAACGGGGAGTATGGCCCGAGCGTACACCCGCAGCTAACGTCTGCTGCGCGTTTTCGGCAAAGGCCGGACCAATCTCGAACAGCCCGATATCCCCCCATCCGCGCACGCTGTTGTGCCGGATGGCAGCAACCAGATTGACCAGAGGGGTCGGGCGCATCTGGTCCAGATCGGAGGCAATGGGGTTGAGCAGACGCAGGCTTTCGGGCGCCCCGCCAAAATGCATGGCCTCCTCGTGCGAGACAAAGGAGAAGCCCACCGTCTCCGTTAGCCCGCGTGCGGCCAACACGCGGCGCGCAAGCGTAAAGCGGGCCTGCGCGGGTGTCAGTGATGCCCCCGGCACCACGCTAAGAGGCGGCAGTGGCACAGCCGGAACCGCATCCAGCCCCTTCAGGCGCAGGATTTCCTCCACCAGATCGCTCTCGGCCTCAATCGCTGCCACACCCTGTGCGGCCTTTGCCGCTATATCAGCGGGCAGGTCCCTGCCCTGCGACAGCACCGGGGTTTGTGCAACGTCATTGCGCCATGCTGGCACAGCCAGTTCGACCTGTTCTGCGGTTCGCGCACGCACCTCAAAACCCAGTTTTTCCAGCAGGGCCACGCTCTCCTCAGCAGGCACGTCCAGCCCGCCAAGATCGCGCACACGCTCAAACCGCAAGGTGGCACCACGCTGCCACGCGGGCTGCTGCCCGGCGGAGACAACCTCGCTGGCCTGCCCCCCACACAGTTCGATAATCATGCGGGTTGCCGCTTCAAGGGCTGCCACAGGCAACGCCTGATCCACACCACGCTCAAAACGATAGCTGGAATCGGATGACAGGCCGAGCCTGCGGCTGCTCAGGGCCACACGCACGGGGTCAAACAGTGCGCATTCCACAAACACATCGGTTGTGGCCTCGGTCGCACCTGTGGCCTCCCCACCCATGATCCCGGCAAGGGACTGCACACCATTCTGGTCCGCGATCACGCAGTCTTCGGATGTAACTGTGCAGTCCTGCCCGTCCAGCGTGCGGAAGGTCTCGCCCTCACCACGGCACAAGGTCAGCCTGCCTCCGGCAATTTTGCCTGCGTCAAACACATGCAGCGGGCGGCCAAGATCGAAGCAGAAATAGTTGGTAATATCGACCAGCGTGGAAATGGAGCGCAGGCCAATACTTTCCAGCCGGGTCCGCAGCCAGTCCGGGCTGGGGCCGTTTTTGACCCCGCGAATGGTCCGCCCCAACACCCACGGGCAGGCCTGAGTGTCGGTAATGGCCCACTCCACGGGGGAGGCAAACGTGCCTTCAACCGTTTCGGCCAGCCACGGCCGCAGCGTGCCAAGGCCCGCTGCTGCCAGATCGCGCGCAATGCCGCGCACACCCAGCGCATCGCCCCGGTTGGGGGTTATGGCAATATCGATCACCACATCGTCCAGCCCGGCAAAATCGGGGTAGGACTGGCCGGGCAGCGTGTCGACTGGCAGTTCGGCAATGCCGCTGGTCTCTTCCCCCAGCCCCAGTTCACGCAGGGAGCACAGCATGCCCCCGCTCAGCTCGCCACGGACCTTGCCCGCTTTGATGGTAACGTCCAGCCCCGGCACATAGGCACCCGGAGGCGCAAAAATAACCGCCAGATCCTTGCGTGCGTTTGGTGCACCACAAACCACCTGCACATCCGCAAAGCCCGGCCCTGCGTCCACACGGCAAACCTGTAGCCGGTCCGCGTTGGGGTGGGGTTGGGCATCCAGAATACGAGCGGTCAGGAAGGGGGCGAGAGCGGCCCCCTTGTTCTCAACACTTTCTACCTCAAGGCCAATCTGGTTGAGCATGGCGCAGATTTCGGCCAGCGTTGCCTGTGTTTCCAGATGGTCATACAGCCATGACAGCGTGAATTTCATAGTCTCACACCCCTTCGTGCAGCAGTGCGGGTGCGAGCGGGTCTGCCCCGTAGTGTCGCAGCCAGCGGATATCGCTTTCATAGAACGAACGCAGGTCGGGAATGCCGTTCTTCAGCATTGCCAGTCGTTCGACCCCCATACCAAAGGCAAAGCCCTGCCATACACTGGGGTCCAGCCCACAGTTGGCCAGCACGCGGGCATGCACCATGCCTGCCCCCAGCACTTCCAGCCAGTCCTCCCCGGCCCCGATCTCACCCGTTTTGCGCGACCAGCCGATATCCACCTCCAAAGAGGGTTCGGTAAACGGGAAGTAGGAGGAGCGGAAACGCACCGGCAGGGACGGCTTGCCAAAAAACGCACGCAAAAACTCGATCAGGCAGCCCTTGAGGTGCCCAAGAGTAATGCCCTGCCCCACAACCAGACCTTCGCACTGGTGGAACATGGGGGAATGCGTTGCATCATGGTCCGCACGGTAGGTCCGGCCAGGTGCAATAATACGGATGGGCGGCTTTTGCCCCAGCATGGTGCGGATCTGCACGCCCGAGGTCTGGGTCCGCAGGACGCGGGTCACATCCAGCCCCGGCGCGGGCGGGAGGTAAAACGTGTCGTGGTCGGTCCGCGCGGGGTGATGGTCGGGCGTGTTCAGGGCCGAAAAGTTGTGCCAGTCAGTCTCGATATCCGGCCCTTCAGCAACCTGAAAACCCATGACACCAAAAATGGCCGTCATTTCCTCGATCGTGCGGCTGATCGGGTGGATGTAGCCTGCGGCCTCTGCCGGGGGAGGTACGGTTACGTCCAGTTTTTCGGCAATCAGGCGGGCCTGCAGGGCAGCGGCTTCCAGCTCCTTGCCGCGGGCTTCTACCGCCTGGGTCAGCTCATCACGCAGGCGGTTCAGGGCAACGCCCCGCGCCTTGCGTTCATCGGGCTGCATTTTCCCCAACGCCTTGAGCAGACCGGTCAGGCGGCCGGATTTGCCCAGAGTGCCAACGCGCACGGCATCCCATGCCCGCAGGTCTGTGGCACCAGCCAGTTCGGACAGGACATCCTGCCGAAGAGTTTCTAGATCGTCGCTCATGGAACCCCGCGCTGAGGAAAAAATACTACCGGGCGGATACAATCTCCCGCTCCGGGAGAAAAGCCCTTAGGCCCAAAAACCATCCGCCAGAAAGCAGAAAGGCCGCCCGGTAAGGGACGGCCTTCTTGTATACCGGATCTGTCAGAACCGGCAATCAGGCTGCCAGAGCGGCCTGTGCCTTCTTGACGATTTCGGCAAAGGTTGCTGCGTCATCAAATGCGATGGCGGCCAGAACCTTGCGGTCAATCTCGATCCCAGCCTTGTCCAGACCGTTAATGAAACGGCTGTAGGTCAGGCCGTGTTCACGCACAGCGGCGTTGATACGCTGGATCCACAGAGCGCGGAATTCACGCTTCTTGTTGCGGCGGTCGCGATATGCGTACTGGAGCGCCTTTTCAACGCGTTCCAGAGCAATGCGGTAGTTGGTGGAAGACCGGCCGCGGTAACCCTTGGACAGTTCCAGAACTTTTTTGTGGCGAGCGAGTGTGGTTACACCGCGTTTAACACGTGCCATATCTTAGATGCTCCTTACAGCCCGTAGGGGGCCCACTGCTTAACCGTACGGCCGTCCTGCGGCTGAAGAACCTGCGTGCCGCGAGCGGAGCGCTTCATCTTCTGGGTACGCTTGATCATGCCGTGACGCTTACCGCTCGGGCCGGAGAGCACCTTGCCGGTCGCGGTGATCTTGAACCGCTTCTTGACCGACGACTTGGTCTTCATTTTGGGCATTTCTTTACTCCTGAAATACGCTGGACCAAACCGCTCCACCCCCAAAAGGGTAAAACGGCTTCTGCACGGCCGGGCATGCCCCACAAGCCCGGACGCGTGCGCGAATGCGCTTCCTTAAAAGAAAGGTGTTCAGCTTTCAAGCCTTACCTTGCAACAATTGTGCACCATACGACCGCCCCGATTCTTCGACCGGTCGGATTCTGTGCATCACTCGCCACCATTCTGGCCTCTTTATAGAGTGAGACCCAGAGCACTTACCCGAAGAAAACGCATGACGCACATGCAAATGTTTCCTTGTCTATATCTTTGTGTATATAGATAATAACCAGAAAACACCGTTTTTTGTAATATTCTTGCGATATATATAAATCATATACATTTAGTCGTGTAATAACGCGGCTTCTATACGTTTATCTATGATGCAAACCCGGATAAGACTTGTCCTTAATCAACGACAGACCGCAGATGCTGTTCCTCTGGCTGTGTTGGGCAGACTTGATCCATCTGCCCGCCAGACGGGACGTTTACACATAAGGTGGGGGTAGAGTGATCAAACGTCTATTAGCAGGAGCCGCCGCCATTGGCGCCATAGGTGGGCTGAGTTTTCTTTATTATGCCTGGTACCCGCCCATTGAGCCGGTAGAACCCCCAGACCGCGGCAGCTTTTCCGCCGAGCAGATCGAACGCGGTCGCATTGTGGCCGCAGAAGGATACTGCGCGGAATGCCATACCCGTACCGATATGGGTGGTGGGCCAGAACTGGCAGGCGACTACAAAATGGAAACGCCGTTTGGCGCCATCTATTCCTCCAACATCACGCCCGATCTGGAGACAGGTATTGGCAACTGGTCGGAAGAGGCATTCCAGCGCGCCATGCACCTTGGCGTTTCGCGCAAGGGTGTCCACCTTATTCCGGCCTTCCCGTTTGATCATTTCACCAAAATGACCGAGCAGGATGTATCCGACCTGTACGCCTACCTGATGACACGCCCGGCCGTGCGTATGGTACACCGCACCAACGAACTGCCCTTCCCGCTCAGCCTGCGTATTCTTCAGGCAGGATGGAAGCTGCTGTACTTTACCCCCGGCGTGTACAAGCCCGACCCAAGGCATGACGCACTGTGGAACCGTGGTGCCTACCTGTCCGAAGGCAACGCCCATTGTGGTGCATGCCACACTCCGCGTGACTTCATGGGTGCCGAAAAGAAGAGCGCGCCCTACGACGGTGCCGTGGTGGACAACTGGATTGCCCCCCCCCTGAACGAACACAACCCAACCCCCACGACATGGACAGAAGACGAACTCTTCCAGTACCTGCGTTTTGGGGTTGCCCCCCTGCATGGCCCGGCCGGTGGCCCCATGTCCCCCGTTCCGCACCGCTTCCTCTCCACCGTACCGGAGGAGGATGTGCATGCCATTGCCCATTATTTTGCAGATGTGGACCACGCCGCCGAGCGTGAAAAACACGACAAGGCCGCCCTTGCCCTTGCCATGGAACAGTCCAAAACCGATCTGATCGGCCCCACTGTGGACCCGGACGCCAAGCTTTATCAGGGTGCCTGTGCCGCCTGCCATTACAATGCCGCTCCCTCGCCCGTACTGGGCCGCCCCGATCTGGCGCTGAACAACGCCCTGTGGCTGAGCGAGCCAACCAACCTCTATCAGGTCATCCTGCATGGGCTGACAGCCGAAGAGGGGCAGACAGGCGTTGCCATGCCCAGCTTCTACAATGCCCTGTCTGATCAGGATATGGCGCGGATTGCAGGCTACCTGCGCCGTACCCGCACCACCCTGCCGCCATGGACAGACCTGGAAAAGAAAGCAGCCGCAGTGCGCAAGACCATTACCACCATTCCTGTCAATTCATCGCACTAAGACGGACCACGGAGCACGAGATGGTAAAATTCAAACTCAATGGCCGTGACGTTTCTGTCGATGTGCCGGACGACACCCCCCTGCTGTGGGCGCTGCGTGATGATCTGGACCTGACAGGCACAAAGTTTGGCTGTGGCGTAGGCCAGTGTGGTGCCTGCACCGTTCTGGTTGGTGGCCGGGCAACCCGTTCCTGCATTACTCCGCTCAGTTCGCTGGAAGGGGCTGATGTTACCACCATTGAAGGGCTGGACCCCAATGGCAGACATGCCGTGCAGGAAGCATGGAAGGACATTCAGGTTCCCCAGTGCGGGTACTGCCAGTCTGGCCAGATCATGCAGGCCGTGAGCCTGTTAAAGGACTACCCCGACCCCACGGATGAGGAAATTGATGGTGTTATGGGCGGGAGCCTGTGCCGCTGCATGACCTATGTCCGTATTCGCAAAGCCATTAAAAAAGCAGCTGCCGCCCTGCGCAAGGAGGAGGCATCCAATGGGTAAGCTCGAACGTATTGCCGCACAGCAGGACCGGGCGGCGGGCCGTGGGCCTTCGCGCCGTAGTTTTCTGCTCACCGCCGCAGGCTCTGCCTTTCTGTTCGGGTTTGCCCGCCAGGGCAAGGCAGCGCAGGTTTACCCGCAGGGCGCACCGGAAGCCCTGAAGGAAGCCGCCGCCTTTGAACCCACGATCTGGTGCTCCATTGCCCCCGATGGCTGGGTGAACGTGAACATCATCCGTGCGGAAATGGGCCAGCATATTGGCACAGCCCTTGCCCGCATTATTGCGGATGAAATGGAAGCCGACTGGAACAAGGTCCGCATTACCTATGTGGATACAGACCCCAAATGGGGCCTTATGGTAACAGGTGGCTCCTGGTCCGTGTGGATGACGTGGGACCAGTTCCGTCAGGCCGGGGCTGCTGCGCGCACGGTCATGGTGGAACAGGGTGCTAAACTGCTGGGTGTTTCCCCCGCTGCCTGTATTGCCCGCAACGGGCAGGTTATTGCTGGCGGCCGGTCGATCAGCTACGGCGATATTGTCAGCCGTGCGCACCCGACCAAAACCTATACGCCAGAAGAAATGGCCAAGCTGCCGCTCAAGCCTGCATCCGAGCACCGGCTGATTGGCAAGGATGTCAAGGCGCTGGATATTCCATCCAAAACCAACGGCACCGCCCTTTACGGCATAGACGCCAAACTTGAGGGCATGGTGTACGCCCGCCCCAAACTGCCGCCCACGCGTTATGGCTCCAAAGTTGTCTCTGTGGATGACAGCGAAGCCAAAAAGGTCAAGGGGTACATCCGCTACATTGTGCTCGAAGACCCGTCCGATACCGTACCGGGCTGGGTTGCGGTTCTGGCCTCATCCTACCCTGCGGCCATCCGCGCAACGGATGCGCTCAAGGTTGTCTGGACCCCGGGCAAGACCGCCAACGTAACCGAGCAGGATATTCTGGACTACGGCCGCAGGCAGATTGCGGACAAAGCCGGTGGTTCGTGCGTGTTCAACGACCCCGGCGTGGACGAAACATTCGCCAAAGCCGCCAAGGTTGTCGAACAGACCTATACCTGCTCCTCCGTACTGCATTACCAGCTTGAACCCATGAACGCGCTGGCCCGCCAGCACGAAGGCAAATGGGAAGTGCATTGCGGCAACCAGTGGCAGACCCTGTTCCTGCCCGTTATCGCCAAGGCGCTACAGGTGCCTGAATCCGAAGTGGTCATGCGCAGCTACCTGCTGGGTGGGGGCTTTGGCCGCCGCCTGAACGGGGACTATGCTGTACCCGCGGCCCTTATTTCCAAGGCCATTGGGGGCAAGCCGGTCAAGCTGATCCTTACCCGCTCGGACGATGTGCTGTTTGACTCCATTCGCTCGCCTTCCGTGCAGACCGTCCGTGCGGCACTGGGGCCGGATGGCGCCATTACCGCATGGCAGCACCATGCCTCGGCTGGCTGGCCTACCCGCGTTATGGCCAGCGCGTTCATGGAAAAAGGGGCCGATGGCAAGCCCTATGACCAGTTTGCCATTGCTGGTGCCGACCACTGGTACGACGTAGGCCCCATGCTGGTGCGCGCACTGGACAACGAACTGGCGGGCGAGACCTTCCGCCCCGGCTGGCTACGTTCGGTCAGCTCCGGCTGGACGCCATGGGCGCATGAGAGCTTTCTGGATGAGATTGCCTATGCCCGCAAGCTGGACCCGGTGGACTACCGGCTGAGCCTGCTGGACAGCAAGGGCCGTAACGCTGGCAGCAGCCCCAACTCTGTGGGTGGGGCCAGCCGTCAGGCCAATGTGCTCCGCCATCTGGCGGAAAAATGCGGCTATGGCAAAGTGTCCTTGCCAGCGGATACCGCCATTGGCATTGCCACCACCTTTGGGCAGGAACGCGCCATGCCCACATGGACCGCAGGGGCCGTGCAGGTACATGTGGACCGCAAAACCGGCGTTGTAACCTGCCAGAAAATCTGGCTGGTGCTGGATGCAGGCACCATTATTGACCCCGATGGCGCAGCCGCCCAGACCGAAGGTGGCGCACTGTGGGGGCTGAGCATGGCCCTGTTTGAAGGGACGGAAATTGTGGACGGCAACGTGCGCGACCGGAACCTGAACACCTACACCCCCCTGCGTATTGCGGATGTGCCGGAAATGGATGTTGAATTCCTGCCCAGCACGGAAAAACCCATGGGGCTGGGCGAGCCGGGGGTTACAACCATTGCTCCTGCCGTGGGCAACGCCATTTTCAACGCTGTGGGTGTGCGCCTGCGCCACCTGCCCATCCGCCCAGCGGATGTGCTCAAAGCATTGAAGGAAAAAGGGAACGCCTGACCCGCTCAGGCAGACCCCAGCAAAAAAGCCGGTCCTCCGTTATGGTGGACCGGCCCAACATAAAAAAAACCAGCCCGGCATATTTATGCGGGCTGGTTTTTTTATGGCTGTTCAATGTGGAAGGGGGCGCGTTTTGCGCCCCCCCATTCAGGCAGAGACGGCTGCTGCTGCCCGAATGGCGCGCGCCATGGCCTCCACCCCGTTCCCCCGGTTGGTGGAGAGGGCCTGCACCAACCCCAGATCACGCAAAAAACCGGGGTCTGTTGCTTGAATTTCGGCCCGTGTGCGGCCCGAATACACGCGCAAAAGCAGGGCCACCAACCCACACACAATGGCTGCATCGGACAGGCCCGCAAAGTAGAGCCTGCCGTCTGCCTCCTTCTCTTCCAGCCAGACCTGGCTTTGGCAGCCGGGCACGCGGTGTGCATCGTTGCACCACTCTGGAGGGAATGTAGGCAGTTTACGGCCCATTTCTATGATGTACTGGTAGCGTTCCATCCAGTCATCAAAGATATCCAGCTCATCGCCAATGGCTTCAATCGCTTCTGCCGCAGTGTCTTCCTGCGGGGTAACAAAGGGTGCTTCCATTACAAAATAAACCTGCTCAGATCACCCTTGCGGGCCAGAGGTGCCACCTTGTCGCGCACCATAGTGCCATCCACCACAACAGTTTCGCCCGACCGCTCGGAAGCGGTGAAGGAGATATCCTCCAACAGCTTTTCCAGCACGGTGGCAAGCCTGCGTGCACCAATATTTTCTACACGGTCGTTAATGTCGGCGGCAAGCTCGGCCAGCGCGTCCACTGCATCATCGGCAAATGTCAGGCTGACACCTTCAGTTTTCATGAGTGCAATGTACTGTTTGAGCAACGAATGTTCGGGGTCTGTCAAAATCCGTCGCAGGTCATCGCGCGAGAGAGGTTGCAACTCCACACGGATAGGCAGACGCCCCTGCAATTCGGGCAACAGGTCCGAGGGTTTGGCCAGATGGAACGCGCCGGAGGCGATGAACAGGATATGGTCGGTTTTGACCGGGCCATGCTTGGTGGACACGGTTGTTCCCTCGATCAAGGGTAGCAGGTCACGCTGCACCCCCTCGCGCGAGACATCGCCCCCCTTCATCCCGGTTTCGGATGAGCGGGCGCACACCTTGTCTATCTCGTCCAGAAAGACAATGCCGTTGTTCTGCACATGGGCTACGGCCTCACGCGTCAGGCTTTCGCTGTCCAGCAGACGCTCGGCTTCTTCACGGCGCAGATGCTCACGTGCGGCAGAAATCTTAAGCTTTTTCTGCTTGGGCGCGCGGTTCATGAAGCCTTTCATCATGTCACCGATGTTAATGACATTACCCGGCATCATGCCCGGCATGTCACCCGGCGTGGAAGGAGCCGGGTCGGTTACGGCAATATCAATTTCCTTGTCTTCCAACTGCCCGCTACGCAACATGGTGCGGAACTTGCTTTTGGTATCGGCCGAAGACCCCTCGCCCGCCAGAACGTTAATAATGCGCTCCTCCGCCGCGTGGGCGGCCTGCTCCTCCACATCCTTGCGGCGCAGGTCTTTGAGCATAACTATGGCGGCATCTACAAGGTCGCGCACAATGCTGTCCACGTCGCGGCCAACGTAGCCGACCTCGGTAAACTTTGTGGCTTCAACCTTAAGGAACGGTGCCTGCGCCAGCTTGGCCAGCCTGCGTGCGATCTCGGTTTTGCCGCAACCGGTCGGCCCGATCATGAGGATGTTCTTGGGCACAACCTCCTCACGCATGGCCTCTGGTAGTTGCGCCCGACGCCAGCGGTTACGCATGGCAATGGCAACCGCGCGTTTGGCGTCCCCCTGCCCCACAATGTAACGGTCAAGCTCGGCAACAATGTCTTTGGGAGAAAAATGGGGGGCTTGCATCAGGCACTCTCTCCCGCTGTTGTGGCGTCCAGTGTTTCTATCCGCACGGAGTGGTTGGTATAAACACAGATATCACCCGCAATCTTCATGGCGCGGGTTACGGTTTCCTCTGCACTTAAACCATCTACCGTCAGCAGTGCGCGTGCCGCCGAAAGCGCGTAATTACCACCTGAGCCAATGGCGATAATGCCATCTTCAGGCTCCAGCACATCGCCATTCCCTGTCAGGGTAAAGGAGTGTTCGGCGTCGGCCACGGCCATCATGGCTTCCAGCCGGCGCAGGTAGCGGTCCGTGCGCCAGTCCTTGGCCAGTTCCACGCAGGCGCGCTCCAACTGGTTGGGGTAGCGCTCCAGCTTGGCTTCCAGCCGTTCCAGCAGCGTAAAGGCATCTGCCGTGGCCCCGGCAAACCCTGCCAGAATGGTGCCAGAAGGGCCAATGCGCCGGACCTTGCGGGCATTGCCTTTAATAACGGTGCTGCCCAGTGTGACCTGGCCATCCCCCGCCATGGCAACCTGCGCACCCCGGCGCACACATAAAATGGTGGTCCCGTGCCAGCCGACGGGATCATGCGAAGACGAAGCAGAATGAAAACTATCCATAACACCAAGAAATAGGCGTTCTGGCGCAGGACACAAGAGGGGGGGCTATGCTGCCAGCATAGCCCTTACATCTCCCAGCAACGCATCACGCGTGTAAGGCTTGTGCAAAACGGCAACGCCTTCGGGCAGGACGCCAAAATCGGCATAGCCAGTCACAAACAGAACCGGCAGGTCCGCACGTACGGCATGGATGCGCCGCGCCGCCTCCCCCCCGTTCATGCCCGGCATCATCACATCCATAACGACAAGAGCAATGCTGGGAATGGACTGTGCTTTTTCCACCGCCTCCGCACCACTTGACGCCTCCATGACATCATACCCCGCACGGCGTAAAAAGCCGCTGGTTACGGCGCGCACCCCCGGTTCGTCATCCACGACCAGAATGGTGCTGCCTGCCCCGTTTTCGGGCAGAACGCGGGCAATGGCCTGCACGGTATTGGCCGGGACTGCGGGAATGGCTGCTGCCATCTCCTGATCCATGGCGGGGAACCACAGCTCTACCGAGGTACCGCCACCCGGTGCGCTGTCCACGCGGACCTCGCCCCCGCAATGGCTGATAAAGCCGTAAATCATGGACAGGCCAAGGCCCACCCCCTGCCCCGTTCCTTTAGTGGTAAAGAACGGGTCAAAAATACGGGCACGGATATCCTCTGTCATGCCAATGCCGCGATCAGTTACCTGCACAACCAGCCATGCACCTGCATGTTCGCGCCCGACGTGGCGCCCCAGAAGGCGCGCCACCTGCCGCACAGACACACAGGTGGTCCCACCCTCTGGCTGGGCATCCAGCGCGTTAATGCACAAGCTGAACACTGCCAGTTCAAGCTGCACGGCATCTGTCCACACGGGTGGCAGGGGTTCATCGGGAATGCTGAACCGCACGCTGCTAAAGCGGCTCATGCCTTCCAGACGGGTGGTGTCCAGTGCTCCACGAATTTCGTCAGGGACTTTCCCCTGCTTCATGAATGTCTGGAGGTTTTCAAGCACGTCATGCATGTCCACCCGCTGGCAGACCAGATGGCGGGGGCGGCTGAAGTCCAGCAGTTTGCGGGTCAGCACCGCGCCACGGCGGGCGGCCTCCATGGCGTTTTCGTATAGCCTTGATACCGAAGGATCGCGCGGGGGTTCGAGGTCCTGCACAAGCTCCAAGGAGCCTTGAATTGCGGTCAGCAGGTTGTTGAAGTCGTGTGCAATACCGCCTGCAAGTGTGCCGATAGCCTGCATTTTTTGCGCCTGTCGCAGCCTTTGCTCCAGACTTAACAACTCGCTCACATCCCGATCGATAAGAATGGAGTAATCGGAGAGCATGGCCGACTGCACGGGCGCATTACGCAGGCTGTCCAGCCTGACGCGCGTTAGGTCATGCCAACGGGCCGGGCCATCATGTGCGGGGAGTTGGAGCACCTGCTGGTCACGCCCGGTCTGGGCCAACTGGCCTTCTGCCTCTTTCAGGCTGTCCAGCCGGGGGCCATCCACCAGATCTTCCTCACGCTGGCCAAGGCACTGGGCAACGGTATGGCCCAACTGGCTTGCCATCTGCTGGTTAAGCCGCACAAAGCTGCCCGTCTGGTCCTTGACCGCAAGCCCAAATGGCAGGTTGTCCAAAAGGCCGCGCAGAAGCAGGCGTTCGCACTCCAGCTCTTTTTCCAAAAAATACCGCGCAGCCGCCTGCCCAACCATGGACAGCAGCGTTTCATCATCCCACGGTTTGTACGCAAAAAAGGAAATCTGGCCGCGGTTCAATGCGGCCTCCACGGCGGAAATATCGGCATACCCAGTGAGCAGAATGGCCCCTGCCGCAGACAACTCGCGCGCATGGGCCAAAAAGACATCGCCCGTCATGCCCGGCATACGCTGGTCGGAAATAATAACCGCAACAGACGGATTGTCTTGCAGGCATGCCAAGCCCTCCTCCCCCGAAGAGGCGGTCAGGACCGTGTAGGCACTTTCCAGCAGATCAGACAGTGCGACCAGAATTTCCGGCTCGTCATCCACAACGAGCACAAAAGGGCGCTGTGTTGGTTCATATAACGTGCTCACCGCGCCTCTCCTCTCCTGATTTATAGGGCACACGAATGGTAAAGCAGGCACCGCCCAGAGCCCCCGAGTTTGTTATAACAATACTCCCACCATGAGCCTGCACAACCCCATATGCCGTTGCCAGACCTAGCCCGGTCCCCGAGCCTACAGGTTTTGTTGTAAAAAACGGTTCAAAAACGCGTTCCTGCAATTCGGGCGGCACTCCGGGGCCTGTATCGGATATCTGCAACACGTAGTTTTCAGCACGCTCCCCCTCTGAAGGCTCCAAAAAAGAGGCCAGCAGAATTTTATCCTTGTATCGACCGGGGGGTGTTCCCCCCTGCTTGCGGGCGGCCTCGCGCTTTTCCAAAATGGCGTCGGCTGCGTTGCTGACAATGTTCATAACCACCTGATTGACCAAAGCCGCCTGACAAACCAGCTCTGGCGGGGCCTCCAGCCGGCATTCCACGGCTATTTCCTGCCCCAGTTTGGGGGCAAGAAGTGTCAGCACCATGGCAATGGCCTCGGGCACATCCAACCGGCGGAACTCCCCCTCCTCCAGGCGAGAAAAACGCCGCAGGCTGGCCACCAGCTCACGCAGCCTTGATAGGCCCACAAGGGAGGAGGCAAGCCGCTCGGAGCCTTTGGTCAAGGCCGCCTCGGCCACCTCCGTATCGCTCTGGCGCACGGCCTGCAAAGCCTGTGCCATGGAGCGTTTGACCGTGTTTTCATGTGCCAGAACAAAGGCGAGAGGGTTATTGAACTCATGTGCAATCCCTGCCGCCAGCTCCCCCAGCGATGCCATTTTGGCGGATTGCACAAGCTTGACCTGTGCATCGATCAACTTACGGTTAGCCGCTGCCAGATCCGCATTAACGCGGCGTAGGGCATCGGCCAGTGCCATACGGGCACGCGCACTTTCTATGTGCGCTTCCTCGCGCCGGGCTTCATCTTGCAAGGTTTTACGGCGCACAAGGCTGCTTATCCGCGCGACCAGCAGGTCTGGCGCTATTTCCGAATCCGTCAGGTCATCCACACCGGCATTAAACGCCAGACGGATTTTTTCCGCCGTAAGCTGGCCATGTTCGACAACCCCCAGCACACGGGTACACTGGCGGCTCCTGCGCCTAAAAGCAGAGACTGTCTGCGCCAGCGCCAGCCCGTTAAAGGCCGGGCAACTCAGGTCCACCACAATGCAGTCGGGCTGGATACGACCGGCACTGATATTGGACAACTCCAGCCTGTCGGGGTCCTCCACCAATGTGGCGTCCTCGCCATTATGGCGGAGCATTTTGACAATACGCGGCGTTTTGCCAACATTGGCCCCATCGGGCCATGCCCATAAAATACCCCCCGGCGCGGTCACAACACTCACCCGCGGCTGGCGGAATACGGCCCCCTCGCGCTCGGCTGTTTCATCCCCGAATTCGCGCAGCAGCGCACATATCCGAAAAATAAGGAACACCGGGTCATCGGTTATGCAAAAGCAGGCATCGGCCCCGCGTTCGAGAATTTCCTGCTCCTGTGCCGCGTCATGTTCGCTGACCAGCACAACCACGGGAATGCCCCGTGTGGCCGATGTCAGGCGCAGGCGCTGGCATAGTTGGGCCGCCGACATATCGGGGAGCGGGTCCTGCACAACCAGAAGGCTTGGGAGTTCGCTATCAAACCCGGCAAAAACCGTGCGCCCATCTGCGGCAATGCGTACCCCAAGGCCCCGCTTGTCCAACTCCGCCATAAGGCGTTGTTCACACTCAGCACTGACACCGGCGAACAGGATGGTGCAGGAAAGAAAATCCATAAATTATGCCTCTAGCTGGACGCCCAAGGCCCATCCTTTTCTCACTTCACGTTGGCTTTACACGCATACCAAACAAAATTGCCCCCCGTCTGCTCGCGAATGCGTTACCACTGCAAGCGGCCCAATACCTGACCCCCGCAAGCATGGTGGCAAGACGGACACAAGAACGGTATAAAGGCCGATCTTTACTTTTAACCCGCGGCCCTGATAGCAGATTGACCGATATTTCCGCCTCGGATTACCTGAAGGAACACAGGTTTATGGACACGCGCACACCCTTACCCGCCTCCCAGCACCCCATTGCCCTGTCCTCCCGCCCGAGCGTGTCTGCTCCCATCGGGCTGCGGCTGCTGCGTACGGCCATAGGGGCGGCCTGTTATTTTATCTTCTATTTTGTGCAACAGATGGCTGAACTGTTTGCCCCCCTGCTGCTTATTGCAGGTGCGGCATGGGCGGCACTGCCTGCACTGGTCAAAACCCTGACCCGCACCACCGCATCGGCCGACCCGCAGGCGCACGATGCCATTGCCAGTGTTGCCAACGCCATTCCCGAACAGATTACCCTTGCCGGGCACGAACTGACCGCAAGCGGGCTGATCTGCGATGGATTGGGGCTTATGGCCGTAGCCGCTGCGGGGGCCACACTGGCCATGCTGGTGGGGCGCAAACTTTAACTTGCCCGCAACACACCCGCACATAATTTATAAAAAAGCAGCCCTTATCCCGGCTGGTGGAGCCGGGCGGCAGCGGGCCAAGCCTGCACAAGTGCCGCCCACCAGTGCCACACCCCCAGCATAACCAGCACGGCCAGCAGCAGGCTTACAACCCACGCCCTGCGCCAGAACTGCTCGCTTATGACCAGAGCGCGCACGTCCACAGCCGCCAACTTTTGCGACCAGCCCGCCAGAGCAGCCTGCGCTGTTTGCAGTGCCGAACCACCAGCCCCCGGCTTGTAGGCAGGCCGTGCAATTTGTGCCGCCAAAGGCCCCATGCCCGCTTTGACCGGGGTCGCCTGTGGCTGTGGCGCATTTATCGGGGGAATGGCCTGCACTGGAGCTGCGTTTTTTGTAGCAGCAGTTGCGTCCGATGCTTTATCGGGCACGGCTGGCGCACGCACAGGTGCGGCCTGCACCACAGGTGCCTGCGTCTGCGCGGCCACTGGTGGCAAGGGTGCTGGCACACGTGCTGGTTCCACTGCTGGAGCGGGGCTTGCGGGTGTAACCGCAGAAGGTGCCTTTATGTCTTTATCGGGCACAATTGGGGCCACGGTCGGCCGGGAGGGCGCGGCGCTGGGCAGTGGGGCGGGTGCCGTCTTACCTTTTTCCCCGCTCCCGGCTTTTACCGCCACAGCGGGTGCTACTGGAGGGGGCCCCTCCGCCACAACCGGCTTACTGGTAGGGGGCGCGCTCTTGGCCGGTGGTTTATCCTGAGTAGCCGATGGTGCCTCAACGGTGGGGGTTATCTTTGGCTGAGACGGCGGCCGTTCTGCCCCCTCTGCCGCACGTGGCGCAGGGGTGGAGGGTTTTGCAACCGGGGCTGCCTCCTGCTGCGTGGGAGCAGCAGCCGTGCCCGCCAGCGCGCCATCCTGTTCTTGCGTATTGGTGCCAGAAATCCGCCATTTAACACCGCAGGCAGAGCATTTGAGCGCGTGCCTTTTAGCCAGAAGAGCTTCGGGAACCTGATATGCCGCACCGCAGGAAGGACAGACAATCTTCATGAACACTCTCTTAGCAGGGCCTCTTCCCGTTGCCCCGGTCTGGCAGAAACGGCAGGCAAGGCATCATGGCGGAAGACAAACGTAGTGTCCCTATCCTAACACAGGAAAGGGAAAACCGTGCCAGCCCATCCATCCTAAAGGCACGGAACACCTTTTTCAATTCAGCACTTAAAGGCGCTTGCCAATCGACAGTCCCCGGCACTCTCCGCTAGAGTTGGCAAATGTGGAAACAGGTTTATTTTCATGCTCTTTCACCCGGAAGCCGGTAAATGATTCGACTGGACAATGTTTCCTGGCGCCGAGGCAGAAAAGACAGCGCTCCCGTGCTGTCCAACCTGTCCCTTACGGTGCCCCAAGGTGGCTTCCGCTGGCTGCTTGGCCCATCGGGTGCGGGCAAGAGCAGCCTGCTCAGCCTGCTGCATATTGAAAACCTGCCAACCGATGGGCAGATGACCATTCTGGGCAAAACCGTTGCACAGGAGGAAAAGCGCGCAGCCCTTGTGCGCCTGCGCCACAGAATCGGCATGGTGCATCAGGACTACCAGCTTATGCCCGACCTTTCTGTGGCGGATAACGTAGCCCTGCCACTACGCCTGCAAAACCGCCCCGAGGACGAAATTCAGGACGAGGTACACGCCATTCTCAAATGGGTGGGCCTTGGTGCGCGCATGGATGTGCCCGCAACCCGGCTTTCTGGCGGGGAGCAGCAACGCACGGCCATTGCCCGCGCCATTATCCACCGACCGGGCCTTATTCTGGCGGATGAACCAACAAACGCGCTGGAAGAAAGCCAGTCCTGCCGCCTGCTCGATATGTTTGCAGAACTCAGCGCCATGGGCACAACGGTTGTGGTTGCAACCCACAACGAATCCCTTATCCGCAGGCTTGAGCGGCCTTTTCTGTTTCTTGAACACGGGCGTCTGGTGGAAGATGGGGGAGAACTGGCATGAGCCGCCCGTTTTCTGGCCGCAAGGACGGTCTTTCCCTCTCCGAAGCACTGCCGGACCGCAGCCTGTTTGCGCTGGTCGCCATGATGGGTTTTTTAGCCGCACTGACACTGGCCGGGGCCAGCGGGGCACGCGCCCTGTCTGCCCGGTGGTCCGGCGGGGCTGCCCAGTTGCTCACCATTCAGGTGCCGGATGCGGACATGCCACTGCCAACACAGGCCGGGGCTGCCACCACCCGCGTGCAGGCCGTGCTGACCGACCTTGCCACCCTGCCCCGCGGCGCGCAGGTCCACCAGCTGAGCGCGCCCGAACTGGCCCGCCTTCTTGAACCATGGCTGGGCGAGACCGATAATTCCGCCCTGCCACTCCCCGCCATTATCCGTGTCCGGCTGCCACCCGATACAGCCGTGCCCGCAACTTTGGAACAGTCGCTGAACGCCCATGTGCCCGGCACCATAGTGGAACACAACGCCCGCTGGGGCGAGCGCCTGCGCGCACTGGCCAACAGCCTGCTGGCCTGCGCGGGGCTGGCCCTGCTGAGCGTTGGTGGCATTGCCACCATGATAACCGGCCTTGCAACCCGCACCGGGCTTGCAACCCGCAAGGACATTATAAAAACCCTGCACGGCCTTGGCGCATCGGACAGCTATATTGCAGGCCGCTTTGCGTGGCGCACCGCAACGCTGGGTTTTGGCGGCGGGCTAACCGGCACCCTTGGGGCCTGCCTGCCCCTTTTGCTCCTTTTGCAAATGGCGGCACCTTTTGCCAGCGCACCACTGGCCACCCCCGAACAGCCATTCCTGCCAGACTGGCAGGCGCTGGCCCACACCATACCGCCAGACATGCTGCTGGCACTGGCGCTTCTTCCGTTTGCCGCAGCTTTTATCTGCTGGTTTACAACGCAGGTCATGGTGCGCCTGTGGCTGCTCCGCCTGCCGTAATGCCTAGCTCCATGCTCCTGCCACGCCTGACCCAAGGGCTGCTGCCTTTATTGCAAAAATTCTGCCTGCTGGGTGCGGGCTGCTGGCTGGCGGGGTTTGGCTGGTTTATCTACGATGCACGCCTGCCCCCGCCCCCCATGCTCCATGCCGATGGCATTGTAGCCCTGACAGGAGGAACCGGCCGGGTGGAAACATCGCTCCGCCTGCTGGCCGCCAACCCCGATACGCGGCTGCTTATTTCTGGCGTGGACCTGCAAACAACCGTGCGCGCACTGCTGCCCCCGTCCACCCCGCCTGATCTGGCGGCACGCATTACGCTGGGCTATCAGGCACGTTCCACCATTGGCAACGCCACCGAAACCGCCGTGTGGGTTGCGGACAACCACATAAACAGCCTGATTATTGTGACCGCAGGGTACCACATGCGCCGCGCCATGCTGGAACTGGGGCGCACACTACCGGGTGTGGCCCTTAGCCCTTACCCGGTAACACCCCCGGCCATGGAACACCCATGGCGGCTATCCACCCTGCGGCTGATGGGTATGGAATACATGAAGTGGCTTGGCGCGCTGGCTGGCATGAAGCACAACCCGTCACTTTAAAAAACCACGCGGCGTGAACACGCAGCCCTGCGCGCCATGCTTTTGTCAGCCCGCGGCAAGTATGGTGGCGTGGTGGCGCAGATGCTCGGCCACAAAACTCTGCACAAACCAGTAGGAGTGGTCATACCCTTCATGCATGCGGCAGATTAGCGCCTGCCCTGCCTCCTCCGCTGCGGCGGACAGATGCCAAGGCTGTAATTCGCGCTGCAAAAACTGGTCGGCCAGCCCCGTATCCACCAGAATGGGGGCTGGGTGCCTGTATCCATCCTCCAGCAGGCATACCGCATCATGCGCGCGCCATGCTGCGTGGTCCGCCCCCAGATAAGTGGACAGGGCCTTTTTGCCCCACGGCACAACACTGGGATGCACAATAGGCGCAAACGCGGAAACAGATTTCCAGAACAGGGGGGCCTGCAAGCCATGCACCAGCGCGCCATGCCCGCCCATGGAATGCCCCATAATGCCACGCCTTGCCCCGTCCAGCGGCAAGGCGGCCTCTACCAGCAAGGGCAATTCCTGTGCAACGTAGCTGCCCATGCGGTAATGTTGTGCCCAAGGCTGCTGTGTTGCATCCAGATAAAACCCGGCCCCTGTGCCTAGGTCCCAGTCCGCGCTCTCGCCTTCCACGCCCGCACCGCGTGGAGAGGTATCGGGGGCAACAAGGGCTATGCCAAGCCGGGCGGCCTCGGCCAGAGCGCCTGCCTTGACCAGAAAAGTTTCCTGCGTGCAGGTCAGCCCGGCAAGGGCGTACACAACCGGCACCCTCCCCCCACCAGCGGCGGCAGGCGGCAAAAACACGCCAAAGCGCGCAGGCAACCCCAGCACGCTGGAGAGATGCTCATAAAACAGCACGCGCCCACCATGAGCGTGGTGCTCCTCCAGCAATGTCAGCCCTGTTGCTTCTGTCATCGTTGCGCTCCTTTTATCTGGTCAGCCCTGCTCACTCATGCTTAGCATTGCCTATCATGCACAAACCACAATTTTGCAGGCAACCCTGCGATGGATTGTGTGTTAAATTGACACCGGGCATTCCGCCCCCTGTTACCCAGAACCGGAGTTTTTTGAATGATCGTTGACCAGAAGGTCGGCCTACGCATTATCACGCGGGAAATTTTAATGGTTATCCTGCTTATGGCTGCGTGGGATCTGGTTGTTGTCATTCTTTTTCAGATTTTCCATCAGGAATGGATGGAGCAGCCCAGCCTGCCGGTCTCCCTTATCGGTTCGGCGCTGGCGCTGTTCATGGGTTTTCGCTCCAACAACGCCTATGCGCGCTGGTGGGAGGGGCGCACATTGTGGGGCGCCATTACCAATAACTGCCGCTCCTTTGGCCGACAGGCGGGCACATTGCTGGGCGACCGGCCCGACCTGATGTACGCCATTGCCGCCTACCCCCACGCCCTGCGTATGGCGCTTGGCCCGGTTGATGCCAGCGCGGATGTGGAGCGCCTGCTGCCCCCCTCTATGCTCAAGGCCATTGAGCCATACCGCAATAAACCCAACGCCATTCTCTACCAGATTGGTCTGGGCGTCAGCGAGGAGGTCACGCGCAAGGGCATAGACGGGGCGGTCCATGGTCAGATTGACCGCATCCTGTCCGACATCGCCAATGCACAGGGCGGGCTGGAGCGTATTCGCAACACTCCCCTGCCCATACAGTTTTCGGTTCTGCCCCGTGCGCTGGTGAATATTTTCTGTATTGTTCTGCCCCTTTCCATGGTGCAGACGCTGGAATGGATTACCCCTCTTGGGTCTTCGCTTGTGGGGTGCCTGTTCCTTATTCTGGACAAAAGTGCAGACGACCTGCAAAACCCTTTTTCAGGCACTCCGCATGCGCTGCCCATGGCAACCATGGCCCGTAATATTGAAATTGATGTGGTCCAGCCCACGGGTGACCAGACCGCGCCCCCCCTACAGACACAAAATGGCGTCCAGCAATAAGAGCATTGCCGCCCCTATTCTTTATATTGCAGACAAACAGCGTATTTTATGCTACAGGTTCCAACCATGAACACGTTTAGAACACCTCCAAAAGGCGGCGTGACAGATGCAATGGCACGCACCGCTGCCGCCACAACTGCGGCCCAGGCAAAAACCAAGGTAAAAGACGAAGATCCTTTTCAGGAAGGGGATGCTATTGTCTATGCAGCTCATGGCGTCGGGCGTGTAGACCGGATCGGGATTGATGAAATTGCGGGGACCAAGCTGGAAGTTATCCAGATTTCCTTCCCCGGCAACCAGATGACCCTGCGCATCCCGCTCTCCAAGGCCCGCAAGTCCGGCCTGCGTAAAATTGTCTCGCGCGAGATTGTGGACAAGGCCATGTCCATCATCAAGGGCAAACCCCATGTGAGCAAGGGTATGTGGGCACGCCGCGCCGTGGCCTATCAGGAAAAAATCAACTCCGGTGATCTGGTCCAGATCGCCGAAGTCCTGCGTGACCTGCGCCGCAATGTGGACAGTCTGGACGGCAGCTTTAGCGAGCGCAAACTGTTTGAAGCCGCACAGGAGCGTTTTGTGGCGGAAGTGGCCGTGCTGGAAAAGAAAGAACCCAACGCGGTTCTGGAAGAACTGACCGCGGTTATGAAAGCCGCCTGAGGTTTTTGGCCAAGGCGTTTTTCTTCTGGTCCAGTTTACCCAACCCGGCATGGCGCACAGCCCTGCCGGGTTTTTTATGCCCTTACCATGCACCGGATAAGCCCCCCCCCCCGTAAACCATACGGACATTAAACAACCATGCAGCCGCCTACGGCCTCCACCATAACTGCCGCTGAACAGACAACCCTGCGGCGCGCCATGCAGGCCATTCAGGCCGGGCAGTTCAGTCAGCCCCGCGCAGCGCTGGCCCCACTGGTGGCACGGCAGAATGCACAGGCCCTTATCCTGCATGCCTTCTGCCTGTGCGGCGAAGGGAATACCGAGCAGTCTGCGCGTATTCTGGCTTCTATCGGTCAGGCCAACCCCGCCAGCCAGCACCCCTTAAAGGACCTGAGCACGCTTATGTCCGGCCTTGACCAGCGCGCAGCAGCCATTGCCGTCTGCCGCGCAGCCGCCCGGTCTGCACCTGCGGACACCCGCATCAACACCGTTCTGGGTGACTTGCTGGTGCAGACCGGGCAGTTTGCTGCCGCCATAACCACCCTGACAGAAGCAACCACCCGCCAGCCACAGAACATGCTGGCCCACAACCTGCTCTCCATGGCTCATACCGAGCAGGGCACGCTTGATGCTGCCTTACACGTCCTGACCAACTGCCTGCCTTACCAGCCAGACCATGTGGGCACACTGGCCAATATTGCCTCCGTTCTGGCAGCACAGGGGCAGATGGCGCAGTCCCTTGCCTATTACCAGAAGGCGCTGGCCCTACGTCCGCAGGATGCACGGATCCGGGTCAACCATTCCGTAGCCCTGCTCAAGGCAGGACAGTACGCGCAGGGCTGGCAGGAGCATGAATGGCGCCTTCGCCTGCCCGGCCATACCGAACACCCCATGGACCGCCTTTTACCCACCCTTGCCCCCGACACCAGCCTGCAAGGCCAACACATCCTGATCACCCATGAGGGCGGGCTGGGCGACACACTCATGTTTGTGCGCTATGTCCCGCTGCTTGCCCAGCGTGGAGCCATTGTCCATTTGTGCGTGCCACAGGCACTGGCCGATCTGTGCCGCGCTGTTCGTGGGGTCCACACCGTACAGGTGCGTGGTGCCATACCCGCGTATGACTGGCACTGCCCTTTTATAAGCCTGCCACGGGTTTTTGCTTCCACCGCCCAGCCGTGGGGGGCACCCGTACCCTACCTTGTGGCAGACCCCCACAAGGTTGCAGCACTTGCCCCGCTTGTGCCCCACAATGGCAAACTGAACGTAGGGCTGGTCTGGGGGGGCGCACCCCACCCCACCGACCCGACCGCCCATATGATCGACCGCAGGCGCTCCATGCCCCTGACCGTCGTAGCACCTTTGGGCAACGTGCCCGGAATTAACCTGATAAGCCTGCAAAAAGGCCCCTACGCCGAACAGATGATGGACCCGCCAGAAGGCATGGTCCTGTATGACCCCACGGACAGCCTGCATACACTCGATGACACGGCAGCCCTGATCATGGCGCTGGATGTGGTGGTTACGGTGGATACATCGGTTGTCCATCTGGCAGGAGCACTGGGTAAACCCGTGCTGCTAATGGACCGTTACGACACCTGCTGGCGCTGGCTACATGGGCGGGAGGACACACCATGGTACCCAACCCTGCGCATTATCCGCCAGACCACCCCACGGCACTGGCAAGATGTTGTTGCACGTGTAGCCCAAGCTCTGGCGGACATGGCCACACGGCACGGCTAAACCTGCCACAATAAAAAGGGCGGCCCGCATAATGCCTGACCGCCCTGCCCGCCCCAATATGGGGGCCACTTTTAAACCATCGGGGATGTTTTATATCACCCCGAAGTCCCCGTACGTATCTGCGCCGGGGTGGAGATCATGCGGGCGTCACTCCCGTTGCCAATAACCTCAAACACACCCAAGGCACGGCGTACGCGCCCATCGGGGAGCAGGGTAAAGGTGCCATCCACCCCGGCAAAGCCCTGCGTGCGGGTCAGGGACTGGGCCGGGTAGCCGGGCACACCACTGCGGGCCACGGTTACAGCCGCCATTGCCGCATCGTAGGACATATCGGCCAGTGGTTTGGGCATATGGTGGTTAACCGCCATAAAGCGCGTAACAAAAGCCTGACGGGACGTGGGGTCGGGTGCGGCATACCATGCCCCCTTGATTGCCCCCAGCTTGGAGGCAAAGGATGCCCACAGCCCCGGCCCCATAATGCGGACTTCGGGCATGTTGACCTGCGTTACAACCAGCGCGTCCAGCACGTTCTTCAACCCAAGCCCGATATCCCCCAGCACCAGCGCGTCAAATGGCGGGTTGCCCAGTGTCAGCTGTTCTGCAGCAGCAGGCGTATTTGCCCCGGGGGGAGCTGTCATGGCCATTGCTGCGGCTGTCGCGGGCGGGTTGGCATCCTGCCCAAGGGCCGTGGCAAGGCTGGATGGCAGTTGGGGCAACCCGGTGAGTGTTGGCACCTCGCTGGGGTTGCCACTGGTTGTGGTGGCGCCGGGCACGGGTGCTGTGGGCATGGCCTGCTTTACAGCGGCTACACGCGCATCATAGTTGGAAAGTTCGCGCAATGTCTGGTTGATACTGTCTGCCGTACCGTTATGGAAGGCAATGCTGGGCGCTGCCAGCCCCTGATCGCGGCACGCACTGATCAGGCCATTGCCCATGGCATGGCCCAGTGCATTGTCTGGCAGCAGGGCGGCAAAATGCTGCCGACCATCCCGCTTGGCCTGCGCCACAAGCTGCTGCACCTGCTCCTCGGGCGTAATACCCATGACCCACACACCCGGCCGCCCCTGCGTAATGTCGCTGGTAAACGCCAGAACGGGAACACCCGCTGTCTGGGCAGCAGGGGCTGCGGCGGCTGTATCTCCACTGGTAAGCGGGCCAAGCAGAATGCCATCTCCCGCCTGCAAGGCGGCGGAGGTGGCTTGGGCCGCCCCACCAATTGCAGCCGTATCATGCACATCCATCTGCATGCCTGCGGGCAGCCCTGCCCCGCCAAGGGCCAGTTGCGCACCGGCAAGCAGTTCATGCCCAAGGGCTGCGTTTGTGCCACTCAAAGGCAGCAGAATACCCACCTTGTGGCTGCTCACCTGCTGGGCAGAAGCCAGAACCGAGCCCGACCCCGATGGCGTGGACTGGTCAGCACATCCGGCAAGGATCAGCCCTGTTACGCCAAGGGTGGCCACTCCGGTCTTGCACAATGCCCGGTTTGCCGCCAGACCTTGACGGGAAAGCCCTGACAGGAGCGAGTATGCACGCGTCTTCATCCAGATCATCCTCTACCAACACCCCGTCCGAGGCACCGTCTTCCAATGGGATCGAACCTTTGCATACCCAAGCAGATGCGCCAAGTCATGCGCGTTTTTCAGGTGGGCTTGTGCTGGTAGCAACCCCCATTGGCAATCTGGGAGATTTTAGCCCCCGTGGGGCCGAGGCACTGGCGCGCGCTGATCTGGTTTTGTGCGAAGATACCCGCATGACAGCCCGGCTCCTGTCTGATCGGGGCATTTCCGTCCGGACCGAAGCCCTGCACGAACACAATGAACGCCAGCGTGTGCCCAACCTTATCCGCCGCCTGAGCGAGGGCGCCCATATTGCCCTTGTCTCCGATGCGGGCATGCCCCTGCTCTCGGACCCCGGGTTCAGGCTCACACGAGCCGCCATTGATGCGGATATTCCCGTAACCGTCATCCCCGGCCCCAATGCAGCACTGACCGCACTTGTCCTGTCCGGCCTGCCCCCACACCCATACATGTTTGTGGGCTTCCCGCCCCCCCGCTCCGCCGCGCGCAAGGAAACATTTGCCAAGCTGCACGCTGCCGAGCGTGCAGGGCTGAGTGCGACCCTGATCTGGCATGAAGCCCCCCACCGTCTGGCCGAAGCACTGGTGGACATGGCCGCAGTTTTTGGCCCCGACCGCCCCGCAGCAGTTGCACGCGAGCTGACAAAACGCTTTGAGGAAGTCAAACGCGGCACGGTGGAGGAACTGGCAACATTTTACACCCAGACCGCCCCCCGGGGCGAAATTACCGTGTTGCTTGGCCCTGCCCCCGAGGTTGAAACCTCCGCCGATGATCTGGACACCACATTGCGCACCCTTTTAGACACGCATTCGGTTAAGGATGCGGCAGCCTTGGCCGCAGCAGCAGCGGGCCTGCCCAAACGCACGGTTTACGCACGCGCGCTGGAACTGGCGGCAGAACTCAAGAACCAGTAAGCAGGGCTACCACCAAAGGCGGGGCAGAAATGCCCTTACCCGCCAGCAGCCTCGCCCGCAGCATGGCCGCTGGCCCATGCCCAGTGGAAGTTATAACCACCCAGCCAGCCGGTTACGTCCACCGCCTCGCCCACAACATACAGCCCCGGCACGGACTGTGCCTCCATGGTGCGTGAGGACAGGCCCTTGGTGTCCACCCCGCCGCGCGTGACTTCGGCCTTGGCAAAGCCCTCCGTCCCCTGCGGCTTTAGCTCCATACGGTGCACCCGCTCGGCCATAAGCCGGATATCGCGGTCGGCCCATTCGGCCAATGTGCGCTCGGGCGCTCCCAGTTCCACCATGGCATGCGCCAGACGCTGGGGCAGCCAGCGCGCCAGTGCGCCCGCCCCTTTTGCCTTGGAGCCTTCCTTTTTCAGCTTCAGCAACAGGGCAGCGAGGTCCTGACCGGGCAGAAAATCCACAAACAGGGGCTGCCCGGCAGACCAGTAGGACGAAATCTGCAACAGGGCCGGGCCGGACATGCCGCGGTGTGTAAACAAAAGCGCTTCTTCAAACGCTGTTTTGCCGCATGTAACGCGCACGGGCAGCGAAAGCCCGGCCAATGCGCGCACCCAGTCATCACTCTCCCCGCCAAAGGTCAGGGGGACAAGGGCTGGTTCGGGCTGGATAACGCCAAGCCCAAACTGGCGTGCCATCTCGTACGTAAAGCGGCTGGCCCCCAGTTTGGGAATGGACAGCCCCCCCGTTGCCAGCACCACCGAGCGCGCGGTCATATCCCCGCGGGAGGTCTGCACCCGAAACACATCGGATTTGCTGACATCATACACCCGCAGATCGGTAAGGATACGCACATGGGCGGCAGCACATTCATCAAGCAGCATCTGCACGATGTCATGGGCGGAGTTGTCGCAAAAAAGCTGGCCGAGTTTTTTTTCGTGCCATGCAATGCGGTGCTTTGCCAGCAGGTCCAGAAAATGGCTGGGCTGGTACCGGCTGATAGCAGATTTTACAAAATGCGGGTTGGCGGACAAAAACCGGTCTGCCCGCATGGTCTGGTTGGTAAAATTGCACCGCCCGCCACCAGAAATAAGGATTTTACGCCCAACTTCTGGCCCGTGCTCCAAAACCGCTACACTGCGGCCACGCTGGCCTGCCGTTAGCGCCGCCATTAACCCTGCGGCCCCACCACCGATGACAAGAACATCAAACATCGGCGCTGCGTTATTTTGTGTCAAAATATCAGAAATCCAGATTGGTATAGTAGTCAGGCGGGGTAATGCCGGAAACGCGGTCGTTCAACAGCGGGCGAAAACACGGGCGGGACTTCATCTTGGCGTACCAGTCACGCACAGCAGGCACCTTGGCCCAGTCTATGTCGCCAATAAAATCCAGACAGGACAGGTGGGCTGCGGCCGTAAAGTCCGCAAGGGAGAGGAAGTGCCCCCCCAGCCAGCTTCTGTTTTCGGCCAGATCGTTCACATATTTCATCAGCGGGCGCATGGAGGCATAGGCCTCGCGCAGGGCGCCACCATCGGGGTTGCCGCGCCCGCTCAGGCGCTTCATGGCCCGTTCATCTATAAAACGGCCGGACACTTCGCGGGCAAAAAGGGTTTCAAACCACGCCACAACGCGTCGCACCTCCACCCGTTCGGCCAATGTACGGCCCAGCAGGGGGATGTCGGCATAGGCCTCTTCCAGATATTCACAGATCACGTACACATCGGGCACGACCAATCCGTTGTCTTCCACCAGAACGGGCACATCGCCCGCGGGGTTAAGAGCAAGGAATTCTGGGCGTTTTTCCCATGGACGCTCTACAATGGCCTCAAACGGCAGGCGTTTTTCGCCCAGCACAAGACGCACCGTCCGGCTGGCTGGAGAAAGGGGAAAATGGAACAGGGTACGCATACCTTAGTGCTTTATGCCATTGCATGCAGCCACGCCAGAGGGAAAACCGGGCAAGACCCATCAATTTCCACATATCCCCTTTACGCAGCAAAATCTGACGCGCAACACAAACTTCTCTGTTGCAATACGACCCTGTTATTCTACACGCTAAGGGCGTTCCTGATTTTTTAAGAGAGCATCTGTTCGTTGTCCGGCATACATTCCCAATCCTCGCGCATCCGCATGTCCGGACGCTCTTTTCTGGCCCTGACCCTAACGCCGGAAACACCGCTGGTGGACTGGCTGGCAGCACTGGACCACCAGATCCAGCGCGCTGTGGGTTTTTTTGCGGGCAAGCCTGTTATTCTTGACCTCAGCCTGATGCAGGCCGACACACCTGACCTGCCCCACCTCCTGCCCGCCCTGCACGAGCGCGGCATACGCGTGCTGGGCATAGAAGGCGGAGACAGGTCCTGGCCTGCCGTAGCCGACTGGGCATGGCCCGAAAGCCCGATGGGTGGCCGCGCCTCCGGCCCGGTGACCATTCCCGAAGATGACATGAACCCCACACTCCCCCCCACCTTGGTGGTGGAGGAGAGTGTGCGCTCGGGCCAGCATATTATCTGGCCCGATGGGGATGTGGTTATTCTGGGGGCGGTCTCCTCTGGGGCGGAGGTGACCGCGGGTGGGTCCGTGCACATTTACGGCGCCTTGCGCGGCCGCGCCATTGCGGGAATTGGTGGCAATGCGGAAGCACGGATTTTTACGCGCAACCTTGCCGCCGAACTTGTCGCCATTGACGGATTCTACGCCACGGCGGAAGAAATGGATGCAAAATGCACATCCAAACCCACGCAGGTTCTGCTGTCGGGCGAAACTCTGGTCTTCAAACCCCTACCCTAAGTGCGGGGTTATTTAAAACAGGCAACAAAAACCGTGTGAATGGCACATTAATACGTTTCATTTTCCCGTACAGATTGTAATGTCTCACACAGATTGCGCCGTGGCATAAAGCTTGCGGCTTTACCGGCTTACAAAGGAAGAGGAAGACTGATGGCAAAGGTTCTGGTCGTCACGTCAGGCAAGGGGGGTGTCGGCAAGACCACCACCACCGCAGCACTTGGGGCCGCACTGGCCAAGGCGGGCCAGAGCGTGGTTCTGGTTGATTTTGACGTGGGCCTGCGTAACCTCGACCTTGTTATGGGGGCCGAGCGCCGCGTGGTGTTTGACCTGATCAACGTCATTCAGGGCGATGCCAACCTTGCTCAGGCACTGATCAAGGACAAGCGGGTGGACACACTCTCCCTCCTCCCCGCCTCGCAGACGCGCGACAAGGACGCCCTGACGCCAGAAGGCGTTGCCAAGGTTATTGCCGACCTGAGTGCGAAGTTTGACTGGGTGATCTGCGACAGCCCCGCAGGCATTGAGCGTGGCGCGCAAATGGCCATGCACCATGCCGATATGGCCGTGATCGTAACCAACCCCGAAGTCTCTTCCGTGCGTGACAGCGACCGTATTATCGGCATGCTGGACAGCACAACGGAAAAGGCCAAAGCGGGCGAGAAAATGGAGAAGTTCCTCCTGATCACCCGTTATGACCCGCAGCGCGCCGCACGGGGCGACATGCTGGGCACGGACGATGTGCTGGAAATTCTGTCCATCCCGCTTCTGGGCATTATCCCCGAAAGCCCGGACGTGCTTAAGGCGTCCAACGTGGGTGCGCCCGTAACCATTGCAGAACCGGAAAGCGCGCCAGCCCGCGCTTACACCGAAGCCGCACGCCGCCTGATGGGAGAGAAGGTGGATGTCACCATTCCCACGGAACGCAAAGGCCTGTTTGACTGGCTGTTTAAACGGAGAGTCGCATGACATTTCTCTCCAGCATCTTCAAGCGCCGCTCATCGGCACCCGTTGCCCGCGACCGGTTACAGATTCTGCTGGCGCACGAACGGATTGCTGTTGGTGACGGCAAGGACGACCTGTTGGCCAAACTGCACCGCGAGATCATGGAAGTGATCAAGCGGCACGTGGCCGTTGATCAGGACAAGGTCCAGATCAAAATGGACCGGGGCGCTCAATGTTCGGTGCTGGAAATTGATGTTGAGGTGCCCGGCCTGACCGACAGGCCCCAAAACGCCCAGAAAGACTGATAACCGCACCAGTCCAACCCGCCAGTTGCGTAACGCACATAAAAAACGCCCTGTTCCGGCCTTGTTATAAAGGCTGAACAGGGCGTTTTTTATAGCCCCTCCCTAGTCGGGCAGAAGGGGTTCAAGCCATTCCTTGGCTTGGGTGAAGTCTCGCTTCAAAGCGCGGACGGCGGCATTTGCATCCCCTGCCCGGAAAGCTTCGAGCAGTTGCAGGTGTGGGTGGTCGGGGTTGGCGGGGCTTATGGTCGGCAGGCCATTGGCTGCGGCATAAATAGGCCCCATGCGGGTCCATAGCCCCCGGATCAGCCCCACCGTGACAGACAGACGGGAAAAGCCTGCACCCGTGCTATGAAAATACACGTTGGTAATGGCGGTTGCGTGCGGCTCCCCTGCCTCATAGGCCGCAACAAAGGCTTTGTGCTTTTCTTCGAGCACAGCAATCTGTTCGGGCGTAATATGGGCCGCCAGATCACGCGTTACGCGCTCTTCAAGCACTTCACGCACGCCATGAATATCAAGGAAAACCGGGCGCGACGTAAGCGGCACGCAGGCCGTATTGCGCTCATCAAGCACCAGTGCCTGCTCGGACACAAGGCGCAGGAGCGCTTCACGCACGGGGGTCGGGCTTAGGCCAAGGGAGACCGCCAGAGGCCGGAGCACCAGACGCTCGCCCCCCTGATAATGGCAATAAATCAACTGGTCACGGATCTGCTGGTAGGCATACGCTGCCAGAGCGCCCCGTCCTTCGGGCCTGCTCTCACTCTGCGCTGGTAGGGTGTTGGTCTTATATATCATTGCGCATGTGCCATTTGCCTGTTCAAAAACTGGCTGTAGAGACCATTCTGTCGCTCGAGTTGCGCAGGAGAGCCATCCTCAGCGATTCTGCCATCCTGCATCACAACGATTCTGTCAAAGTTTCGCAGGGTGGACAAGCGGTGCGCTACAGCAATAACCGTGCGCCCGACCATAAGCCGGTCCAGTGCGCGCTGCACGTGCTCCTCACTTTCAGTGTCCAGCGCACTGGTTGCCTCATCCAGCACCAGAATGGGGGCATTGCGCAAAAATGCGCGGGCAATGGCAATGCGCTGGCGCTGCCCACCCGAGAGCTTGACCCCCCTGTCCCCCACAACCGTTTCAAACCCTTCGGACAGCGCGTCAATAAACGTGGCGCACCCGGCTGCGGCCGCGGCAGCCCGCACGGCCTCGTCACTTGCGTCGGGTCGGCCGTAGCGGATGTTCTCCATCACACTGCGATGCAGGAGCGAGACATCCTGCGGCACAACAGACAGGCAGGCACGCAGGGCGTCATCCGTCAGGTCCCGGATATCCTGCCCGTCTATGAGAATGGAGCCAGACTGCACAAAGCGCATGCGCTGCAACAGCGCCAGCACAGTGCTTTTGCCCGAGCCAGAGCGGCCCACAAGCCCCACACGGCTCCCTGCGGCTATGTGCAGGTTAAAATGGGCCAGAACAGGCTCGGCACCGGGGTAGGCAAAGGTGACATCGCCAAAGCGTACATCGCCACGCACCGGGCTGGGCAGGTCGGCTGCCACCTGCGGGTCGGGCATATCGTGCGGGATCAGCAGGGAGGACAGCACCTCGGACAGGCGCGCATTGTGCTGAATGGTTTCCACCAGCGCCAGCGCCAGATCACGCGTGCCGTGCAGAATGGCAAAGCCCAGCGTGATCACCATAACCACCTGCCCCACACTGGCCTGCTGCCACTGCCACAGCAGCACGGCCCAGACCAGCAGACCCGTCGTGAGCACTGCGGTCATACCCGCATGGATCATACGGAGCTGTTCCATATAGCGCAGGGATTTAAGCCGCTCACCCATTTCCCGCTCGGTCAGGGCGTTAAAGCGCTGGCGCTCGCGGTTACGCATACCAAAGGCACGGACAAGAGCGATATTGCCCATCACATCCAGTGTCTCCCCTTCCAGCCCGGCGGCGGCCACCGCGTAATGCCCATGCAGACGGCGCCCCCTGAGTGCGAGGCGGAACATGATCAGGCACAAACCGCCAGCCAGCAGAACGGTCGCCCCGCCCATGGTCAGGCTGACCGAGAGCATGAGCACCACAGAGAGCAGAACATTCAGGCTCGGCGGGAGCACGTTCCATGCCAGCATGTTCTCGATGGTGAAGCTGACATTCCCCGCCGTTGCAATGCGCGCAGCAAGGGATGCGGGCATACGGTCAGCAAAATAAGCCGGGGAATGACCCGTTAAAAACCGGAACAGGTCCTGCCGTATATCCCCCGTAACCGCCACAAATGTCCGGGCGGCAAACCAGCCTGCAATCCGCCAGCAGATATTGTCCGCCACGATCAGCCCGATCAGCACCCCCACAGCCGCCCACACGGCCGAAACCGTAGCCGCGCCGGAGTGGCTGGTCATCAGGTCCACCAGATGGCGGATACCGTAGGAGGAGAGCACAATGCAGCTTATGGCCCCGGCCACAGCACCAAACACCAGCACATGCCCCCCAGGGCGCGCACGCATGTAACGCAGCAAAAACCGGACCGGCCTGCCCGCGTAAAGGGGCAGCGCTGCATCTGGCACGGTTACATGGGCTGCAACAGGCTGGTCGGCCACGGCTTTGTTCTGTTGATTATCCACCCGCACACCCTGCTCTCTTTGGCCCAGTCAACTCCACCCCTCCCAACCACCATGGCTGAGCGGGCAAAGCACCCCGTATTGCGGGGCAGAACTTTTTACATGACAGGGCTTTGCCTCCACAAGGTCGGCCACAGGCCCATCCCCCAGTGGGTTTTCAGGTGGGGTAATTTGCACACCACACCATGACCATTGCGTGTTCAACGCCCCCAAAACGGCCCGAACCCCTTGTTATAACGATAAAGATTGCGTGATATGCTGCCGTGCAAAGCAACCTTAGTTCACCCGTTTTTCAACATTCCGGGCGGGTATTGGCCTCGGCCGGGCGCGGGCATGGTTCATGCCTAAACAGAATTTTTGAAGGCGCACATATGTTAAAATTTATATAAATACCTGAAAATATTACATTATTTTAACAGGCTCAGCGCAACTTACTCTCCACGCAAAATGCATACCCCATACCCAAATGCCACAATACGCATGACAGATGCGTAAAAAACAGACGGGTTAAGCAGGGCTGACGCAGGCTTGCCCCCCATCATCCACATATTGACGACAACCTGCCTTGGCTTCCACAGAGAACAGAGAATTCAAGGGAGTACACATTTCATGGCATCGGGAAAAAAGGCGCTGCTTGCTACTGTCATGGCTGCATCAGTCGCCGGGATGCCGCATATGCTCCCCACAGCCGCCTACGCGGACGATTATGCCGACCTGCTGGACGTGCTGCGCGCCAAGGGCAGCCTGACCCGGCACGAGTATGACACGCTTTTGGCCAAGCATGTCCACCACGCAGCCCTTGCGGCTGAACCGCACGCCGCCCATGCAGGCCGCGCCGCAACAGGTGGTGCCCGTACGGCCGTGGCCCACGCAGGCCACGCCGCGCAGTCCGGGTATGAACCGGGCATCAGCTTTGACCCCGGCGCAGGTGAGAATGATGTGACCATGCGCGCTGAAGATGCTGCAACACGGGCAGAAGCCAGCGCACGCTCCGCGCAGGAAGCAATTAACGCCATGAACAGTGGCAATTTTGTGCGTGTTGCCAAATACGTGCCGGGCAAGGGGCTGACCTTCAAGGCAGGCCCGATCGACATCAATCTTTCGGGCTTTGTAAACGGCTTTTACACCTACAACAGCCCCGCAGGTGGCCGCCCGGTAGCGGGTGGGGTTTCCTCCGGTTCCAGCGGGTTTGATTCGTCATCTGTGCGTAACGGGCTGCTCCCCGCCGGGTTCATTCTCAAAATGAACACCGTGCAACAGGGGATGGATATTTCCGCCGTTCTGGGCATGTATCCGGGGCTGGATAACGCCAACCCGAGCGCATTCAACGCCAACTCTGGCGGCAGCCCCGTGGGCCTTGGCACAGCAGGTATCGATCTTCGTCAGGTTTACATGACCTTTGGCAACAAGGACATGGGCACATTCAAGGTCGGGCGTGATCTGGCCCTGTTCGCCAGCGACGCCATCATGAACGATGCTACCTTGCTGAGTGTTGGCTCCACGGGGAGCAACTCCGCACCGGGCAATACCTCACTTGGTCGCATTGGCGTGGGTTACGTGTATGCGGACTGGATCCCTCAGATTTCCTATACCTCCCCCAAGCTGGGCGGATTGCAGGGGTCGGTCGGTATTTTCCAGCCGCTGGATGAATTCGGCTATGCCGATGCCACCAACCCCTCCGCAGCCACAAGCCACTATTCTGCCGGGTCCACGCAGCACTCCTCCCCCATGATACAGGGCCGCGCGGTCTATGACTTCTCGGTCTCTGACCTACAGGTCCATGTCTGGGCCAGCTTCCTGATCCAGCACATGCAGGGACTAACCAGTTCACACGGGGATGGCACAGCCCAGCTGACCGCAAACAACCACCAGAGTGCAATGGTGGAAGCGGGGGACATTGGCACCAAACTCACCTACGGTCCGCTTGAAGGTGTTGCCTACTACTATCGTGGCAGCGGGCTGGGTACGACAGGCCTGTTCTTTGATGGTGTTGCCGCCAATGGCCGCAAGCGTAGCTCCGAAGGGTACTACGTGCAGGGCGCTTACCACATTACCAAAAAATTCCGCCTTGTTGGCAGCTATGGCGTGAGCAACCTGTACCTTGCCGGTGGTGAAAACATGGCCGAGGAAAGTGCAGCAGGCTCGGCCGGTCTGGTCCGGCGCAACCAGTCCGAGGTCGGGGCCGCCTACTACCAGATGACCGACTGGCTGACTGTTATCGGGGAATACTCCCACACCTCCTCCGCAGGACATGGCGGCAACAAGGAAAGCGACAATACCGCATCTGGCGGTGTTATGCTGATGTTCTAGTTCGGGTTTAACCCGTTTGTAATCCTCATTTTACGTAAGGATTACAAACGGGACTGTTGCCTCTGGCTCCACGGAGGTAGATAACCGACACCATGACTGTCCGCTCCCTTATCCCGTGGCCCCTGCGCCACTTTCTAACGCTGGACCGTTATGTGCTGCACCAGTTGCTGGTTGCATTGGCCGCCACAACGGGGGGGCTGACAGCACTTATCTGGCTTATGCAGTCCCTGCATTTTGTCTCGCTGGTCGTGGACCGCGGGTTGTCCCTGCGCGTGTTTTTTAGCCTGACCGGCCTGCTGCTGCCGTCCTTTGTGGCGGTTGTCATGCCTGTGACAACCTTTGTTGTCTGCCTGTTTATCTACATGCGTCTGGCGAGTGACCGGGAACTGACGGTCATGCGGGCTTCGGGCCGTTCGCCCTTTGCGCTGGCACGGCCGGGGCTGGCGTGCGCCATTTTGTCTACACTGACCGTCTTTATACTGAATGTATGGATTGTGCCGTCCTCGTACCACGCATTCCGCCAGTATGAACTCCAGATCAGGAACAAGATGGCCGCCTTCATGCTGCAAGACGGCGTTTTTACAAAAATATCAAACACCATGACCGTATATGTCCGCTCCCGCGACCAGAACGGAAACCTGCGGGGTATTCTGGTCGAAGATGACCGACAGCCCGACAGCCACGCCACCATTATGGCCAACCGCGGCAATATGGTCATTGTCAATGACATCCCGCGTGTGGTGCTTTATGATGGGTCCCGTCAGGTTATTGACCGCAAAACGGGCCGGTTGAACATGCTTGTTTTCAAAGAGGATTCCATGGACCTCTCAACCGTGCATCAGGAAAACAGGCGCGTGCGTGATTCGGCTGAAATGTCCCTGGCCGAACTGCTCTCCCCCGACCCGAGCGAGGTTGTCTCGCGCGATATCGGCAAATTCATGGTTGAGGGCTGGCGACGCCTGACCTCCCCCCTGACATGCTTCTCCTTTGCCATGATCGGCCTGCTGAGTGCTCTGAGCGGGACGTTTTCGCGCCATGGCGGCATTATACGCCCGCTGGTGGCCATACTGAGCGTTGTGGGGCTTCTGGCCATGACATTGCTGCTCCAACATCTGGCTGGGCGGCACATCGGGCTTATTCCCCTTATTCCCCTGCTTGCCGTTCTGCCGGGGCTGGTCTGCTCCTACCTGCTATTTGCCCCGGAACTCAAAATCTTCCGCCTCCTGCGTCAACAGGCATGAGAGGCCCGCTGAACGCATGATCGTTGCCTTTACCCTTTCGCGCTATATCGCGCGGCAGTTCATGCTGTCCGTAATGGCCATGATTGGCTCGCTCACGGGTATTGTCTGCCTGTTCGACTTTATCGATCTGATGCGCAGGGTTGCCACCCGCCCCGATGTGTCCACCAATATTGTGACCAAGATCGCAGGGCTGCACATACCCTACTTTGCCATTGAAATTCTGCCGTTTGGCATTCTGCTTGGCGGCATTGTGTGCTTCTGGCGACTGACCCGTTCGTCCGAGCTGATTGTTGCCCGTGCCGCAGGTATTTCTGCGTGGCAGTTCCTTGCCGCCCCCCTTGCGTGCGCCATTTTTATTGGCACGCTGACAACCTGCATGCTCTCCCCCCTTTCTTCGGCCATGTACCGGCGGGCGGAGGAGCTGGACCAGCAGTACCTGCGCTCCGAAGGCGGGCCGCTCAGCCTTTCAGGTGGTTCCCTGTGGCTCCGGCAGGCCGATACACAATATGACCCCAACGGCGTTGCCATGCTGCATGCCACAGGCGTGCAGGTGGAACAGGGGCAGTTGCACATTAAGGATATCAGCGTCTTCCGGCTGGACCATGATGACCGGCTGGTCATGCGAATCGAAGCACCCAATGGCTACCTGAAAAGCCAAGAATGGACGTTTACGGATGCCTCCATTGTAAAACCCAACGGCCTGCTACGCCCCACCGGCACCCTTACACTCCCGACAACCCTGACCTTTGAACGGGTGCAGGAAAGTTTTGCATCCCCCGACACATTTTCCGTCTGGACATTACCCGGCTTTATAAGCCTGCTTGACCATTCAGGTTTTTCGTCCATACGCCATCGTATCCATTTTCAGTCTCTTCTGGCATTACCCATGCTTGCTGGCACCATGGCGCTGGTTTCGGCCGGTTTTTCCATGCGGCCTTCACGCCGGGGAGGGGTCGCCAGAATGGTTGGGTCTGGTGTTATGGCGGGTTTTCTGCTTTTCACCATATCCAAGGTCGCCGAGCAGTTTGGAAAGTCAGGAGCGCTCCCCCCCGTTCTGGCTGCATGGGCGCCTACCCTTGCCGGGCTTTGCCTTGCTGTTGCACTACTTCTTCATCTGGAGGATGGCTGATTGATCGTGGCGCTCCGGCCCTTTTGCAGCGCCCTGCTGCGCCGCCGCTCTGCCCTTAGCGCTGCAACAGCACTGGGGAGCGTTGCTGCATGTCTGGTGGTCAACCACCCCAAGGCCGCGCTTGCCCAGTTCAAACCCCAGTCCATGCACCTCAATGCGGGCCACTCTTCCTCCCCCAATGACCCGGCCACCTTTCAGGCCGACAAGGTTGACTATAACGACGTTGAACATACCGTAACATGGACGGGCAACGTGCAGGTCTGGCAGGGGGACCACGTACTGCGCGCAGACAAGATTGTGTATGACAGGGACACAGGCGTTACCGCCGCGCGCGGAAATGTTGTGACCGTCCAGCCCGATGGTTCGGTTGTCTATGCCCATTATGCCGAACTGACAGGGGGCATGAAGGATGGCATCATGCTCCATGTTAACGCCACCATGCCAGACAACGCCAAAATGGCGGCAAACGGCATGCGCCGCACAGGTGGCAAAATTAACGACATGAGCCGCGCCGTATACACGGCCTGCGAAATCTGTGAAAAAGACAAAACCCGCCCGCCATTCTGGCAGTTCCGCGCCTTTAATGCGACGCAGGACCTTGAGCACCAGAAAATAGACTTCCGTGACGCCTATCTGGATATTCTGGGTATTCCGGTTATCTATCTTCCCTATTTTTCCATCACGGACCCATCCGCCAAACGGCGTAGCGGCTTTCTCATGCCCGGCATTACGCCCCATGACCGCTATCTGGGCGCTTATATTACCATTCCCTATTACTGGGTTATCAACGAGCAGTCAGACCTGAGCGTGCAGGGGCTGTTTGCCACCAAAACCGGCCCGCAGATTAGTGGCCTTTATCGTAACCGCATGAATTTTGGCCAGTTGAGCATCCGTGGCGGCATTGCCTACGATACCCACAGGCCCGAAAGCTATACCAACAGCTTTGGTGTGCAAGAAGACAGCGGCAACAGCCATGGCGTGCAGGGGCATGTCTTTGCCAGCGGTGATTTTTCCATCAACAAATACTGGCGCGCCGGGGCCAACATCAATCTCGCCAGTTCGGCCAACTACATGCGCGACTACCGTGTGCAGGGCTATGGTGCGGATACACTCAATTCCAAAGCGTATCTGGAAGGGTTTGGCACAGGCTCTTACAGCCGTCTGGACGGGCAGTACTATCAGGGGCTGAACCAGGGTATCATCCACAACTCGGACCTCCCCCTTGTTCTGCCCCGCTATACGTACAGCTTTACAGGCCAGCCCGATATTCTGGGTGGGCGTCTGAGCGTCAACACGACAGATTTCAACGTCAAGCGTGACAATGGGGTTTCTGACCAGCGCGGAGAGCTTCAGCTTAACTGGAACCGGCCGTTCCACACCAAAATGGGCCAGCAGTTTCTGTTGACCCTGCGGCTGGACTCAATGGTTTACCGTGCGCGCAAACTGTACCAGCAGCCAACCTATTACAATGCGGTCCGCACAACCGTTAGCGGGCAGGTGCTGCCGACCATCGCCCTAAAAACCAACTGGCCTTTTGTGCGGACATTCGAGCACGGGCGGGGCACGCAGCTGATCGAACCGATTGTACAGGGTATTTATGCCCCCAACACCGGCGCTGGCATCAATGACCTGATCCCCAATGAAGACAGCATGGCCTACGAATTTACCGACAGCACGCTGTTTGCCCTCAATCGCTATCAGGGCACGGACAGGCTGGATGGTGGACTGCGCGGCAATGTAGGGGTTCATGCCAACTGGACATGGAACGGCCACGTTGTGGACCTTCTGGCAGGCGAGAGTTTTCAGGAACACATAACCCACGACATGCTCCCCTATTCCGGGCTGGACCACCATATTTCGGATGTTGTGGCCCGCGCACGCGTCATACCCAACCAGTTTTTTGACTTTACGGCCCGTATGCGGCTGGACCCACACACAGGCAAGTTCGACTTTGGGGATGCGCTCTTTAGCGCAGGAATACCGCATTTTCGCATTCGTGGCGGCTATATCTACGAACCCGTTACCCCTTACTATTATTTTGCCACCAATTACCGCGCCTTTTCTCCCAACCAGCTCTACACACAACAGACAAGCGAGTTGAGTGGTGGTGGTTCGGTGGACTGGCGGAACTGGCATGCCTCGGGCTTTGCGCGGCGCAGCCTTTCGCGCGAGGATTTTGTCTCGCTCGGTGGGGATCTGGGGTACGATAACGACTGCTTCGGTATCGACTTCATGTATCTGAAGCAATACACCTACATTGGCGGGCAGCAGCGTAACTCGACCTATCTGGTCACGGTAAGCCTTAAAACGCTGGGGGCTTTTGGCCTCAAGTAAGAACTGCTTCAAAAATAGTGCCATCTCCGGTATCACCAACAGATCGTTCTGATATGGCAGAAAGCTGAAAGACCGTTCCGTATGCGTCTGCGCTCCTTAACACTGGCTTGTTGTTCCCTTACTGCGCTGGCCCTGCCGGTCTGTGCGGCGCTCCCCCATGGGGCACTGGCGGCCACACACCACCACACACCGGCCGCCAAACCCGCACCCGCGCCCGAAGTGCAGCCAGAACCCGATGACATGATCATTGCGGTGGTGAACAGCATCCCCCTGACCAAAAGGGACGTGGACAACCGCGGCAAGCTGTTTGCCCTCTCCACCGGCCTGCCCGTGTCCGATGACCTGATGGCGCGCCTGCGCCCACAGATTATCCGTCAGATGATTGATGAAAAGCTGCGCACGCAGGAAATCCTGAGCCGCCACATCAACATTGCTCCTGAACAGATTGCCGCAGCCATTGGCAACATTGAAAAGCGCAATGGTATGCCCGCAGGCACCCTGCGCAACCATCTTGCAAAGGATGGTGTCTCCCTGACCACGCTGATCGACCAGTTGCGCGTCCAGATCGGCTGGATTCAGGTTCTGCGGCAGGAACTTGGGCCGCGCTCACGCGTATCCGCTGGCGATATTGCCCAGCGTCAGGCCGCGCTAAAACGCGAAGAAGGCCGGACGGAATACGAAATCAGCGAAATTTTTGTCAAGGTGGATGACCCCCGCCACGCGGAAGAAGAACTGGCCTTTACCAACACGGTTATTGACGAACTGCACAAGGGGGCACCCTTCCCCATTGTTGCGGCCCAGTTTTCCCAGAGCCAGACAGCGCTGGATGGCGGCTCCATGGGCTGGGTGCAAGAGGATGAGTTAGACCCCAGTGTGGTCGATATTGTGCGGCAGATGCCTGTTGGCGTTGGTGCTGTCTCCAACCCCATTACCGTGCCCGGCGGGTTCTTGATTGTCACATTGAATGGCAAGCGGATCATCGGCAAGGAAATGGGGCATATGATTGATGTGCGTCAGGTCTTTGTACCGTTTGACGCACCTCTGGACCCCCAGCACGTGACCCCGCAGCAGGAAGCCGCCCTGCAAAAAGCCATGCACATTATCCAGACAACCCATAGCTGCGCGGAAATGGAAGCCGCCAACAAGGCTGAGGGGGAAAAACGGCCAAGCAATCCGGGCGAAATGCCGCTGGAACGCCTGAACCCGCAAATGCAGTCTGTTCTGGCAGAACTCCCGATTAATCAGGCCTCCCGCCCCATGGTCTCGCGCGAGGGGATTGATCTGCTGATGGTCTGCTCCAAAACCGAAAAGAACTTTTCCAACCGCTCCCCAAGCGAAATTGCCGACCAGTTGATGAACGAACGCGTCGAGCAGGCCGCCCGTCAGCTAGACAGCGATCTGCACCGCCGGGCCATGATTGACATGCACGTCAAACTGAAAGGGGCATAACCCTGCCTCCCGAACTGGAAAGCCTGCGCGATGTTATTCGCCGGCATGAACTGGACGCCCGCAAGGCACTTGGCCAGCACTTTTTGCTCGACCCCGGCATTACCGACCATATTGCAGCCCTTGCTGGCTCTCTGGTCGGGCAGAATGTGGTGGAGGTTGGCCCCGGTCCGGGCGGGCTGACACGCTCCCTGCTGGGGGCTGGTGCCAGCAGCGTAACCGCTGTGGAACTGGATACCCGCGCTGTGGCGGTTATTGAAGAACTGGCCCAGTTTTACCCCGACCGGCTGAGCGTGGTGGAAGCAGACGCCCTCAAACGGGACCTGACAACCCTGTGCCCCGCACCACGGCAGGTTGTCGCCAACCTGCCTTACAATGTGGCAACGCCCCTGCTGATAGGCTGGCTGCGGCAGGGAACCGCGTGGGAGCGGCTGACCCTTATGTTCCAGTGGGAGGTGGCCGAGCGTATCTGTGCTGCCCCCGACAGCGACCACTATGGCCGTCTGGCGGTTTTAAGCCAATGGTGCGCGGACTGCTCGGTGGTGATGAAGCTGCCTCCGGGTGCCTTTACACCGCCACCCGCCGTCTGGTCCGCTGTTGCCAGCATTACCCCACATCCCAACCAACCCTCCCCTGCCCTGTTCAGGGCCATGGAGCGGGTCACTGCGGCAGCCTTTGGCCAAAGGCGCAAAATGCTGCGGGGTTCGCTAAAAAGCCTGAATGGGGAAAAGCTGCTGGCTGCCACCAACATAGATGGCACCCGCCGGGCCGAAACCCTGAGCATTGCAGAGTTCGACCAACTGGCGCACGCACATCTGGCTCTGGGCTAATCAGCCAGAGGTTTTGGCTCTTTCCGCATCCACCATATAATCACGCGTGTACGGCACGGCGCTGATGGACGGTGAAAGCTGGAGTTGGAAGTTCATGTGCCCCTGCACACGAAAAGCCAGTTCGGCCGCAACCAGATAAAACTCGAACATTCTGGCAAAACGCTCGTCATACATAGCCACGGCTTCCGCACGGCGCGCAGCAAAGCGTTCATGCCAGATAGCTATTGTTTTAGCGTAGTGCAGACGCAGGATTTCGCAATCCGTCACCCATAGGCCGGTCTGCTGCACGGCAGAAAAAACCTCGCTCAACGCGGGGGAATACCCACCGGGGAAGATGTATTTGTTCATCCACGGGTTGGTTGTGCCCGGCTCGTCACTCCGGCCTATGGAGTGGATCAGCGCTATGCCATCGGGGGTAAGGGCATTGCGGATGGTTTCAAAAAACGCCTTGTAGTGCCCGACCCCGACGTGCTCGAACATGCCAACTGAGACAATCCGGTCAAACCTGCGCGTGAGGTGGCGGTAATCCAGCAGCTCAAAACGCACCTGCCCGGCAAGCCCGGCATCCTGCGCACGCTGGCGTGCAAAAGCCAGCTGTTCTTCCGAGAGGGTAATCCCCGTAACACTGGCACCGTAATCCTTGGCCAGTGTCAGGGCCATGCCACCCCAGCCACAGCCTATATCCAGCACTTCCAGCCCGGGCCGGTCGAGTTTGAGCTTGGAGGCAATGTGGTGTTTTTTGGCTTCCTGTGCTGCATCCAGCGTTTCCTCCCCGGTGGGGAAGTAGGCGCAGGAATACTGCCAGTCCTTATCCAGAAACAGCGCATACAGGCTGTTCCCCAGATCATAATGATGAGCCACATTCTGCTTGGAGCGCGCGGTGGAATTAAACTGGATCCAACCGCGCCGCACATAGCGAAAAGCCGCGGAAAGCTGCTCTGCAATATGGCCAGCGGGGTTCATGGCATTCAGCATAAGCAGGTGCAGCAGGTCGTACAGGGTGCAGTCCAGCGGCTCCAGAACGCCATCCATATAGGCTTCGCCAAAGGCCAGACCGGGGTTGAGCACAAGGGATTTAACGGCAGCCGCATTCTTTAAATGCACGCCAGCCTGCGGGCCGGGTTTTGCGCCCTGGTAAACTGTGGTGGTCGCGTCTGGCCATAACACGCGCAGGGAGCCAGCTTCCACAAAATGCCGCAAGATCGGCCCCAGAACGCGCTTCATGCTCACGTTTCCCTATGCTTAAAAATAATTAAGCAAATACATAGAACGAAACGGACAAACCGACAAAAAAAAAGGACCGGCCTGAGCCGATCCTCTTTTCACACTCTCGCAAAAGCGAAAAATCAGGCCGTTGCGTCCTGAGCTTCAACTTCTTCTGCGTCAGCAACGATTTCGCCTTCGACAAAGGCTTCGTCACCGGCCAGAGTGGCTTCTTCTTCCACGGAGGTCGCTTCGCCACGTGCCTGACGTTCAGCTTCTTCCTGCGAACGGGCAACGTTAACGATAACAGACACGACAACTTCCGGGTGCAGAGCAACCTTGACCTCATAAAGCCCGAGGGACTTGATGGGGTGAGCAAGGGAGACCTGCTGGCGGGAGATGGTAAAACCAGCTTCCGTTACGGACTGTGCCACGTCGCGGGTGCTCACGGAGCCATACAGGCTGCCGCTGTCACCAGCCTGACGGATCAGAACAACCGCCAGACCTTCCATCCGTTCGGACAGACGTTCTGCTTCTTCGCGGTTTTTGATGTTCTGTGCTTCAAGCTGTGCACGTTCACGATCAAAACGGGCGCGGTTGGCTTCGTTCGCACGAATGGCCATGCCCTGCGGCAGCAGGTAGTTACGGGCATAACCCGGACGAACCTTTACCGCATCACCCATCTGACCCAGATGCGCAACGCGCTGGAGCAGGATTACTTCTGTAGCAGCCATGGTTGTTCCCCTCAGCTCACAACGTAAGGAAGCAGAGCCAGGAAGCGGGCACGCTTGATAGCCTGTGCCAGCTCACGCTGCTTTTTTGCGGAAACCGCCGTAATACGGCTCGGCACGATCTTACCACGTTCGGAAAGGAAGCGGCTGAGCAGACGCACGTCCTTGTAGTCGATCTTCGGCGCGTTGGGGCCGGAGAACGGGCAGGACTTGCGACGACGGTAGAACGGACGGCGAGCGCCAACAGCCGGACGACGGGCGGCGGGATTGATTTCTGTGGTTTCAGACATCTGAATTACTCCGCTGCGTTTTCTGGCTGGTCAGCAATCCGGTCGTCGCCACCGCGACGGCCGCCACGACCGCTTTCAAAACGGCCACCGGCTGGCTTGGCGCCACCACGGAAGCTGCCGCGTTCGCCACGGTCTTCGCCCTTGCGGGACAGAACGGGGGACGGTGCTTCGTCAATTTCATCCACCCGCAGCGTCAGCAGACGCAGGATGTCTTCATTGAGGGACAGCTGGCGTTCAATTTCCTTGAGCAGCTCGGAGCGCACTTCCAGACCCAGAAGAGCGTAATGGCCCTTGCGGTTCTTTTTGATGCGGTATGAAAGGCTGCGCAGGCCCCAGTATTCGCGCTTGCGAACGGCACCGCCGTCTGCTTCGATCTGAGCGGCAATACCGTCCAGAATAGCGTCCACCTGCTGCTGTGAAATATCATTACGTGCGATCAGCACGCTTTCGTAAAGTGGCATGTTTGCTCCCTTCGGATACAATCAACCCATCCACGCCGAACCCTTTCGGCAGCGGAGCCTCTGAACTGGCCAGAAAGCGAGGGTATAGCCGGACCAATGCCTGAGCCCGGCAGGGAAAGGGAGTGTCAACCACACCCAGCCCGAAAATGCAAGATATTTAGCAGCGCAGATGCGCAGGAATATCCAGTCCAAGGCGGTCTGGCACGTCCCATTCCTCATCCACGCGGCGGATGATCTCAAACCCCATCTGCCGGTAGAGCGGTAGAGCGCGGGGATGGTCCGCCGTGCAGGTATTGACCCGCACGCTCTGCGGGCCATAAGCCCATGCTTGGCGCAGCACCCCATCCAGAAAAGCCCGGCCAACACCCAGCCCTATGGCTTCGGGCAGCAGTCCGAAATAGGCCAGATTGATGTTCTGCGGGTCACCCAGATTAAGCTCGTAAAAACCGCGAATATGCTCGTGCTCACGCAGCAGGCCAACTTTTATGGGAGCTGTCGCCAGCAGACTGGCCAAAGCCTTGTCTGACAGAACCTGCCGCATCCACCAGCAGCAGTTGCGCCCCACACCAAAATGCAGGGTACGGTACTGGGTCAAGGACAGGCGCACGTCATTTTCAAGCACCCAGCCCGGCGGCAAGGCCCGAGCGGGCGTTGCCGGGGGCTGGTCCATACGCATGAAGGTGACCTGCACCTGCATGCGTGTGACCGGTTCCAGAAAGCCCAGATCAGTTATCATCCAGGAAGGAACGCAGCTTGCGGCTCCGGCTGGGGTGCTTGAGCTTGCGCAGCGCCTTGGCCTCAATCTGGCGAATACGCTCGCGGGTAACGTTGAACTGCTGACCGACTTCTTCAAGCGTATGGTCGGTGTTCATGCCAATACCAAAGCGCATGCGCAGCACACGCTCCTCACGCGGAGTGAGAGAGGCCAGAACGCGGGTTGTAGCTTCACGCAGGTTGGTCTGGATAGCCGCATCAAGCGGAATAACAGCCGACTTGTCTTCGATGAAGTCCCCAAGGTGGCTGTCTTCCTCATCCCCGATCGGGGTTTCGAGGGAGATTGGCTCCTTGGCGATCTTGAGCACCTTGCGCACTTTTTCCAGCGGCATGCCCAGCTTTTCGGCCAGCTCTTCGGGTGCGGGTTCACGCCCGATCTCATGCAGCATCTGGCGCGAGGTGCGCACCAGCTTGTTGATGGTCTCGATCATGTGCACAGGAATACGGATGGTCCGCGCCTGATCCGCAATGGAGCGGGTGATCGCCTGCCTGATCCACCACGTAGCGTAGGTGGAGAACTTGTAGCCACGGCGGTATTCAAATTTGTCCACCGCCTTCATCAGGCCGATATTGCCTTCCTGAATCAGGTCAAGGAACTGAAGACCACGGTTGGTATATTTTTTGGCAATGGAAATAACCAGCCGCAGATTGGCCTCGATCATTTCCTTTTTGGCGCGCGCGGAATCCCGCTCGCCACGGGCGACCGTTGCATAGACACGCCGGAACTCGCCAATGGGCAGACCGGTTTCCTGCGCCAGACCCGCCACGCTGTTCCGCAGGTCAACAACCGCTGGCGCGTGCTTGGCCACAAAGTTCTTCCATGAGCGGCCCGGCAGGGCGGCAGCCATGTCCATCCAGCCCGGGTCCAGTTCACGACCACGGTATTTCATCAAAAAATCATCGCGGGAGACACGGCAGCTTTCGGCCAGACGCAGCATCCGCCCTTCCAGCACGTTCAGGCGCTGGAACATCTGCTTGAGCTGGGCCACCAGATCTTCAATGCGGTTGTTGTGCAGGTGAACCTGCTCAACCTTGCTCACCAGCTGGTCACGCAATGCGATGTAGTTGTCTTCGAACGCGCCATCCACATCCTCACCGGATGTCAGAGCTTCAATCCGGTGCACCTGCAATTTGCGCAGGGCCTCGTACAGAGGTTCGATTTCAGCAAAATGGGCCAGAATCTCTGGCTTGAGTTTTTCTTCCAGCGCGGAAAGCGACAGGCCGCTACCTTCGCCCTCAATATCGCCTTCGGATTCGCTGTCTGTCTCTTCGGCCTCTTCGGTCTCGGATTCGGCAAAGGCTTCGCCTTCGGCACCCTCTGCCCCTTCCTCCATCGGTCCACCGCTCTGCATGGCTTCGAGGTCCACAATGTCACGCAGCAGCATTTCATTGTTCAGGATTTTCTCGTGCCAGGAGATAATGGCGCGGAAGGTCAGCGGGCTTTCGCACAGGCCGCCGATCATTTCATCACGGCCTGCTTCGATCCGCTTTGCGATGGCGATTTCGCCTTCGCGGGAGAGCAGTTCAACCGTGCCCATTTCGCGCAGGTACATCCGGACGGGGTCATCCGTGCGGCCTGCGCTTTCGTTCACATTCCCTGCCGCCGGGCCTTCTGCATCGGCCTCGGCTTCAGGCTCTTCCTCATCCGATTCTTCATCGTCATCGGCAGGCTTCTGGGCTTCGCCTTCTTCGCTCTCTTCGCTTTCGACCACCTGAATGCCCATTTCGGACAGGACGGCCATAATGTCCTCGATCTGTTCGGAGGACATTTTATCCTGCGGCAGAACGGCATTCAGCTCATCAAACGTGATGCATCCCCGCTCGCGCCCTTTTGCGATCAGCTTTTTGACCGCGGATGACTGAGTATCCAACAGGCTGGAATCACCATCCTGTTCCTGCGCTGCGTTCGTTGATGCCGTTTTTGTCGCCATGCCAGACCTGCTCCTCCCCCCATCTGCATTCCGGACAGAATACAGAACGACCAGTTTATTACACTACACTGTTCACGTTATTCGGGGCGGGCAGGACGTGGGATATACTGAGCGCGAAGTCAAGGGGAACACCCTTAGGAACATTCAGGCTCTGCTCAGATATCCGCATCATCCAGTCCGCCACGGCGCAGGCGCTCCATGGCCTCCAGCCGCGCCTGTAATCTCTGCCACTGGCTGGTATCTCCCGTTTTTTCCGAAAAAAAACGGGCCACATCGTCCGTAACCTCTCGTATGAACTGGTCACGGTACAACAAGCCGTAAAAATGCCACCATCGTGTTCTGGCGGCAACAATCTCCACGTCGCCATGGCTCAGGCCCGTGCCATCCACACGCATGAGCGGCGCCAGAGTTGCCTCCTGCGCGTGTTCCACCAGCCATGCCCGCAGGTTATCCCCCGTCTGGGGCAGACACCCCTCGGCCGACAGATCCAGCAGCACACCACGCAATGGCGCAAAATCCACTGGTAAGTCAAGGCGGCACAGGGCTTCTTCCATTTCTGTCACCAGTTGCGGGTGCTCCACAAGCAGCAGCAGCATCAGACGCTGCAACTCGTGCTTGTGGTTCATATCCACCGTGTGCGAATCCTGCACGGCACCGGGGGCGGCAAAACCGGGAGCGCCCCCTTTCTGCCGCCCCCGCCCCTGCTGGCGGAAAGTTGCAAAAAAACGGTCCAGCAATGTCGCACGATATTCGGAGGAAAGGGCCTTGTCGGGAATAAGGGCGGCAACATCGGCCAGCCTGCGCCGCAGGGCGGCCCGCTCCTCCGGCCCGGGGTTGCTAATCCCCCCCGCCAGCAGGTCAAACAGCACGCTGGACAGGGGCGATGCCCCGGCAAAAAACTCCGCAACAAAAGCCGCCCCACGCTGGCGGACCAGACTATCGGGGTCCTCCCCATCGGGCAGGAGGCAGATGCGTAGTGTGTGGTCGGGGGCCAGCAAAGGCAGGCCGGTTTCCGCCGCCTTGACCGCAGCGCGCCTGCCTGCGCCATCGCCGTCAAAACACAAAATGGGCGCACGGTCGACCTGCCACAGCACGTCCAGCTGTTCTGGCGTCAGGGCAGTACCCAACGGGGCCACCGCCCCCGTAAAGCCTGCCTGATGCAGGGCTATGACATCCATATACCCTTCCACCACAATCAGGTCCGGGGCTGCCACACCCTTGGGCCTTGGCGCACGCACGGCCGCACGGGCGCGGTCCAGACCGAACAGAAGCCTGCGCTTGGAAAACAGCGGGGTTTCCGGCCCGTTCAGATATTTTGGCTGCCCATCGCCCAGAATACGCCCCCCGAAAGAGACCAGACGGCCCTTACGGTCCCGGATGGGAAACGTCACTCGCCCCCAGAACAGCTCGCCCTTGGGCCGCCCATCCTCATCCATCCGCATCAGTCCGGCCTGCGCCATCTGCTCGGGCGTAATACCCTGTGGCGCAAGGGCCTCCACCAGATGTCCGCGCCCAGCACTCGCCCAGCCCAGCCCAAATGCAGCTATGGTCTGCCGCGTAAGACCGCGCCCCAGAAGGTAGTCCAGCCCGGCACGCCCCTCCGGCTTGTAAAGGGCTGCGGACCACACCGCCTGCGCTGCCTCCAGCACATCCTCCAAGGAGCGGACATGGGCCACCTGCTCACGCGTGACGCGGTTGTCCTTTGGCACTTCCATGCCTGCGGCACTGGAGAGTTCCTCCACCGCCTCGGGGAAGTTTTTGCCCTCCATCTGCATGACAAAAGAAATAACATCGCCATGCACACCGCAGCCAAAGCAATGGAAGTGGTCGTCATACACATAAAACGAGGGGGTTTTTTCCCCGTGGAACGGGCAGCAGCCTTTCCAATTCCGGCCCGAGCGCGCAAGCTTGACCCTACGCCCGATCACGGACGTTATGGGGGTGCGTGCGCGCAGTTCATCCAGAAAGTTGGAATCAATGGCCATTTGAAGCAGTTGCCACCCTAAACCTTAACCCAGCAGCGCCTTTACGGCGGCACTGGCCCGACCCATGTCCAGTGCTGCGCCAAATTTGCCTTTAAGCACCCCCATGACCTTACCCATATCCTTCATGGAGGTAGCACCTGTGGAGGCAATCGCTTCCGCCACGGCGGCGTTCAGGGTTGCCTCGTCCAGTTCAGGCGGCAGGTAACCACGGATTACGGCAATTTCGGCCTCTTCCTTGTCAGCCAGTTCGGGGCGTCCGGCATCGCGGTACAATGTGGCAGATTCCGTGCGGGATTTGATCATGCCGCGCAGGGCGGACACGCCTTCCTCCTCGCTCAAACCGTCATGCCCCTTCGCGCGGCCCGCAATTTCCACGTCCTTGAGCTTGGCCGTAACCATGCGGATGGTTGCAACGCGCGCGCTCTCGCCTGCCTTCATTGCGGTTTTCAGGTCTGCCATCAGGC